>JBJTHJ010000058.1:0-4462 GCA_046094385.1 Candidatus Nanopelagicaceae bacterium
TCGCTCTTCTTCGGTAGCTACTCTGGATCTAAAATCAATATCGTTGGTGCCAAGTGTGACGCGTGCGAATTTCGCATAACCATATGCATCTTCGACTGTGGTTCGTCCGCCAACTAAAACTGCCGCACGACCTGCAGTCAAGCCTGCCGCTGCTGCTGCCAACGCCTCCGGCCATGATGCTGGAACCAGCTCTCCGGCTGCATTTCTAATAAGTGGATTGGTGATTCGATCCGGTGCTGTTACATATTTGAATGCCCAACGACCTTTATCGCAATTCCACTCTTCGTTTACAGATGGATCATCACCTGCCAGACGTCGTAACGTCTTTCCACGTCGAACATCGGTGCGCATATCGCAACCTGATGCGCAGTGTTCGCAAGCAGATGGGGTGGATACCAGATCAAATGGACGAGCGCGGAATCGATAGGTCGCACCTGTTAACGCACCCACTGGACAAATTTGCACTGTGTTTCCAGAGAAATATGATTCGAATGGCTTCTCTTCGTAGATGCCAACTTGTTGTAATGCGCCGCGATGATTGAGCGTGATGAAACGATCACCTGCAATTTGATCTGCAAAGCGAGTGCAACGCGCACAAAGTACGCAGCGTTCGCGATCTAGTAGTACTTGTGATGAAATGTTGATTGGCTTCTCAAAGGTGCGCTTATAGCCTTCAAATCGCGATTCAGCGCGACCATTGCTCATCGCCTGATTCTGTAGCGGACACTCTCCGCCCTTATCGCAAACTGGGCAATCAAGCGGGTGGTTTACCAACAAGAACTCCATGATGCCCTGTTGCGCCTTATCAGCAACTGGCGAAGTCAATTGGGTGTTTACGATCATGCCAGGTTCAACTGGAATGGTGCATGAAGCTTGTGGTTTAGGAAACTTACGACCATTTATTTCAATATCCACTAAACATTGGCGACATGCACCAACTGGATCCAAGAGTGGGTGATCGCAAAAGCGTGGAATTTGGATACCGAGTTTCTCTGCAGCTCGAATGACCAAAGTTCCTTTTGGTACCGAGACTTCGAAACCATCGATGACCACAGAGATAGTTTCGACCGCTTCCACTGCAGGTCTCTCAGCTTGGGTCGTCATGCGCGATCTCCTGAAGTGCTTGCAAACAAGGTGGATGCGACCGGATCAAATGGGCAACCCTTATTGGTAACGTGAGCAAGGTACTCGTCACGGAAATATTTGATGGATGATGCGATCGGGCTAACTGCGCCATCTGCCAGTGCGCAGAACGAACGCCCCATGATGTTGTCGCAGAGATCCAATAACTTATCTAGATCTGCTTCGGTACCGGTGCCAGTTTCGATGTTGCGCAGAACTTGGACCAACCACCAAGTACCTTCACGGCAAGGAGTGCATTTTCCGCAAGATTCATGTTTGTAGAACTCAGTCCAACGAAGTACGGCACGAACCACACAGGTGGTCTCATCGAAAATCTGCAACGCTTTGGTGCCAAGCATCGAACCTGCAGCGCCAACGCCTTCGTAATCAAGTGGCACATCCAAATGTTCATCGGTAAACATTGGTGTCGAAGATCCACCTGGTGTCCAGAACTTCAACTTATGACCAGCACGAACTCCACCAGACATCTCAAGTAATTGGCGCAATGTAATTCCAAGTGGCGCTTCAAACTGCCCTGGATTTGTGACATGTCCAGAGAGTGAATAGAGCGTCATGCCTTTGGATTTTTCAGTGCCAAATTGTTGGTACCACTCGGCGCCATTTGCCACGATTGCGGGAACTGAGGCGATGGATTCGACGTTATTTACTACCGTCGGTAGGGCATATAGCCCCGCGATTGCTGGAAATGGTGGGCGCAAACGTGGTTGGCCACGGAACCCTTCAAGCGAATCAAGTAACGCTGTCTCCTCGCCGCAGATGTAAGCACCAGCGCCAATATGTAAAGTTAACTCCAGATCAAAATTTGTTCCGAAAATTCCTTTGCCTAGAAAACCTGCTTTATAAGCATCTTGGATCGCCATATTCATTCGGCGAGCAACATGAGCAACTTCACCACGTAAATATACGAAGGCATGTTTTGCACGAATTGCATAAGAAGCAATAATCATGCCTTCGATAAGCACATGCGGATTGGCAAGTAGTAACGGCATATCCTTACAAGTACCTGGCTCTGATTCGTCGGCGTTAACCACCAAATAATGATCTTTACCGTCGTTCTGCGGGATGAAACCCCACTTCATACCAGTTGGAAAACCTGCACCGCCGCGACCACGTAAACCTGAATCTTTAACAAGTTGAATCACCGAATCTGGATCCATAGATAACGCCTTCTTTGCGGCGTCATAACCACCATGGCGTCTGTAACCTTCGATGGTAAAGGAATCTTCTTCGTCCCAATGAGCGCTAAGAACAGGCTTTAACATTATTTGCCCTCCTTGGCTAACTTCAATCCAAGTAAAGTCGCAGCTCCTGCTTGAACACCTTCATTTGCCAAACCATCATCAAGGCCAGCCAGAACTCTTGAGTTCTCTTTGAAGGTTGGTAACTTCTTTGGGCCACGAGATGGTGCCGGTGGATTGCCACCTCTTGCACCATCTACTAGATCTTTGGTCTTCTGTGGCGTCATATTGTCGTAGAACTCCCAATTGGCCATTACCACCGGCGCATAATCACAAGCGGCATTGCATTCGATGCGCTCTAGAGAAACTTTTCCATCTGCAGTAACTTCATGATCACCGATTCCTAGATGTTCGGTAACGCTCTCCCAGATCGCATCTCCGCCCATGACTGCGCATAATGTATTGATGCAGACACCGATGTGGTATTCGCCTGCTGGATGCTTCAAATATTGGGTATAAAAGGTGGAAACGGCGGTAACTTCGGCGGTCTCGATATCTAGTTTCTGTGAGATCAGTTCGATACCTTCATTTGTTACATAACCAGCTTTGGATTGCACATAGTGCAAAAGCGGCATGATTGCCGAAC
Organism: Candidatus Nanopelagicaceae bacterium; assembly: GCA_046094385.1. Taxonomy (GTDB): domain Bacteria; phylum Actinomycetota; class Actinomycetes; order Nanopelagicales; family Nanopelagicaceae; genus ZLKRG08. Next base: position 2,968 of record JBJTHJ010000058.1, read on the forward strand.
GCTTACGTGGATAGCGCGAGATGATCGAATCCATAATTGCGAGATCTTGTTCGTTAAACATCAGCGATCGACGCCTCCCATTACTGGATCGATTGAAGCAACCGCACCAATGATGTCTGCGACCATTGAGCCTTCGCACATCGCGGAAGTCGATTGCAAATTATTGAAAGATGGTTCGCGGAAGTGAACACGGTATGGACGAGTGCCGCCATCTGAGACCACATACGCACCAAGCTCGCCACGTGGCGATTCCACCGCAGCGTAAGCCTGACCTGCAGGTACTCGGAAACCTTCAGTGACCAATTTGAAGTGATGAATCAATGCCTCCATGGAGTTACCCATGATTTCTCGGATGTGATTTAGCGAATTACCCATGCCATCTGCGCCAATTGAAAGTTGAGCTGGCCAAGCGATTTTCTTATCAGCCACCATTACCGGTGCGCCATTTAATTTATCTAGTTTGTCGCAAGCTTGTTCGATGATTCGAAGTGATTGTTCTAGCTCGTTCATACGAATTAAGAAACGGCCATAAACATCGCAAGTATCGGCAGTTACTACATCAAATTCGTAATTCTCGTATCCGCAATATGGCTGAACCTTTCGAAGATCCCAAGGTAGACCTGTCGATCTAAGTACCGGGCCAGTAATTCCCAAAGTAGTGCAGCCAGCAAGATCCAAATAGCCGATGCCTTCGGTGCGCTTCATCCAGATTGAATTGCCAATCAATAAATCTGCATTATCTTTGAAATTCTTACGAAGATCCTTAACTAATTCGCGAAGATGTTGGACGGTGCCATCTGGAATATCTTGCGCTACGCCACCTGGTCGCACATATGCCATATTCATGCGTAGTCCAGAGATCATTTCAAAGGTACTAAGTACCTTCTCGCGCTCACGGAAAGCAAAGAACATTGGGGACATTGCACCAAGTTCAAGCGCACCGGTACCAAGCGCGACCATATGTGATGAGATGCGATTTAGCTCCATCATCAGTACACGGATAACTGACGCTCGCTCTGGAACTTGATCGGTGATATTCAAAAGTTTTTCAACGCCTAAGCAGTAGGCAGTCTCATTAAATAGTGGTGACAAGTAATCCATACGAGTTACAAATGTGGTGGCCTGAGTCCAAGTGCGATACTCAGCGTTCTTCTCAATGCCAGTATGTAGATAACCGATTCCGCAACGAACTTCGGAGACAGTCTCGCCCTCTAGTTCAAGTACTAATCGAAGCACTCCGTGAGTTGAAGGGTGTTGTGGCCCCATATTGACCACGATCTTCTCTTCTTTTAATGAACCAATTTCGGCAGCTAATTGATCCCAGTCACCACCAGTTACAGAATAGACAGTACCTTCGGTAGTTTCGCGAGCTGATGCATATGGATCAAATTTAGGTTCAAATTTAGGATCAAATTTAGAATCAAAGGTCGTCACTTGTACGCCCTCCGATTATCTGGAGCTGGAGTGGTTGCACCTTTGTATTCAACGGCAATTC
>JBJTHJ010000059.1:0-18576 GCA_046094385.1 Candidatus Nanopelagicaceae bacterium
ATTAAACAATATATGCGCCAGAGCAAGGATGCGGCGATCGTTGGCGAACTCTCTACAAATGTTGGCGATGTGATCTCTGGGACTGTAGAACAAGGTCGAGATTCAAAGATGATCTATGTAAATTTAGGAAGAACTGAAGGCAAAGTTCCGCCACAGGAGCAGGTACCCGGTGAGAGGTTCGAACATGGAGATCGAATCAAGTGTTTTGTGGTTGATGTAAAACAAGGAATGCGCGGACCAGAGATCACGCTTTCACGTTCGCACCCAGCCTTGGTAAAACAATTATTTGCACTTGAAGTTCCCGAGATCAAAGAGCGGATCGTTGAGATTATGGGAATTGCCCGTGAAGCTGGCCATCGCACCAAAATCTCGGTGCGTTCACATCGTTCAGGCGTCTCCGCTAAGGGAGCTTTGATCGGACCGATGGGTGCGCGAGCTAGAGCGGTTATGGATGAGTTACACGGAGAGAAGATCGATATCGTCGATTACTCAGAGGACCCAGCTATCTATGTAGCAAATGCCTTGGCCCCCGCAAAGGTTTCAAGCGTTGTAGTTGTCGATGAGGCTATGCGAAGCGCGAAAGTAGTGGTTCCGGATTATCAACTATCCCTTGCCATCGGAAAAGATGGCCAGAATGCACGGTTAGCAGCGCGTTTAACGGGTTGGCGTATAGATATTCACTCAGATAGCCCTGCGCAATAACCACTGCTAGACTTCCGCTTGTTCCACCAAATGTTCCACCAAAAAAATCAGGAATTACTAGTAAGGAATCGAAAGAAAATGACACGCTAATGAGCACCGCTCAAGAAACTCAGTCATGAGGATTAAAGGATAGGTTTCCGCGTGTCCAGATACACGGAGACCACGAAGGAGAAAAGTGGCAAAAATCCGTGTACACGAGTTAGCAAAGCAACTCGGTATGGAGAGCAAGGTCGTCCTTGCTAAGTTAAAAGAGATGGGCGAGTTCGTTACGAGCGCGTCATCAACAATCGAACCGCCGGTTGCGCGCCGTCTGATTGAGGCCTTCCCAGATGCAAAGCCAGTTGGCGATGCCGGTGAAGAGAAGAAACCCGTCAAGAAGGTAGCTGCCAAGAAAGCTGCTCCAAAGAAAAAAGTTGGCGATGATGGTGCAGATCAGATCGATCATAAACTTGCAGCAGAGTTAGCGGCCGAACTTGGCGTTAATCTCGAAACGTTGAAAGCGGTAGAACCAAAACCTGCAGCTAGACCTGCGCCAACTCCACAATCTTCTGGTGATGCATCAAAACCACAAGCAACACCAAGACCAGGTGGTAATAATCCTTTTGGCACTGCGATGCCACGTCCACCACAACGTGCAGCAGGTAATAATCCTTTTGGCACTGCGATGCCACGTCCACCACAACGTCCACCAAGACCAATTCGTCCAGGTGAACAACCACGTCCAGGTGGTAGACCTGGCGGACCAGGTGGACAACGTCCAGGTTTTGCAGCAAGACCACAACAAGGTGGTTCCGGCGGACCAGGTGGACAACGTCCAGGGTTTGCAGCAAGACCACAACAAGGTGGCAGACCCGGCGCACCTGCAGGTGGTTCTCCTTATAAACCAGGAGGAACTGGCAGTGCACCTGGCGGACAACGTCCAGGTTTTCCAGGTCGTCCAGGTCCAGGTGGTCGTCCAGGTCCAGGTGGTCGCGGTAATACCGCTGGCGCATTTGGAAAAGGTGGATCAAAGAAGAGCAATAAACAAAAGAGTAAGAAAGCGTTGCGTGATGATTTCGAGAACATGCAAGCGCCAACTCTTGGCGGCGTAAAAGTTCCGCGTGGTGATGGCACCACCGTAATTCGTATGCGACGCGGTTCATCGCTCTCTGATTTTGCAGAGCGCATAAATTGCGATGCAGCACAATTGGTCCAAGCGCTATTCCAATTAGGCGAGATGGTTACCGCCACTCAATCGGTAGATGATGATACTTTTGCGATTCTTGGCAGTGAACTTGGTTATGTAATCCAGATCGTCTCTCCAGAAGATGAAGATCGCGAGATCTTGCAATCATTTGATATCGATTTGGGGGCAGAGCTAGAAGACCTAGATGCCGATAATCTAGAAGCGCGTCCACCGGTTGTAACGGTGATGGGACACGTAGATCACGGTAAGACCAGATTGCTAGATGCGATTCGTCAGACTGAAGTTATCAAAACTGAGGCTGGCGGAATAACCCAGCATATTGGCGCGTATCAGATCCATCATGACCATAATGGCTTAAATCGTGCAATTACCTTTATCGATACTCCAGGTCACGAGGCCTTTACTGCAATGCGCGCTCGCGGTGCCAAAGTCACCGATATCGCGGTGTTGGTAGTGGCGGCAGATGATGGCGTGATGCCTCAAACTATTGAAGCGCTAAACCATGCGCAAGCAGCCGATGTTCCAATTGTGGTGGCGGTCAACAAGGTTGATAAAGAAGATGCCAACCCAGCAAAGGTTCGCCAACAATTAACTGAATACAACTTGATCGCAGAGGAGTACGGCGGAGATACCATCTTCGTAGATGTCTCAGCCAAAGCGGGTAAAGGAATCAATGAACTTATTGATGCAATTCTGCTAACGGCAGATGCAGCTATCGATCTACGTGCAGTCGCTGATGATGATGCCCGTGGCGTGGCCATCGAAGCGCACCTAGATCGCGGTCGTGGTCCAGTTGCGACAGTTCTAGTACAACGTGGAACTTTAAATGTCGGAGATGCAATTGTCGCTGGCGGATCATTCGGTCGTGTTCGCGCAATGCTCGATGAATTCGGAAACAATGTCGAAACTGCAGGACCATCTCGTCCAGTGCAGGTTCTGGGTTTTACCTCAGTTCCAGATGCTGGAGACACATTCTTAGTTGCTGAGGAAGATCGCACCGCCCGTCAGATCGCAGAGAAGCGCCAAGCTGCAGAGCGTAATGCGCAACTTGCAAAGGCGCGTAAGAAAGTTTCACTGGAAGATTTCATGGAGCAATCCAAGATCTCTACTTTGAACCTGATCATCAAGGGCGACGTATCTGGTTCGGTAGAAGCGCTAGAAGATGCCCTGATGCAGCTTGATGTCGGCGCAGAAGTGGATCTTCGCGTAATTCACCGCGGTGTTGGTGCGATTACCAAATCTGATATCACCTTGGCCTCAGCCTCGACTGCAGTCGTGATTGGCTTTAACGTCAAACCTGAAATCGCAACTGCCCAATACGCAGATGCGGAAGGTGTGGAAGTTCGTTTCTACTCAGTGATCTACAAAGCCATCGAAGATATTGAATTATCACTAAAGGGTATGTTGAAGCCTGAGTATGAAGAAGCTGTTATTGGTAACGCTGAAGTTCGCGAGATCTTTAAGTCTTCAAAGGCTGGCTTAATCGCAGGATCAATCGTCCAAGATGGAATTATCCGACGTAACGCTAAAGCTCGAGTACTTCGCGGTGGCACCGTAGTTGCAGATGATTTAACGGTCGATTCTTTGAAGCGATTCAAAGAGGATGCCACCGAAGTTCGTGAAGGTTACGAGTGCGGTATCGGAGTTGGATACAAAGAGATCGCCATCGGAGACATCGTCCAAGTCTTCGAGATGCAGGAAAAGAAGCGTGCTTAAATGTCCGTACGTTCTGAAAAGGTCGCAGACCGCATAAAAGTTGTAGTGGCAAGGACTTTAGAGACTAAAGTCAAAGATCCGCGTCTTGGATTTGTCACGATCACTGATGTGCGCGTAACCGGCGACCTTCAGAACGCATCTATCTTCTACACCGTCTTCGGCGATCACGATCAACAAGCAAAGACCAAAGCGGCCCTTGAATCTGCAAAAGGTTTATTGAGATCTGCAGTTGGCCATGAACTCGGGACTCGAATCACACCTACTCTGGAATTCTTTAGCGATGCACTTCCCGAAGCGGCTCAGCAGATGGAGTCACTGCTCTCTGAAATCCGCAAGCATGATGAAGAGATTGCGCATTTGGCAGAGAAGGCAAAGCCTGTGGTTGAGGATGCCTATAAGCAACCAAAGCCACGTGAATAACGGTTTCTTAGTAATTGATAAACCTGGTGGCGTTACTAGCCACGATGTGGTTGCCAAAGCTAGAAAAGATTTAAACACTCGAAAAATTGGCCATGCCGGAACTCTAGATCCGATGGCAACTGGCGTCTTAGTTCTTGGCGTTGGCGATGGCACCCGATTGTTGCAATACATAACTGCTGGTGTAAAGAAATATGAGGCTACGGTAAAACTAGGAATCTTGACATCCACCGATGACAAAGAGGGTGAAGTAATCGGAACCACTGAAATTCCTGTAGATATCCCAGCCGCCTTTGCAAAACAAAGTGGCAAGATCATGCAGAAACCATCGAAGGTCTCAGCAATTCGAATAGATGGCAAACGCGCATACGACTTGGTGCGCGAAGGGGTCGAAGTCGACATTCCACCCCGCGAAGTTGAAATCTATGAATTAAAAATCAACGCAATACATGGCGATGAGGTCGAGATCTCAGTTACTTGCAGCGCAGGAACTTATATCCGTGCAATTGCCCGCGACTGTGGTGGACATTTAACTTCACTGCGCCGTACCCAAGTTGGGATCTTTGATTTAACTATGGCTGGAAAATTACTTGATATCGCAGAGGTTGCAGCTAAATTATTCACGCCACGCAAATTAACGGAGGCAGAGGTTGCCCAGCTTAGATTTGGACGAAGCCTTGAAGCCACCGGAACTCCTGGAATCGTTGCTGCAATTGCACCAGATGGAACTTTGGCGGCACTGCTAGAAGATAAAGAGGGGAGCGCAAAGCCCTTTACGGTCTTTGTAAAATAGTTAAATGCGCCTCTCCTGGAAACCTATGCCGATCAAAGGCGGCACCGTTGTCATTGGTAATTTTGATGGCGTCCACGTGGGCCATCAACAATTGCTTCAGGATGCCCAGAAATTTGGTAACCCCGTAATAGCAATGACTTTCGAGCCGCACCCCACCACTCTCTTTGCGCCCGATAAAGCGCCAACTCATTTAACCTCATTGGATGCGCGTATCAATCTGCTTTTAAATAATGGTGCAGATGCGGTCGTGGTTATCGATTTTGACAAAGAATTTGCAAACTTAACACCTGAAGAATTTGTTAATAAAGTATTAATCAACCAATTGGAATCTAAAGCGGTGGTAGTTGGCACCAATTTCACCTATGGCAAAAATGCTGCTGGCAAAGCTGAAGATCTCAAGAACTATGGCTTCCAGGTAGAGGTACATAATCTCCAAGAGAGCAACGGTGTGATTTCATCTACTCGAATTCGCAATTTGATCTTTGAAGGTGATATTGAATTAGCTAATCTCTTGCTTGGCCATAAATTTACATTAGAAGGAATCGTGGTTCATGGCGAGAAGCGTGGTCGCGAAATTGGCTATCCGACGGCTAACTTAGGCTTAAGCGGCAATTGGACGATTCCAGCTGATGGAATTTATGCAGGTTGGCTGGAAGTGGAAAACCAAAGATGGCCGGCCGCGATCTCTATTGGCACAAATCCAACATTTGAAGGCATCAGAGCTCGCCAAGTTGAAGCATATGCACTCGATCAAGAAGGTTTAAATCTTTATGACCAGAGCGCAAAAATCATCTTTGGTTGGCGACTTCGTGAGACCATCAAATTTGATGGATTAGCACCGCTACTTGCCCAAATGAAAATTGATTGCGATCAAGCCCGCGAATTAACCAGCAAATAGCTAACAAATAGCCAATAATTGAGGCTACAAAATGCTCGATTCGCCTTATTGAGAGCTTTAAATTAGAATTCGAAGGCTTAAAGTGCAGAAAATCGTGGATCGTGTGTCAGACCGAACCACCTGGCTTTAACACTAAAGAAAAAGAAGGAGTGCCAAATGGCGCTAACACCAGATGCAAAGAAGAAAATCGTCGCGCAATATGGCGCTTCGCAGTCAGACACCGGTAGCCCAGAGGCTCAGGTCGCGCTACTTTCAAAGCGTATTGATGACCTAACCGAGCACCTAAAGACCAACAAGAATGATCACCACAACCGTCGTGGATTGTTACTACTTGTAGGTCAGCGTCGTCGTATTTTGCAATACCTTGCAAAGACCGACATCAATCGCTACCGCGCAATTATTGAAAAACTCGGCATCCGCCGATAAACAACTAAAACCTACGGGGACGTAAGTTATGGTCTCCGGTAGTGGTTTACGAAACGCTTTTCGTGAACTTCGATCGTAGATTCATTTCTCTCGTCGCCCGTGGGTTAGAAGAGAATGGAGCGACCCATGGAGGGTCAAGACGTTAAGCATGCCGTTGCAGTTATAGACAACGGAAAATTTGGAAAGCGCGAGATTCGTTTCGAAACTGGCCGTTTGGCACAGCAAGCAGCAGGTTGCGCAACCGTTTATTTAGATGATGAGACCATGTTGCTATCTGCAACCACTGTTTCAAAGTCACCGAAAGACCAATTCGACTTCTTCCCACTTACAGTGGATGTCGAAGAGCGTATGTATTCACTTGGAAAAATCCCAGGATCTTTCTTCCGCCGGGAAGGTCGCCCAACTGAAGAGGCGATTCTGACCTGTCGTTTGATTGATAGACCACTTCGCCCATCATTCGTTAAAGGACTTCGTAACGAAGTACAGATCGTCGTAACCGTGATGGCATTGCACCCAGATCACATGTATGACGTGATCGCAATCAATGCATCATCAATGTCCACCCAATTAGCTGGTCTACCTTTCGCAGGTCCAGTAGGTGGCGTGCGCGTTGCGTTAATTGATGGTCAATGGGTGGCTTTCCCAAATCACTCACAAGTTGAAAATGCAGTATTCGACATGGTGGTTGCAGGCAGAATCGCAGATGGCGATGTCGCAATCATGATGGTGGAAGCAGAAGCAACTTCTAGAACCATTGAGCTAATCAAGGGTGGTGCAACTGCGCCAACTGAAGAGATTGTGGCGGCTGGACTTGATGCAGCTAAGCCATTTATCAAGCAACTTTGCGAAGCACAGATGAAGCTTGCAAAGGTGGCAGCAAAGCCAACTGCAGAGTTCCCAGTCTTCCTGGATTATCAAGCTGATGTATACGAAGCGGTAGAAGCTGAGGCGAAGAAGTCACTAGCTGATGCGCTAACTATCGCTGGTAAGCAAGAGCGTGAATCTAAGTTGGATGAGATCAACAAATCTATAGTTGAGAAACTATCTGCACAATTTGAAGGTCGCGAAAAGGAAGTATCAGCAGCGCTTCGATCATTGACCAAGAAATTGGTCCGTCAACGTGTGTTGCGTGACAAGATTCGTATCGACGGTCGCGGACTTCGTGATATTCGTCCGCTCTCTGCAGAAGTGGAAGTAATTCCACGCGTACATGGCTCTGCCATCTTCGAACGTGGCGAGACTCAGATCGTCGGAGTTACCACTTTGAATATGTTGAAGATGGAGATGCAGCTAGACACTTTGAGTCCAGAGACTCATAAGCGTTATATGCACAATTACAACTTCCCACCATATTCAACTGGTGAAACTGGTCGCGTGGGTACACCGAAGCGTCGCGAAATCGGACATGGTGCGCTTGCCGAGCGTGCCTTGGTTCCGGTATTGCCAACTCGTGAAGAGTTTCCATATGCAATTCGCCAAGTATCCGAAGCTTTAGGTTCAAATGGTTCCACCTCGATGGGATCTGTTTGCGCTTCAACCCTTTCACTATTAAATGCTGGTGTGCCATTAAAAGCCCCAGTTGCCGGTATCGCGATGGGTCTGATCTCAGATGATGTCGATGGCAAGACTGAATATGTCGCGCTAACCGATATCTTGGGCGCAGAAGATGCATTTGGAGATATGGATTTCAAGGTCGCCGGAACTAAAGATTTCGTAACTGCCTTGCAGCTTGATACCAAGTTGGATGGAATTCCTGCCTCAGTTCTTGCTGGTGCGCTACATCAAGCAAAAGAAGCTCGTCTTGCAATTCTCGATGTGATGGCTGAAGCGATCGACTCTCCAGATGAGATGTCACCACTTGCACCTCGCATCATCTCAATCAAGATCCCAGTCGATCAGATTGGTGCAGTTATCGGGCCTAAGGGCAAGGTAATCAATCAAATTCAAGAAGAGACTGGTGCAGAGATCTCGATCGAAGATGATGGCACGATCTACATCGGCGCAACTGACGGCACTTCAGCAGATGCGGCTAAGGCCCAGATCAATGCAATCGCTAACCCGACCATGCCAGAAGTAGGCGAGCGTTACTTAGGTACCGTAGTGAAGTTGGCGCAATTCGGTGCCTTCGTATCTTTACTGCCAGGCAAAGATGGCTTGCTACATGTATCCCAAATCCGCAAGATGCATGGTGGAAAGCGCATTGAGAACATCGAAGATGTCATGAAGGTCGGAGATAAGGTCCAAGTTGAGATCGCAGAGATCGATCCAAAGGGCAAGCTATCTCTAGTACCAGTCTTAGAAGGTAGCGCCGCAGAAGCAGCGAAATCTGAGTGATTAACAGAACCACATTAGATTGTGGCTTACGTATCATCACTGATACCGATGCCACAGTTCGAAGTGCTTCCGTAGGTTACTTTGTAAATATAGGTTCACGTGATGAGGCGCCAGCAGAAGCTGGTGCCTCTCACTTTTTAGAGCATGTGCTTTTCAAAGGTACTTCGCGCCGTAGCGCCAAAGAGATCTCCTCATCAATTGAGAATCTAGGTGGTGGCATTAATGCCTATACCACCAACGAATTCACCAGTTTCTATGCCAAGGTCGTAGATGAAGATCTGCCACTTGCAGTCGATGTGCTTAGCGATGTCATCACAAGCGCAGTGGTTACCGAGAGTGAATTTGAGACCGAACGAAATGTGGTCTTCCAAGAGATGGCGATGCGTGATGATGATCCCCAAGATTGTGCGGAAGAGGCTTTTGGTAGTGCATTCTGGGGCGAACATCCACTTGGAATCTCAATTCTTGGTACCAAAGATTCAATGAGTGCGATTACTCGCGATCAGATCTTTGATTATTACAAACGTAATTATTTGGCAGATTCAATGGTGGTAAGTGCGGCTGGAAATATCAATCACGACCACTTTGTAGATTTGGTGAAGCAGAATCTTGAAAGAGATAGTTTCTTAACGGGCAAGAAGTCGCCAAAGGCACGCGATTACCGTTCGTTCACGCCTAAACCCGCTACAAAGGTGAAAGTTCATAATGGACAGTTCGAACAGTGCAATCTATTTCTAGGGTTAGAGGCGATCGGTCGTAATGACCCAAGATCGGTTGCGCTAAAGGTGCTAACTATCGCAATTGGTAGTGGCATGTCCTCCCGATTGTTTCAAGAGATTCGTGAGAAACGTGGTTTGGTCTATTCGGTAGATGGATTGGTACGCCGATATGTAGGCAGTGGTTATTTTGCAATTTATGCTGGTTGCGCTCCAGATAAATCAACGGAAGTGGTGAAACTTGCTCGTGAAATCCTCCAAGATGTTGCAGATAATGGCATCACCGATGAGGAATTCAATCGTGGCATGAACGCCGTGCGCGCTGGCGTATTACTGGCTGGTGAAGATTCGGCCTATCGCATGGACCGTATCGGTAGCGCGGAAGTTTGGGATGGCTATGCCAAGAGTCCAGATGAGATGATGGCTGAGCTAAAAGAGGTAACCAAAGAAGGCGTCGAGGAAATTGCTCGCGAATTCTTCGTAAGACCGCTTACCCTTGGCCTTGCAGGGCCATTTAAAGATAGTGCGAGAATTACCGCTGAATTCGAAGGGATTTTAAAGTGAGCATGATCAAAGTATCTGTGCTTGGCGCAAAAGGGCGCATGGGTTCCGAAGTGGTCAAAGCAGTCGAGGGCGCAGCCGATCTACAGCTTCATACTGCTCTAGATTTAAGTGATGCAGATTTTTCACTTGATAAAGTAAAAGGTGCAGATGTAGTTGTTGATTTCACGCATCCCGATAGCGTGATGCAGAATCTAGAATTTTTAATCTCTAATGACATTAATGTAGTAGTAGGCACCACTGGTTTTGATGCCGGCAAGATCGCCAAAGTCGAAGGATGGTTAGCTAGCCATCCGAATGTCGGAGTCTTTATCGCACCAAATTTTGCTATCGGAGCGGTATTGATGATGGAGTTTGCAAAACAAGCCGCGCCATATTTTGAATCTGTCGAAATTATCGAGCTGCATCACCCAAATAAAGTTGATGCACCATCTGGTACTGCAGCGCGTACTGCAGAGTTGATCAATCAAGCGCGTTCTGCGATGCAGAAGCAACCAGATGCCACTAATAGTGGGCTAGCAGGCGCACGTGGCGCAAAGATCGGGGATGTACCTATTCATTCGGTACGGCTACGTGGATTGGTAGCTCATCAAGAAGTTCTATTTGGTGGACTTGGCGAGACGCTCACGATTCGCCATGATTCATTAGACCGAGTAGGTTTTATGCCAGGAGTTCTGCTTGGCTGTCGCGAGATCGTCAAGAAACCAGGGTTAACGATTGGATTGGAGAAATTCTTATGAGCGAAAATAACGGAATCACGATGTATGGCGCAGATTGGTGTGGCGATTGCCGTCGTTCAAAGCGCTTACTCGCAGAGTTAAATGTCTCTTACAACTTAGTTGATGTGGAGAAGGACCCAACTCAAATGGAGAAAGTCATCGAGATCAATAAGGGCGCCCAGAGCATCCCTGTAATTGTCTTCCCAGATGGCACCCATATGACTGAGCCATCAGATCCAGATCTACGTAAGAAGCTTGAAGAGCTAAAGATTATCTAAGCTAAAACTCAAGTTAACCGCACAATAAGTGCTGAAACTAAGGCCGCGCTACCCACGACAACTGGGAAGCCGGCCTTTAGTCTTAAAGCGATAGCAGCAACCAAGAGACCAACTGCGCGATGATCGATCAGCAACTCTTTTTTAATAGCAAATGCTTGTACTGCAACAAGCGCACTTAACATCGCAATTGGCAGCAGAGCATTGATCTTTCGCACTGAGTCACTTTCCAAAACCCTACTTGGGATCAAAGTTCCAGAGTATTTAATTAAGAATGCCAGTACCGAGGTACCGATGGTTGCCATCCAAAATTGGTTCATGATTGATTCCTGGTAAACCTGGCAAATAGAATTGCAAGTAGCGCAGTAGCAATAATTGGGATTCCAGCAGGAACTAGTGGAGTTAATACCAATGCCAGCGCAGTTGCAGTAAGCGCCAATAGATAATCACTTTTCGCCTTTAACCTTGGCCAGACCAAACCTAGGAATGCCGCGGGAACTGCAGCATCTAGACCCCAAGCAGATGGATCTCCAATTGATTGCGCACCGAGTGCTCCAAGCAGGGTAAATAGATTCCAGAAGAGGAAGACCCCGCCACCGGTTAACCAGAAGCCATGGCGCATCGCCTCTTCTCCGCGAACCTCTTCGGCGGTAGCCACAGCGATTGATTCATCGATAGTGATCTGAATAGCCACTATCTTTTTGAAACCGCGAACATTGAGAATAGGTTTTGCAATCATCGAGTAGATCGCATTTCTAAAACCTAATAATGAGGCAGTGGCAATTCCGGTGATTGCGCTACCACCTGCGCCAATTACTCCGATTACTGCAAATTGAGATGCGCCGGTAAATGTGAGCAAACTCAATAGACAGGCTTGCAGTACCGAGAATCCAGCAGCGACGGCAGCGGCACCAAAGGCAGTTCCGTAGGCCCCTACCGCGATACTCACGCTAAGTGATTTGCTTAACGTGGCGCGGTTAATGGAAGACATGCGCCTGAGTCTATAAGGTCTGCGGTATGTCAGCTTCTGGTTCACATTCTGAAATCGTCTTCCGCGATGACGTAACGGTCGAGTTGGTAAAGAGCAGCGCTAGTGATGCCGATGTCATATGGGCAGCTCGCGTCTCAACGGCTGGAGAAAAATCTATCGATTCGATCAATGAGGACCCAGAACGTAGCGCAGGTCTTATCAATTACTTAGCTCGCGAACGCCACGGTTCGCCTTTCGAACATACCTCTTTCACATTCTTTATTAGCGCACCAATCTTTGTATTTCGTGAATTTATGCGCCATCGCATCGCTTCTTATAATGAAGAATCTGGTCGTTACCGTGAATTAAAACCAGTCTTCTATATCCCAAATCGCAATCGTAATTTGATTCAAGTTGGTAAAACTGGGCATTACACATTTGAACCAGGCACCCAGGAGCAATATGACTTGATGGTGGCAGAGATGAAGCGGGCTTACATCGCAGCTTACGATGCATATCAAAAGATGTTGGATGCAGGTATCGCCCGTGAAGTAGCTCGCGCTACTTTGCCAGTTGCCACATATTCATCTATGTATGTGACTATGAACGCTCGTGCGCTTATGAACTTCTTATCACTTCGCACCACACACGAAGATTCACACTTTCCAAGCTACCCACAACGAGAGATTGAGATGGTGGCCGAGAAGATGGAGGCCCACTTCGCAGAGAAGATGCCGTTGGTACACGAGGCCTTCAATAAATCAGGTCGCGTTTCTCCTTAATCAGAAGTAGGCTTTGACGCATGATTACGCCGCCATTCGGTCGATTGATAACCGCAATGGTGACCCCTTTTAAATCTGATTTAACGGTGGATTGGGCCGGCGTTGAGACTCTCGCCAAGCATTTGGTTTCAACTGGCCATGATGCCATCGTGGTCTCAGGTACCACCGGTGAAGCGCCAACTACCAGTGATGACGAGAAAGATGAATTGATTCGCGTAGTCAAAGCAGCAGTAGGTGGCAAGGTAAAAGTAATTGCCGGTGCAGGTAATAACGAGACGCCACATTCAGTAGAACAAGCTCTACATGCTCAAGCAGTTGGGGCAGATGGACTTTTGGTGGTTACTCCTTATTACAACAAGCCTCCACAAGCAGGCATTGAAGCGCATTTTCGTGCAATCGCTGACGCGGTTGACCTGCCCGTGATGATGTACGACATTCCAGGTCGAACTGGTGTAGAGATCGAACCAGATACCATCGTTAAATTAGCTGAGCATAAGAACATCGTTGCGCTCAAAGACGCCAAAGGAAATGTCGCCTCAACTTCATGGGTAATCAAGCGCAGCGGAATTCCAGTTTATTCTGGTGATGATATTTTGAATTTACCACTGCTCTCAGTCGGTGCAGTTGGATTTGTGAGTGTATGTGGCCACACCATTGGTCGTGACCTTCGAGAGATGCTGGATGCTTGGTTCTCAGGTAATGCCACCAAGGCGTTAGAGATTCATCAGAAAGTTCTCCCGATTTACACCGGAACCTTCCGCACTCAAGGTGCAATTCTTACCAAAGCCGCGCTCAATTTGATGGGCCTACCTGGCGGCCATACCCGTTTACCTTTAGTCGATGCCACTCCAGCGCAGATCGAACAACTAAAGCTCGACCTTCGTGCTGGCGGTGTTAATGTTTAATGAGTAATCATCCACATCCCAACTTAGGCGAGCCATCTAAATTAGATAAAGGTGCGCTACGTCTAGTCGCACTTGGTGGGCTTGGCGAAATTGGCCGCAACATGATGGTCTACGAATACGATAATGAATTACTGATTGTTGATGTCGGCGTACTGTTTCCAGAGGAGAGCCAGCCCGGAATTGATTTGATTCTGCCTGATTTCTCTTATGTTCGTGAACGTTTAAATGACATCACTGCGATCGTCTTAACGCATGGCCACGAAGATCATATCGGAGCGGTTCCTTATCTACTTCGTGAACGCGGTGATATACCGGTATATGGCTCGCCACTTACCTTAGCGCTTACGGAAGCTAAGTTAAGAGAACATCGAATCTCTGCAGTTACCCGTGAGATCAAAGATGGCCAAACTGTAAAGATCGGTAACTTCGAAATCGAAGCGATTGCGGTAAATCACTCAATTCCAGATGCGCTAGCCATTGCAATCAAAACTGGCGCTGGCACAATCCTGCATACCGGTGATTTCAAAATGGATCAACTACCACTTGATAATCGAATCACCGATCTAAGACGCTTTGCATCACTTGGTGAAAGTGGCGTTGATTTATTCCTGGTTGACTCAACGAATGCGGATATCCCAGGGTTCACCCCATCTGAACGCGAAATCATGCCTACGCTAGATCGAATCATCGCAAACACTAGGCGTCGAGTAATCGTGGCATCTTTTGCATCACATGTTCATCGAGTACAACAAGTCATAGATTTAGCTGCGCTACATCAACGGAAAGTTTGCTTCATCGGTCGCTCCATGGTGCGAAACATGGAGATCGCATCAAAGATGGGGTATTTGAATATTCCAGCCTTTGTTTTGATAGAACAAGATGAACTAGAAAAATTTGGCGATGATGTGGTTTTGATCTGCACCGGTTCACAAGGCGAACCACTAGCTGCGCTATCTCGCATGGCTTACGGAGAGCATTCGATCGTGGTTGGCCCAGGGGATACCGTGGTGCTGGCCTCTTCATTGATTCCAGGCAATGAATCACCGGTTTATCGCGTGATCAATGAGTTAACGCGACTTGGCGCAAGGGTTGTTCATAAAGGCAATGCGTTAGTACATGTCTCTGGACATGCAGCGGCCGGAGAATTGCTCTATTGCTATAACTTGGTTAAACCAAAGAATGTGATGCCAATACACGGAGAATGGCGCCACATGAAGGCAAATGGCGAATTGGCGATTCAAACTGGAGTTCCCAGAAATAACACCGTAATCGTTGAGAATGGAATCGTCGTAGATTTAATAGCAGGTAAAGCACAAGTAGCTGGCGCAGTTCCTTGTGGCTTTGTTTACGTCGACAGCCAATCAATCGGTGAAATTACCGAGAGTACTTTGAAAGATCGTCGCATTCTGGGCGAAGAGGGATTTATCTCGGTCGTGGTGGTAATCGATTCGCAGCGCGGTGCAATTGTGGCCGGACCCGATATTCATGCACGTGGCTTCAATGAAGACCCGGCAATGTTTGATGAAGTGAAAAGTCGTATTGAAAAAGCGCTAGCTGCTGCAGTTGCACAAGGCACCAATGGCACACATCAACTTTCGCAAGTAGTCCGAAAGACAATTGGTAATTGGGTGGGGCAGGAACATCGCAGAAAACCAATGATCGTTCCGGTAGTTATTGAAGTTTGATTAGCGCGTAAATCGGCGCGCCTACACTAGGCGATTTGTCCGAATTACTAGGATTCGCGCGTGGCAAAGCGTAAACAAAAGAACTCCTTTCCGAGCGCGTTTTTAAACGTGCTTGCGAAAATTTGGCGCGCTTTTGCAAAGGGCATGGGAAATGTAATTCGTTTTACCACTCGCGCTGCTCGTGATTTAGATCCTGCACATCAAAGAGATGGCGCCGCTTTACTACTAGTGATTTTGGCACTTGCCGCAATTGCTGGAACTTGGATGCACTCCGACTCTCCAGTTGGCAATGCGCTCTACTCCTTCTTTTATGGCGGATTCGGTCGGATTGGCTTCATTGCACCCTTAATCCTGCTCTATTTCGCATTTAGATTATTTCGTACCCCCGATCAAAAACGCGAAACTGCCCGAATCACCATCGGAACTTTGGCGCTATTGATCTCAGCAACTGGTCTTTCACATATGTTAAATGGCTCTGAAGGAAGAGGCGCGACCGCCATGCGCGAAGGTGGTGGCTGGTTGGGTTATGCCATCTCCAATCCCTTGAAACTGGCTTTAACTCCAGTAATTGCATATCCAGTATTACTCCTGATCTTTGGCTTTGGGCTTTTAGTTG
The DNA here is from genome assembly GCA_046094385.1 of Candidatus Nanopelagicaceae bacterium. Classification (GTDB taxonomy): domain Bacteria; phylum Actinomycetota; class Actinomycetes; order Nanopelagicales; family Nanopelagicaceae; genus ZLKRG08. The sequence continues at coordinate 15,702 of JBJTHJ010000059.1, forward strand.
TTACGGCTACACCTTTCTCGCAAGTTGCCATTCGGATCAAGTCCACCTTTATCTGGTTAAAGAGCAAAGCTCCCAAACGTCAAGAAGGTGATGAAGAGATATATGAGAGCGAACCATTTGAATCTCCATTAGTTGCTCGGTTTAAAAATGACAATTTAAATGATCAAGATGATGAAGATGAGACTGAATTTGATGATGAAGATTATGAAGAACCTGCCGAAGAGGAGTTTGACGAAGAGTTCACTGTAGAGACTCCAAAGCCGCATCCGGCTACCGCAACCAAGCGTCCGCAACAGATGATGTTAACTCCTGATAGCAAGTATCTTCTTCCGCCGGCGGATATTCTTAAGTTTGGTCCGGCGACCAAGGGAAAGAGCAAAGCGAACGAAGCGGTAGTTAGCGCTTTGACCGAGCTATTTGCAGAGTTTGAAATCGATGCACAGGTAACTGGATTTATGCGTGGTCCGACAGTCACTAGATATGAAGTAGAACTCGGAAGCGGCGTTAAAGTTGAACGAATCACGGCGCTCTCTAAGAACATCGCGTATGCGGTGGCTTCCAGCGAAGTTCGGATCTTGTCACCGATTCCAGGCAAATCGGCCGTTGGAATTGAGATTCCAAATAGCGATCGCGAGATCGTGGCGCTTGGAGATGTACTTCGCTCTAGTATCGCAGGGCAAGATATGCATCCAATGCTGGTTGCCCTTGGAAAAGATGTTGAGGGTAATTACATCTGTGCGAACTTGGCCAAGATGCCACACCTACTTGTAGCTGGCGCTACCGGAGCTGGTAAATCATCCATGATCAATTCGATGATTACCTCAATCATGATGCGTGCGACGCCAGATGAGGTGCGTATGGTCTTGATTGATCCAAAGCGCGTCGAATTAAATGCTTACGAAAGTATTCCACATCTAATCACCCCGATCATCACCAATCCCAAGAAAGCGGCCGATGCTCTGCAGTGGGTGGTACGAGAGATGGATTTACGTTACGAGGATCTTGCGACCTTTGGATTTAGACATATAGATGATTTCAACAAGGCAGTTAGAGCTGGCAAGGTAGCTGCGCCTCCGGGTAGCGATCGAATTCTTGAGCCATATCCTTATTTATTGGTAATCATCGATGAGTTGGCAGATTTGATGATGGTAGCTGCAAAAGATGTTGAAGAGTGCGTGGTTCGAATTACCCAACTTGCCCGATCAGCCGGAATTCACTTGGTTCTTGCAACGCAGCGACCATCGGTTGATGTGGTAACTGGATTGATTAAAGCGAATGTGCCATCACGCCTCTCATTTGCAACTTCATCACTTGCAGATAGTCGCGTAATTTTGGATTCGCCAGGTGCCGAGAAGTTAATTGGCCAAGGTGATGGGTTATTTATCCCGATGGGCGCATCTCGTCCGATTCGAATCCAAGGTGCATATGTGGCAGAGCGCGAGATCGCCGATGTGGTCGCACATGTTCGAAAACAACTATCACCGAAATTCCGTGATGATGTAATCACGGTGCAAAAGAGCGTGGTCAATTCGGTCAATGAGATTGGTGACGATTTGGACCTTTTACTACAAGCAGTGCATTTAGTAGTAACCACCCAAATTGGTTCGACCTCCATGCTGCAACGTAAATTAAGGATCGGTTTTGCAAAGGCCGGGCGATTGATGGACCTGATGGAATCGCGTGGCATCGTTGGCCCATCTGAAGGCTCGAAAGCTCGCGCAGTCTTAGTTAAGCCTGATGAGCTGGATGATGTCCTTAGCACCATCGGTGATTAGCGGGTTACCTTCTGGGTGATTAACCAAAATTTAGTAGGTGATTTCCTATAACCCGTTTTAGACTTTAGCCATTGAATTCTAAATCCCTGAATGGGGGGTGAGATGGCGCTAGGTCAAATTCTAGTCAACGCACGTAAAGTCGCAGGCATTTCACTTGAAGATCTATCAAAGCGGACCAATATCCGCGAGAGTTTATTAAGAGAGTTCGAAGCAGATAAATTTATAAACGCAGGTGGCGACACCTATGCACGAGGCCATCTCCGCACCATCGCTCGGGTAATGGGCATTGACCCAGAACCACTAATTGCGGCATTCGATGAAGAACATGCACATGAACGGCGACCAATTCATGATCAATTGGTTGAGAGCAATGTAACTTTAGGAATTCCTGAGAAGAGCAAGATCACTTATAGACAATTGATTGCGCTATCTTTGGTCGGAATCATCGCAGTCTTTGGAATTTCTTTCATTGTAAATAGCACTGGTAGTGGTAGCAATTCAACAGGCCAATCTGCAAAACCAAGTGCCAGCGCCTCGCCTACTGCAAGCGCTGCGCCATCTGCTTCAGAGAGCCAAAATTCTGAAGTCAAGACCTATTCATCTGGTAGCGATGTCCAGGTAAAGCTTGAGGCCATCAATGGATCATCGTGGTTATTTGTCAGCGATGCAGCTGGAATCACCCTTTATTCAGGGCGTGCCACACAAGGTGAGACTTTCCTATTTTCAAGTACCGAAACGGTTAATTTAAGAGTTGGAAATGCCGGAGCGGTCAAACTCACCGTAAATGGCAAAGAAGTTCCACCGATTGGCGTTGATGGTGAAGTTGTAAACCTCAGTTATGGGGTAAATTCTTAGCCGTGCCAAAGACCGTAGCCCTGATCACTATGGGCTGCGCTAGGAACGATGTCGACTCCGAAGAGTTAGCTGGCCGCTTAGCAGCAGATGGTTGGCAATTGGTAGATGATGCCGCCGCTGCCGAAGTCGCCGTAATCAATACCTGTGGCTTTATTGAAAGCGCTAAACAAGATTCAATTAACACATTACTAGAAGCGCATTCTTTAAAGGAAAATGGCGTCACCAAAGCGGTAGTTGCAGTAGGT
>JBJTHJ010000060.1:0-467 GCA_046094385.1 Candidatus Nanopelagicaceae bacterium
TGGTGAAACTCTATTAAGCACTGCCTTAGCAACTGCAAATAACTTCTGTATCGAAACCAGTCTGCCCAGCAAGCTATATGTAGCCGCCCAGAATATTTCAGAGGTGCGTAGCGCTACCAAAGAACTTAATTTTGAATACCAAGAGTTACGCTGCAATCCAAGTGACCCATTAGAACTGGCAGCTGCGATCAGAGATTTAGATTTCGAGATCGTTGCAATTCACGATTCACAGCGACCACTGACTAGATGCGCACAATTTCATAGAACGCTAGAGGGTTTATTTGGTTGCGATGCAGTCAGGCCAAGTATGGCGTTTACCGAAACTCTAAAGGAGATCACCCCTTCACAAGTTTTGGCTCAAACCATCGATCGCACCAAAGTACGTCGAATCTCAAGCCCTGAAATTATCCGTCGTAGCGTGATTGATTTTGATGGTACTGATAGCGCATGGGCGTTGCCATTGATAG
>JBJTHJ010000061.1:0-1577 GCA_046094385.1 Candidatus Nanopelagicaceae bacterium
AAGTTTGTAATTTACAAAAGATTCATTATTCAATGAATTGATATTCGCTAGAACTCTCAATTGGCCAGTCTTGTTATCGGCCTGCAAAGTTGGCGTTGCATAAAGTCGTTCGATGAATACGCGATCGGTGAAATAGATCTTGATGGATCTTGAGATACCACCGTGCCACCACTGGTCTTGATCTTCGATGTAAGTGGCATCTGACCATTTGATCACTTTGATCCGAATGGTGTTGCGACCAGCTTTCACATAATTGGTGATGTCATATTCAGAAGCTAAATGCGAATCTTTACCTGCGCCAACAGTTTGGTTATTGATATAGAGAATGTGTACGGATTCAGTTGCGCCGATCTGCAGAATCACGCGCTTGCTGACTAAATTCTCTGATAGATCGAATTCTCTTTCATAAATACCAGTTGGATTATCAGTCGGTACCTCTGGTGCAAAATGATCCCAAGGCATCTGGGTGTTGGTATAGATCGGCTTATCACCATATGGCTGCTCGCCATCGATCATCGTCCAAAGACCTGGAACTGGAATGCTGCCCCAATTGGTGCGTGGAGTTTCATTTGGATTATGAAGTAATTGAAACTTCCAAATTCCATCAAGAGAGATCGCAGTTGGATGCTCAAGGTTGAGCATTGGCAAACGATTTACTGAAGAGGTCTCTGGGCTATTCCAGATGTTTTCCATTTCTTAAGTATGCCCTTGTTACCGATTAACCTTTAGTGGAACCAAGTGTTAGCCCCGACACGAACTGGCGCTTCATTAAGAAAAAGATGATTAGCGTTGGTAGCGCTGCCATGATCGCACCAGCTGCAAGGAGATTTAAGTCGGTGATGTACTCACCACGCAAGCGGCCCAAAGCAGCGGTAATTGGCCGTTTGGCATCGGTCTTCATCAACACAATCGCCCAGAAGAATTCGTTGTAAATCCAGGTGGTCATAAGCACGCTAAGGGCAGCAAGTGGTGGGCGAAGTAGCGGCAAGATCACGCTCCAGTAATGGGTAAATACCGATGCGCCATCGACGATCGCAGATTCGCTGATCTCTTTTGGAATGGTCTTCATGTATGAAGATAGAACGAAAGTTGCAAAACCAACTTGGAATGCCACGTGGATCAATATCAATCCCCAGTAGCTGTCATACAGAATATTGCGATTGCCGACCAAATCCCCGATCCAGATATAAATCTTAAATAGCGGTGCGTAGACCAACTGCACCGGTAACAAGTTGCCCGCTGTGAAAAGTAGCAACATGTATAAATTGAATCTAAATGAATAACGGGTAACTACGAAAGCTATTAATGAACCGAAGAAGAGGGTAAGCACTACGCCAGGGATCGCCACGATAAATGAGTTGGTTAAATAGCGCAGAATGTTGGTGAGTTCGAAAGCGCGGAAATAATTCTCTAAGTTCAAAGTCTCTGGTCTTGAGAAGACGCCATTTTCGATGATGTCTTGGTATGGGCGAAGCGAGGTCCAAACCGTCCAAAGAATCGGGAAGATCCAAACCAATGCGAAAATACCAATAAAGGTGGAGATCACTGCATCTTTGCGCTTTTGTGCGTTTTTGTAT
>JBJTHJ010000062.1:0-679 GCA_046094385.1 Candidatus Nanopelagicaceae bacterium
ATTTCGCCACGTGCTACCAATGCAAATGGGCCACCTAAATCATCAGTGAAACCTGGAACTTTGATTAGAGATCTCTCTTTGGAGGCATCTCTGACCTCAACGCGCATCGAAAATTGCATCTTCTTTAGATACGCAATCAATGAAGCTGCGCGATCAACATCGACTATCAACCAAGAGGTCTCGGTTGCATCTAATCCATCATAAATCAAGAATTGATGTTCGATATGCCCCAAGTGATCCAAGATCAACCCAGTACTCCAACCACCTTGGAAAGCTTCTAAATGTTGGGTGGTTAGATCATGTAGCCACCGCAAGCGATCAACACCGGTGATAGCTACGATCTCTAGATGCGATAGATCTGCCCAAGCGGTACCTGCTGCAAGTGCGCGCTGTTCTTTTACTGGATCTCCAAAGTGCAAAATCGCGCCACGATCTGGCGCACTTTCAACTATCGCGTAATTGCTCACTTGTTTGCACAATCAGCACAGAGACCGCTGATTGCAAAGTGTGAAACATCGGTCTTGAATCCATAATCATCAGATAGCGCTTGCACGAAAGTTGCCGCGGCTTCTAGCGGTGCATCGCCAATCGAGCCACAGATCTCGCAGACTAAATGGAGATGGTTTAGCTCTTCGGAGGCGTGATAAGTAGCGCTGCCATGGCCTAAATGGGTGTGCTG
>JBJTHJ010000063.1:0-697 GCA_046094385.1 Candidatus Nanopelagicaceae bacterium
CCTGCTTCGATGGTGTTGCTCTTTGATTCTTTTATCAATTCAAGTGCATATTCAGCGTTTTTAACCTTTGCGCCGTTGTACTTCTTATTTATAGCAGCGCGGCCAAGTGCAAGTGCGCTATCCCAATCAGGATCATTTGAATGATCTTTACGCTCGATCTGCTTTTTGCCATTTAAGATATCGGCCACAAATTGGACGCTGCGCTCCAAGAAATCTACTGGCTGATAAAGCTCATCGACCATGCCAAGTTCTAACGCCTCTTTTGCCTTCAACATGGCATTGTTATTCAATGAATTTTGGAGGATTACCTTTACGGCGTTGGTCGGTCCGATCATCTTTGGCAGGATGGTTACTCCAGACCAACCTGGAACTAATCCGATAAAAACTTCTGGAAGTGCGATGTATGCCGTACTTGCTACGGTGCGATATTGGCATGAGAGCGCCAGCTCGGTGCCACCACCTAGCGCCAGTCAATTGATGAAACAGAAAGTTGGAATCTTTGAATTGCGTAACTTGGCATAGGTATTATGGCCGAAATCGATCTCATATTTTGCCTGCTCAGCATTGGTAAGCGCGGTGATTCCAGAGAGATCCGCACCATCTACATCAAAGATGAAAAGGGAAACAAGATCCCAAATCCAGATGCGATCTCGTTAATGGAGAAAGGTGCAAACCCTTCCACCGCTGAGCAAGTACG
>JBJTHJ010000064.1:0-30982 GCA_046094385.1 Candidatus Nanopelagicaceae bacterium
TTCGGCGTGATCGATGTCGTTTGTTAATATGTTGCGGATAATTCGCTCGATGCGACGAATATCCCCCTTTATATAAATCGAATCTGCTGGACGATCTAACTCGAAGTGAATCCCCATTTCACTTGCCACCAAGCGCAAATCATCAACTGACTTAGCCACTAAGTTACAAAGGTCAAACTCCACCGGTTCTATCAATGCGACCTGGGCATCAAAACGGCTGATTTCAAGGAGATCCTCCAATAATCTTTCAAACCTATCCAACTGCACCATCATCAATTCGACACTTCGCTGAAGGGTTGGATCAAAATCCTTACGGGCCGCATGAATGACACCTGCTGCCATTCGCAAGGTAGTAAGTGGTGTTCGAAGTTCATGTGTTACATCGCCGACAAAGCGTTGTTGAACGTTAGAGAGATTCTCTAGGCGATTGATCTGAGTCTGCAATGAGTTGGCCATCTCGTTGAAGGCGTTGCCAAGTCGCGCTAATTCATCATCGCCGTGCACATCCATACGAATACTGAGATTTCCAGATGCCAAAGATTCGGCGGTTTTGGCAGCATCCCTAACTGGCCTAACCACTTGGCGAACTACCAACAAGGTGACCAGTGCGATTAATAACAGGAGTGCAGCGCCGGTTCCGATTAAGGAGTTAGCCACGATTTTCAAAGTCTTGCTCTGATTCTCCAAATTAAAGAGCAGATACATCTCGTAAAGCCCAGCACCAGGAACATTGATCTTGTTTCCGACTACCAGCACTTCCGAAGATAATCCAAAGGTATTGGATAACTTCTCGTACTTGCTTTGTAGCTCTTGATTTGTTTGGACGCTTCTACGTAAATCTGTCGGCACCATTTCCGCGGTTAAGAACGTGGAGATCGTGGTGTAGTTACTCTGCAAAACTGAGGTCCCCGGAGCGGGAATGAAGATCAGATACGGTGCAGTATTGGTATTGGTTCCAAAGACGCTGCCATTTGCCGAGAGATCATCTATTGCTTGCTGAATCGCCTTTGGATTCTCGCCAGCCAATAGAAATTGATACTGCAAAGCATAAATCGTGGCTCTGGTATCGGAGATTGAGGAGTCAAATTTGACTCCTTTAATGCCGTTGGAAAGCTGGGTGAAAAGTGCTGAGCCGGCGATCCAGATGCCGGCCAAAGAGAGAATCGAGGTAAGTATTACTACACGCGCTGCAAGTGAATGGCGTAGCCAACTAGTAATTCTCACTTTCGAATCACTTGGAACTCGTTGAACCTGCTCGATATCCAACACCGCGTACGGTGAGCACAATCTCTGGATTATCTGGGTCTAGCTCCACCTTCGAACGTAATCGTTGTACGTGTACATTTACTAAGCGCGTATCCGTTGAATGGTGATATCCCCATACTTCACTTAAAAGCGCTTCACGAGTGAAGACTCGGCCCGGCTCTTTGGCTAACGCAGCTAACAATTCAAATTCAAGTCGAGTAAGCAGAATCTTCTTGCTACCTCGAGTTACCTCGTGGGCCACCATGTCGATCTTCAAATCACCAATTGCGATCTGTCCTGTAGATGGCAGAGTTGACCGTCTTAATCTGGTGCGAACTCGCGCCACCAATTCAGATGGATGCCTAAAAGGTTTTACTATGTAATCATCCGCACCGGCTTCGAGTCCCGCAACTACATCTTGAGTATCCCCACGCGCTGTCAACATCACGATTGGAACCATGGATTCGGCACGAATTTGTTTGCAAACTTCTACGCCGTCAATCCCAGGTAACATCACATCAAGCAGCACCAAGTCTGGCTTAGTCTCTCTAAATGCTTCTAGCGCTTCATCGCCACGACCAACCATCTCCACATCGATGCCGGCACCTGTTAATACGATGCCGAGCATCTCTGCGAGATCTTGGTCGTCATCAACGACCAGCACTAACGTCATTAGCTACCGTGTTCCCACGAATTCAGGTAGAGCTCTTGAGCTGGTGTTAAGACATCGATGGCTCCACCCATACTTGCAAGCTTTAAGCGAGCCACCTCTTTGTCGATACTGGTCGGCACATTGTGTACACCCGGCTTCAAGTTCTTTGCTTCGTTTACCAAGTACTCGGCGGTCAATGCTTGATCTGAGAATGAGAGATCCATAACCGCAGCTGGATGTCCTTCGGCAGCGCCTAAGTTAACTAAACGACCTTCCGCAAGTAGCAGAATGCGATTGCCATTCTTTAATACATACTCATCAGTTTGATGACGCATCTTGGCATTCTTCTTTACCGCGTTCTGTTCTAGCCATGCCACATCGATTTCGATATCAAAGTGTCCAGAGTTCGCAAGAATTGCGCCATCTTTCATGACTTGGAAATGCTCTTCGCGAAGCACATCACGGTTGCCGGTTACGGTGATGAAAACATCGCCGATCTTCGCAGCCTCAGTCATAGGCATCACGCGGAAGCCCTGCATCATCGCATCTAGCGCCTTGGTTGGATCAATCTCGGTGACGATCACATCAGCACCAAGACCACGAGCGCGTTCTGCAACTCCCTTTCCGCAATATCCAAAACCTGCAACAACCATGATTCGTCCGGCTAAGAGGAAATTGGTGGCACGGAAGACGGCATCCAATGTCGATTGTCCGGTTCCGTAACGATTATCAAACATATGCTTGGTATCGGTGTCATTTACCGCAATCATCGGGAATTGCAATGCGCCATCTTTGGCCATCTGGGTCAAGCGAATAACGCCAGTGGTGGTCTCTTCGCAACCACCAGCGATATTTGGAATCAATTCCTTGCGAGTAGTATGCAAAGTATTTACCAAGTCGCAGCCATCATCGAAAACTTGATGTGGTTGGATGTCGAGAGCGGCATTGATATGCGCGTAATATCCATCGCGATCCACTGCATTACGTGCAAATACGCTAATGCCATATTCATAAACTAGCGCCGCCGCAGTGTCATCTTGAGTTAATAGTGGATTGGATGCGCATAATGCGATCTCTGCCCCACCAGCTTTAAGAACGCGCATCAAATTTGCGGTCTCGGTAGTGACGTGCATGCAAGCAGCAATGCGCACACCGTTAAATGGTTTGGTCTTTTCAAAGCGCTCACGGATCTGCGCAAGTACCGGCATATTTCGCTCTGCCCATTCAATGCGCTTCTTGCCTTCCGCAGCTAGCGCAGGATTGGCGATATCGTGACGTAAAGAGGTCGTCGTAGACATTTAATAACTCCTAAGTTTCTGTTGGTTCAAATAACCACCGGTAACTTGAGGCTACAAATAGTTATTTTTAGTTGATTGTCTTTTCGGCGAGGCCTCGCACACGGCTCGTAGTTTACCGACTAATCAAGCTTGGCCTTAACCCCGAATCGCCTTCAAAAGCCGGTCACGTATCTCACTCATTTGGGCCTGGCTCTTGGCCTCTACGTTAAGTCTAAGTAGCGGTTCAGTATTTGATGCCCGCACATTGAACCACCAGGTATCCCCCGAAATGGTTAATCCATCAAGTTCATCAATTTCCACCGATTCAAATGCTGGCAGCTGCTGATATTTAGCCTTGATCTCTTCAAGCTTTGCAGCGCCATCAGAGACCTTGGAGTTGATCTCACCGCTTGCCACATATCTGGCATATGGAGCCAGGATCTTTGATAGCGATTGAGTGCTACTGCCTAACGCTGCGATCGCATGTAATGCAGCTAGCATCCCAGAATCGGCACGCCAAAAATCAGCAAAGTAGAAATGTCCGGAGTGTTCTCCGCCAAAGATAGCTCCGCTCTCTGCCATCAACGCTTTTATATACGAGTGGCCAACTCGTGAACGTAGCGCTTTGCCGCCTCTCTCGGTGACAATCTCGCTTACTGCTCTGGAAGATATCAAGTTGTAGATGATGGTGGCACCTGGATGCTTTGAAAGTTCACGATCTGCGATTAAGGCAGTCAGTAAAGATGGATTAACGGCATCACCATTTTCATCAACTAGGAAACAGCGATCGGCATCCCCATCAAATGCCAGACCGATATCAGCCTTCTCGCGCTTTACCATCCGCTTCAAGTCTTTTAGATTCGCTTCATCGATTGGATTTGCTTCGTGGTTTGGGAAAGTCCCATCTAGTTCGAAGTACATCGGGATCACTTCGGCGTTCAATTTGGCAAAGACTGCAGGCGCAGTATGGCCAGCCATTCCATTTCCGGCATCAATTACGATCTTTAAGGGTCTCATTTCGGAGAGATCAACCAAATTCAAAAGATGTTCGACGTAGGCATTTAATAGATCTTCGCTTCGCTCCACGCCCACTGGGCGCATGGAGACCGGAACCCCTTCTCTTACAAACTTCTCTATCAATAGCAATCCAGATTCTTTGCCAATTGGCCGAGCGCCGCTTAAGCAGAGTTTGATTCCGTTGTACTCAGCTGGATTATGACTGGCAGTGAACATCGCACCGGGTAGCGCTAATTTGCCAGCTGCGAAATAGAGCATGTCGGTGGATGCCAAACCAATGCGAATTACATCTAGACCTTGTGAAGTCACTCCGGCAGAGAAGGCATCCGCAAGTTCGGGTGAGGATGGCCGCATATCTTCGCCAATCACCACTGTACCTGGCTCACGTTGCACTTCTAGGAACTTCGCAAATGCAATCCCCGTAGAGAATGCGAATTGCTTATTTAATTCGCTTCCGACAAGTCCACGAATGTCATATGCCTTAAAGATTGCGGGAATATTAGGTTCAGACATCATGCGCCAAAAATCTGAATTTAAGAGTTTGGCACCGAGCGAAGGTGTCCGCGTCGACCAATTGCAGAATTATTAGGTGGCTGCACTGGCGTATCCATGATTTCACGGTTACCAATTTCTCGAACTGCATCCGCAATTGCCATCAAGTCCTCTTCGGAAGGGCCGTTCTCTCCGGAATTGAGTTCACGACGAATTACCTGCCAACCATTTGGCACAGTTAATTTGGCACCATGTATCTCGCAGAGATCATAAGCATGTGGCTCCGAATAGGTTGCAAGTGGACCGAGTACAGCGATGGATTCGGCATAGACATAAGTAAGTGTCATCTCCGCTTTTCGATGGCAGCCCGTTCTGGAGCAGTGGCGACCGATTCGACGACTCATATGGCGAAACTACTATTTTTCATGGAAGCAATAATTGATTATGGGTTTAACACGCCGATATTGGCAGTTGGCACGGTGCTTCTTGAGAGTAACGACCCATTGAGTAAAGGTAGATACCCAGTTCCGCTCTGAGAATTCACTATCAAAGCAGCAGCATTATCTTCGCCAATAGATTTGATTTCGACGCCTAATGCACCTGATGGAATTCGGTAAGTGAGAAAGTCATTTCCACGTAGATTCTTATCGATGCGCTTTCGTTTAGGCATCAGCACACTAATTGCAATATCAATCTCGGGGCCGATAGCCACAAATAGCGGGTCCAAACCAGTAATTGCCCAAGTGCCACGCTGCCCAGTTGGTACTGGGGTACTCCAAAGAAAATCAGTCTTATTTAGCGCCCTAACTCGGCTATATACCGATGCAGCTATTGGAAGATCAGAGTTTATTCGTAAGCCAAAGGCGGAACTCTTCCCATCGAAATCAAATGGAATATCCATAACCCGGTCGCCTTTTATGCTTCGGTAATCAAGACCAACTGGGACATACGTTCCGTTATTCGATAACACCTCTACCGAGATATTGGTCTTGACTGGATTTGGATTTAAGACTCTCAATACATGTGTTTTCTGCAGCGTTTGGGTATGCGCAATTGCTGGAATCAAGATCCGTTTCGATAACTCTGCCTGGGAGTTAACTAAATCCCCTCCGAGCGCAGTAAGTCCCCTGCCTCGCTCGTCAACCAAATAAGAAGCAACTCGTCCTGCCTTTGGTGTCACTTGCAAAGCGATGGACTTTGAACCTGGTGCCAAACTGACGATAGGAATACTGATAGTTCTATTTGAAGGAACTAAAACTTGCTTCTTGAACGAGCTATTCTCACTATAGACAGTAACTTCAACATTAGAGGCGCTTAGTCCACTGTTAGCAAGCACTAACTTTGATTTACTTGCAACATCTCCACTTGCACCGACCAGATACTGATTTGGCTGTGGGGAGATGCAAGTTAGACCACCGGCCCAAATTCCACTCTTAGCAATCCAAGCAAGTGCATTGACCCCTTGACCATCTACCAAAATTGAATTCTCGCTTGTAAGTAACCGAGTAGTTTTGGCTTTCTTTAAACTAACCCGCTTCTTAAATAGCGGTCGCACCAATTTGGTACTGCTATTTAGGGAGATTTGGGTGGCCGAACCAGAACCAACCACTGGGCAAATTACCGGTGGATAATTCTCGGCGTAAGTCTGGTCACCTACTTCAGATTGCAGAGTATTTCCAATAAGAACTACGGCAGAGAGCGATGCTGCCAGAACCGTCAATCTTCTTAACTTCATGGCATCACCTGATCGCGCCGGCGTCTGCCACCTGGCGCAGCCATTACTAGACCCACCAAGATGAAGATAATTTGGAGCGAGAGCCAAGCTCGACGGGCGGTACCGTCATGGATCAATAGATATTTTCCAGCACCTTCGATTCTAAATTCTGGTAGCCCATTTTCATTCTTAGTTTTAGGAAGAATCCTGCCCTCACCGATCAATTTCCAATTTCGATCGTAATTCTCTGCAAGTCTTAAGGTGCCACGTTCGGTGAGTTCGAAATTAGCGCTCACTTTATTTGTAGGTATCGCAGTGACTTTACCTGAGTCTGCGAAGAAGACTAAACGATCCGAATTTCCTGAAACTCTCCAGGTAACGCCTGCGCTAGTTGCGGAGTTACGGATGAATCCACCAATGCCATCGATGGTGGTCACTAACGAAGCTGGCGCCGGCGACTTTACAAATAGATACTTGATCCCATATTCAGCCAAAGTTGCGCTACTTGTGATTCCTGAGCCATCGAATAAGTTTCTGGTTGCAGCCGAGACTTCTAAATTCACTGCCGGCGCTACATCTGGATCGCCCAATTTAATATCACTGCCACGAGAGGTGAAGAAATTTAGGACATCGCCTTCCATCTTCCTGATCACCATAGTTTTAGTACCAGGAACCACTCCAAGAAATTCGGGAAGTACTCGACTTGAAATCGTATGTAGAGGTGAAGTGGTTGCGATACTCCAAAATGCCGCAACGGCAGTGTGCGCAACTGAGGCTGCCAGCAGTAGCGCTGCCAAGATATGGCGATAGTTGAGCGCAGATTTCTCCAAATGTTTACGAAGTTGGTCTAGCACGATAGCGCCTGCGGTCACTGCCGCCACCGTTGAGACCGCAATAAAGGTGCCACTCCAAAGTGGATAGCCGATCGAGGTGCCATGTGCGGGAAATGAGAGCGCTGCCAAAATTGATCCAAGAAATAGGAATGCAGTTCCGACAAATGCGAAGTACCTGGCATTGGTGCGCGAGAAGTTTGCGACCAATAAGAGCAAGCTAAATGGTCCAAAGAGCCACCAAGGAACTGCGCCAATACCGCCAGGAGTTGCAAGTAGCGCTAAATTCGGCCCACCTCCAGCAAGTGCTAACCCAGGTTCTAATAAGAATCTTGAGGGATGCAGTAACGCTTCCGTGCTAAATGGCGTATTGATCAAAAATGGAATCGCAAGTAGCAACGCTCGATGTTTGATTCTGGAGATCCAGATGGGTCTGGTTGTATGCAGATAATCAAAGGCAGTCAAACCGACATAGAAGAACGATAGCGCCATTAAGAATGGCAATGAGAATGCCACTGGGATGGCCAGAAAGAGACCTAGTTGAAAGATCTTTCGAATTGATAATTTTTCAATCTCTAAGGTCCCAGATAGCAGGTGCAATGTAAGCGGCAAGGAGATCATTACGATCAAAGTTCCAATTCGTCCGGCATTGACCGAAGCCAAAGCAACTGGAGAGAGCGCATATAAAGCGCTTCCAAAGATCGCTAGCCAAATATGGCTGGTGATCTTCTTTAACCAGATGAAGATCGCAGCGAAGAGCAGAAACGGTGCAAAGAGAAAGAGGGCGGAGACGAAGAGCTGGGCGTTGCCAAGGGTGATGGTTCCGATCAACGCGATAACTGCCACCCAGGTAGGCGTGGCGCTTGCACTTCCCAAACCAACTTGATGCCAGGACTCACCATAAAGCCGCCAAAGTTCAGATACCCCATTTGGAGTCTCTGGCAGCGCACCTCCTGCAATCGCGCCAAAACGACTACGGGAGAAGAGAATTGAAAAGAGAAATACAGCGATAAAGGCCGATAGCTCAGGGCGTTTAAAGAGTTGCCGCCACTTGCGCTCGGTGTTAGGAGTTAATAGATCCTCATCTTCTACAAATTCAGCAGACAACTCTTGGGCAGCTGGAAATATCTTCTCTTGGATTCGATCAACTACAGAATCGATTGCGCTTCTAAATTGCGCACCACGAGATGGCATAAATCGAGTTACTACTCGCGGTGAGACGAGGCGATCCTCTTTACGCCACTTCCTTCCGGCGCGCACTAAATCGGGTCTCGTAAATAATCTTCCGAGCGCCAAGAGTTCATCTGAAGCATAACCGGGTAACTTTGCAATTAAATATCCAATGGCACGAAGTAGCGCTGAACCAACAACTTGAATCGCCACCAGTGGCAACATCCACCAAGTCGAATTGGTCAGCAGCACATAAGCGGCATTTCTTCGATCTAAAAGTAATGGGCGATGTAGAAAAGCTTCATCCACATCTACGCTACGTCGTTCCGAGGCGGCAGCTTGGGCGTGAAAGATAACGGCGTCGGTATTTACTAAAACTGTCTGACCGGCAGCATGGATTCTCCATCCGAAATCGACATCATCTCGAAAGAGATCCAACTTCTCATCGAAGCCGCCCAGCTCCTCAAATACCGACCGACGAATTAAAGCTCCGGCGGTACTGACCGATAAAACTTCACGAATTCCATCGTGCTGCCCCTGGTCATATTCGTAATCCTCTAACCCGGTCCATCTTGCGCCATTGCGGGCGATGCTTACTCCGACCTCAAGCAGATGTTTGCGGTCATTCCAACCCAAAATCTTTGGCCCAACCATCGCCACATTGGGACGATCGGCAACCGACTCCAATAATTTCTCTAAGGCATACTCATCCGGAGCGCTATCGTCATGAATCAACCAGATCCACTCATCTTCACTCTCACATGGTGGCAATGAGGCCACCGCTTCCGCTACGGCAGTACCAAAACCCTCGCCACGATCTATCGATAGATATTTGATGCGAGCGCCGCTTAATAATTTCGTGGAACCATCATTAGAGCCGGTATCTACAGCAATGGTCTTATCTGGAGTTCTAGATTGCGATGCGATTGCTGCGACCACTTTAGGTAGCCAAGTCGCCCCATCATGAACTACCAGGATTGCCGTGACCTGTGCGTTAGCTAATGACATATTGGGAGTAAGTCTTTAGGAAACCAGTCGAATATGGAAATTCGACTGCCGGCGCGAGATTAAGCGGAGCGGCGCTTTAGACGTCTACGTTCACGCTCGGAGAGACCACCCCAGATGCCGAAGCGCTCATCATGAGCTAGGGCATATTCGAGGCACTCGGAGCGGACTTCGCATGAGTTGCAGACGCGTTTTGCTTCGCGGGTAGAGCCGCCTTTTTCGGGGAAGAAGGCCTCTGGGTCGGTCTGGGCGCAGAGCGCACGCTCTTGCCAAGATAGTTCTACGACTTCGCCAGTTTCCAGCTGAATGCTTGGACCTTCTTGACGCATTAAATGACTCCTAATTTCAAGTAATCAAGGCTCAATGGGGAGCTTGAGAATCAACAGGTGAATTACACGCGTGTAACTTAAACAAGTCAAGTCGGTAGGGCGAATTTTTTTCCTATTTTTGGTTCTTTTGGCTAGTTAATTCCTCACCCCATAAATGGGTAGATCTCACCATCAATGTCGACAAAAGAACTCTCAATCACCATACCTGTAGGTAATTTCGCACCCATCTCCACGAAAGAGTTGCGAATTATGCACTCTTTGGCCTCTACCCCATCCGAGATAATCGAGGATTCGATTGAACAATCTTCCAAAGCGCAGAGTGCGCCGATTGCGCTACCTCCGCTTGCGATTGTCTGATTAGCCAATCGAGTCATCGAGATGTAATCAAGATCGCGATGAGCAAATTGGTATCTATCTAAGGCATCGCCATCAGCTGCTCCGGTGACCAAATCACGTGAACCTTTCATGAGTGCGGCGGGAGTACCAATATCAAGCCAATAATCTTCCGCTTGATAACCCATTACCTTTAAATGGTTAGCTACTGCATTGGGAAAAGTCTCGCGTTCCACACTAATTGCTTGATTGGGTGGGATGGATTCAATGACCTTAGGATCAAAGATGTAGCAACCTGCATTGATGGTATTGGTTAATGGTTGATCCATCTTCTCTAGAAAATCGGTAACTCTGCCCTCTTTATCAATTGGCACGCACCCATATGCCCTGGCATCAGCTACCGGTGTTAAGTGGAGCGTGATATCAGCGCTACTCTCTTTATGAAATTGCAATTGAGAAGAGATCTCGTGGCTACTTAAGACATCTCCATTCAAAACAACGACCTCGGTATTTCCCGATAGTAATTGCGCGCCATTTCCAATAGCGCCACCAGTTCCCAAAGGTTCGCTCTCTACGGCATACAGAATCTCCATATCCCACTTTGAGCCATCTCCGAAATATGGCGTGAAAACCTCTGCTAAATAAGAGGTGGCAAGCACAATCCGTTTGATCCCAGCTCTACGCACCATCGCTATCTGATGTTCGGTTACCGGTAACGTTGCAAGTGGCAACATCGGTTTAGGTCGAGCGTTGGTAAGTGGACGAAGTCGAGTGCCAAAGCCACCGACTAAGAGGATCGCCTCAGCCAAGTCGCTTCACCAATTCATCAATCTGCGCATCGGTGGCGGTCATGGCGATACGGACATACTTATCCGCCTTTGAGCCATAAAAGTGGCCGGGGGTTACCAAAATCCCAAAATTGGCAAACCATTCAACGCTCTGCCAATCAGATTCATCACGAGTAGCCCAAAGATATAAACCAGCTTCAGAGAGTTCTACCTTGAAACCATGACGGGTGATTGCAGCTCGTACCTTTGCTTTGCGTGCGTTATAGCGATTCCTTTGAGCCAATACATGATTGGTATCTGTAAGCGCCATCACCATTGCACTTTGAACTGGTAGTGGCACCATCATTCCGGCATGTTTTCTAACTTCTAAGATCTTGGCAATTAACTCTTGGTCTCCGATTAACATCGCAGCTCGATAGCCAGCCATTGACGAGCGCTTCGATAGCGAATGCACCGCCAGAATATTTCGATTATCTCCATTTGTTAACGAGAGTATTGATTTAGGGGTGGTGGTTTCGCCAAACTCCAAATAGCACTCATCTGCGATTACGATGCCACCGCTCTCTCTAGCCCAATTGATCGCGCTCTTAAGTTCCGCATCGGAGTTAACGCGACCTGTGGGATTTGATGGCGAATTGACCCAAGCCAAATCCGCCTTGGGCCAGAGGTGGGCATCAAAATCAACTGCGAGCGCTTCACTCTTTGCAATCATCGCACCGACTAAATATGTCGGATATGCAATCTCTGGATATAGCACTCTCTTAGATTCCAAAATTGTGGGTAACCAAGCCACTAGCTCTTTTGAACCAATTAATGGCAGCACCGCAAATTCACCACTTGCACCTAATCGATTGCTCGCCCAATTACGGATCGCCTCACGCAATTCTGGGGTGCCAGCAGTAACTGGATAGCTTGGAGAGTTGGATGCGCTTTGAAAGGCGCTTTGGATGAACTCCGGAGTTGGATCAACCGGAGTGCCTTGAGATAGATCGATTATGCCTGCTGGATGCGCTCTCGCCTTTTGGCTATATGGCGCTAATGCATCCCAAGGAAAATCTGGCAGTTTAATGATTTATCTTGATCTACTAGTGGTTGCGCTAACTTCGTTACCGATTACGGATTCTTCTTAGGTAACTCTTTTACGAACTCTGGATCTGCATCTTTCTTGCCGACTTTGGCAGCGCCCCCAGGCGAACCCAATTCAACGAAGAAGAGCGGTGATTTCTCGCGAAACTCTGTGTATTCGGCAGGGACATCGTCCTCGTAGTAGATAGCTTCAACCGGACAGACCGGTTCGCAGGCCCCACAATCCACACACTCGTCCGGATGGATGTAGAGCATGCGATCACCTTCGTAGATGCAATCTACTGGGCATTCATCGATACAAGATTTATCTTTGACGTCTACACAAGGTTCGGCGATTACATAAGTCATAGTCGTGATTCTACCCAACTGTTTCTGCTCCAACTGGCAAGCCTTACCATTCTCATGTGGGTCCGTTTCAAGCAAGTGATATCGGCAAGAAGGTAACCATCCGGCTACTTGATATCGATGGCTACCGTGATTTGGTGGGCCATCTGACCTCTCCAAATACCCTCAAGAATCGTCATGGCCAGATCGTGGAATTCGACACTTCAAAGATCCATATCTGGCGTGAAATCCAACCAGTGCCACGTACTGCAACTAGCGGCGCACCCTTATCTACCCGCATCTACGAACTAGAGCGAGCGCTAAATAAGACTTGGCGCGCAAAAGATGAGACCTTGATGGATGGTTGGATATTGCGAGCTGATCTCGGTATAACCAAAAGGGCCAACTCTGCTCTGGTTCTAAGCCATGGCTTTCAAAATGAAGCGGATTTAAATGACGCAATTGATAAAACTATTGGCTGGTATCGAGAGCGCGATTTAATTCCAACGTTGCACATTATTCCCACGCTACATCAATTATTGGAGGAGAAATTAGATCTGCGTGGCTTCAGCGATTCATTGGATGCGTTGGTGATGGTCAAAGACCATAAAGCCATACCGGTCAATTTTGACTATGAAGTAAGCGACTCTCCCTCCCAAGCGTGGCTTGCGGCACAAGGCGATCAAGAGATATCTGAGCTGCTACAACGTACCCCTGCGAAATATTTATCGATTAAGGATGGCGGGAAAACTGTCGCCGTTGGTCGCATCGGTTTTGCCGATGGTTGGGCGGTACTTTCAAGAATTTGGGTTTCAAATGAGCTGCGCGGAATGGGCTTGGGGCGGAAGATTTTGAGCGCATTGGAAGCAGAAGCCGATCTCTCCAAGATCGCCTTGCAAGTGGCAAGTAATAACGAGGTTGCCATCAATTTATATGAATCCTTTGGATATCAGATTCATCATAACTACAGATTTAAGGCGTTACCCCAGCGAATAGATCTAATTCAAGATCTATGTTGTTGAAAGCTCTCTCGTAGGGGCCAGCTTTCTGACCTTTGACCAAGGTGTAGTACTCATCTCCAAATACTTGCACCCCAAGATTATTTGATAGCGCAAAGAAGGGTCCATCTAGGGAAATTTGAGTGGCATGGGCTTTCATAGCTGCCATCTTTTTGTTAACTTGATCTGGCGCATGAACCACAGTGGTTACATAA
This sequence comes from Candidatus Nanopelagicaceae bacterium, assembly GCA_046094385.1. Classification (GTDB taxonomy): domain Bacteria; phylum Actinomycetota; class Actinomycetes; order Nanopelagicales; family Nanopelagicaceae; genus ZLKRG08. Next base: position 13,476 of record JBJTHJ010000064.1, read on the forward strand.
GAATCATCTTTCACAAAGGCAAGCTCGTCGATGCTCTCTGAGCCAAAGAAATCACTACCTTGAGCTTTCATGGCATCCATACTCTGTTGCACAATGGATTTCGGCATGATGTTCCAATAAATTTTCTGTATCTGCCACTTCGAGATTTCTGCGGCACGCATCGCAACTCTATGTGTCTGAATATGATCGGGGTGGCCATAGCCACCAAATTCATCGTAAGTCACCATAACTTGTGGCTTTAATTCATCGATTATCTTGGCTAGTTTAGCTGCCGCCTGCTCTAGATCAGCTCTCCAGAAACAATTCGGATTTTGGTTGGCCGGAGAATCCATCATTCCGCTATCTCGATAATTTCCCAAGAAGCGATGGTCTGAAACTCCAAGCTCCTTCATTGCATTAGCTAACTCCAATTCGCGGTGCGCACCTAAATTATCTTCAAGATGGCTAGCTAAATGAGCCAAATCTGCAACTAATACCTCGCCCTCTTCGCCCCTAGTGCAGGTAATCAAAGTTACTTGGACGCCTAAATCAACAAGTTTGGCCATGGTGGCGCCATTATTGATGGTCTCATCATCCGGGTGCGCATGAACAAATAGCGCTCTCTTATCGCTCATTTAGCCCTTCGTCTCTAACTGCGTTACTTTCATAAGTTGCCAAGTTCTGACCAGCGCCCTGCCAAGCCAAAATTCCACCCTCTAAATGTGCGCTCTGCAGAAAGCCTGCGCCTCTTAGTATTTCTAAGCAGTTGGCGGAGCGAACTCCGCTTCTGCAATATAGAACGATCTCTTGATCACGGGGCAAGAGCTGCAAAGCGCTTCCATCAAAAAACTTCGCTACCGGCAGCAAGAGCGCACCTGAAATTGCACCCGCTGCAAATTCATCTGGCTCACGTACATCTACCAAAACTAAATCTGGCTCGGCCAAGAGACGAACTGCTAGCTCCTCTGTAGTGATCGCAAAAACACCAGGGTTGCAGAGAGCTTGATAGCTAGGAAGTAGTTTGGTCTGAGTGCCATTACAGATCGGGCAATTTGGATTCTTCTCGATCTTGATCTTTTGGTAAGTGGTATCCAGCGCGCTATGAATTAGTAGCTCTCCAAGCAGAGAGTGGCCAATGCCAGTTATCAACTTGATCGCCTCGGTACTTTGGATTGCACCAATTGCTCCACATAGAGAGCCAAGTACGCCACCTTCTGCGCAGCTTGGAACCAATCCAGGTGGTGGTGGCGATGGATGTAGACAGCGATAACAAGGGCCGTGTTCGCTCCAAAAAACGCTGGCCTGGCCATCAAATCTGTAGATACTTCCCCAGATATAAGGCTTACCTAAAAGAGCAGCTGCATCATTAATCAGATAGCGAGTTGCAAAGTTATCTGTGCCATCAATTATTAGGTCATAGTTTGCAAATATTTCCAATGCGTTAGATTCATCCAATCGCACCTGGTGCAAATTCAAATTAATCGATGGATTGAGGGCTTTGGCCTTCTCTGCTGCGCTCTGGACTTTACTCTTTCCAACATCTGTTTGTGAGTGAATTATCTGGCGCTGTAGATTCGAGATCTCTACTTGATCAAAATCCAAGATGCCGATAGTGCCGACTCCGGCGGCTGCCAAATAAAGAATTGTGGGTGAACCTAATCCGCCAGCTCCGATGCAAAGCACTTTCGCATTTATCAACCGCTGCTGTCCCAATAAGTCGACATCAGGAATCAGCAAATGACGGGAATATCTCTGTTTTTCCTCATTTGTTAGTGCGCGACCAGGTTCAACGAGCGCTTTCATATGTAGCAATTCTGCCATTAAGATGTACGCAATGAGTAATGACAAGGGCAGATTGCCTCGTGATGAACGAAGAGCGCAATTACTAAGCGCAGCGCTCGAAGTCTTCACCGCAGCTGGATATCACTCCGCTGCCATGGATGAGATTGCAGAGCGTGCTGGAGTCAGCAAGCCAGTTCTGTATCAGCACTTTCCATCTAAGTTGGATTTATATCTGGCGGTGCTAGATACCCACATAGATTCTCTGGTCTTTGCAATTCAAAGAGCGATTCAATCGACACCTGATAACTCCGAACGCGTGCAGGCAACTATCGGAGCCTATTTCGACTTCATTGAAGCTGAGGGCGAAGCATTCAGATTGCTCTTTGAGAGCGACATGAATGTGGAACCTGCGGTACGCGAACGACTTAATCGGATGACCTATGACTGTGCAGCTGCAGTAAGTGCCGTGATCTCACTTGATACCGGTCTACCGCAAGAGGCAGCGATGCTCCTTGGTGTGGGGTTGATCGGAAGCGCTCAAGTAACAGCGCGCCACTGGCTAGAGCGTGACTCCAAGTTAACTCGCCAACAAGCTCAATCGCTAGTAACCAACATCATCTGGCGAGGCATCTCAGGTTTCCCAATCAATCAACCAAAACAGTAAGTGGCTGGCTCAAGAAGGAGATATGAAAAGAAATGGCGCACATTCGCATAGCAGTCATCAATGTAAATTCAGAACTTACCTTTGAATCCTCAGGAACACCCAAAGAGGTCAAAGCAGCGATCGATAAGGCGATTGCCGCAGGAAGCACGCTCTCTCTAACTGATACCAAAGGCCGTGAATATTTGATTCCTGCAGAGAAGATTGGGTATGTCGAGATTGGTGAACCTAGTGAACGCCGCGTTGGTTTTGGTAAGTAATTGAGTAAAACTTTCGCAGAACTTGGTCTAGCAGGCGAAATCCTAACTTCACTTGAGAGCGCAGGATTTAAGTCCCCCTTTCCAATTCAAGAAGCGGTAATCCCGCTTGCCTTAACTGGCGTAGACCTGATCGGACAAGCTAAAACCGGAACTGGTAAGACGCTTGGATTTGGCCTGCCGATTCTAAACAGCGTCTTGAAAAGTAGTGACTTGGGTAAAGGACTTCCGATTGCCCTAGTAGTAGTGCCAACTCGCGAACTTGGCGTACAAGTTGCAGAAGAATTAGCAAAGATCTCCAACCCCGATCGAATTAGAGTCACTGCCATCTACGGTGGACGACCAATGGAACCTCAAATTGCGGAGTTGAAGCGTGGCGTAGATATCGTGGTTGGCACGCCAGGGCGATTACTGGATCTACACAGACAACGCGCTTTGATTCTCAGTGAGGTTAAGCATCTGGTGCTAGATGAAGCTGATGAGATGTTGGATCTAGGTTTTATGCCGGATGTCGAGAAGATTTTTACACTCACAAAAAATCGCACCCAAACCATGCTCTTCTCTGCGACCATGCCTGGTGATGTCGTGACTTTGGCTCGCAAATTCTTAAATCAACCTACGCATATCCGAGCAGAGGTCGAAGATACCGGTGCGATAGTTAGCAAAATCAAACAATATGTATATCGCGCACATGCACTCGATAAGCCAGAGCTATTGGCCAGAATCTTGCAAGCAGATGGACGGGGGCCAACCATGGTCTTTTGTCGAACCAAACGTGCATGCCAACAGATTGCCGATGATATGAAGGGACGCGGTTTCAAAACCACTGCTATTCATGGGGATTTAGGACAGTCAGCGCGTGAGCGCGCTTTGGAGGATTTCAAATCTTTAAAGCAAGATATCTTGGTTGCAACAGATGTGGCAGCTCGTGGCATCGATATCGATGGAATCACGCATGTGATCAATTATCAATGCCCAGAGGATGAGAAGACATATGTTCACCGCATCGGACGCACTGCACGAGCCGGCGCATCAGGTACTGCGATTACCTTTGTCGATTGGGATGAGTTAACTCGTTGGGGCCATATCAATCAAGCGTTAGCGCTAGATATGGCAGAGCCGAGAGAGACTTACTCTTCTTCAGAACACTTATTTGAAGAGCTACATATCCCAAAGGGTATTACCGGTTATTTAGGAGATGCCAAACCAAAAGAGCCAGAGAAGCGACTTGGTACCGAGAAAAAATCAGTGCAAAAGGCAAAACCTAAAGTAAAACGAGAGCGAGTTAGGACTAAAAGAGTTCGTTCAGAGCATTAGCCAACATCTGAACTGCAATTCCAGCTAAAACTAAACCTGCGATCCTAGCAACGAGATCTACGCCCGCTTTCCCGATTATTCTCAAGATGAATGTGGAGGCCATCAGAGCCAAAGCGACCACGATATGCACCGCAACCACTGCACCTGCAAGACCTAGTGCCATCTCTGTGTTCTTAACTTGCTCCGCAAAGATCATCACCGCGACGATCGCACCTGGACCTGCAAGTAGTGGCGTCGCAAGTGGAACCATCGCCACATTCTTAGAACCTGAAGTCAGATCATCATCCTCTTTGCCTGTCAGCAGATTTAGCGATACCAATAGCAGTAGCAAGCCGCCGGCAGCTTGCATCGCACCAAGTGAAACCTCCATGTACGAGAGTACAAACCGACCAAAGAGGGCGAAACTTGCGATGATGACCAGCGAAATTGCAGCAGCTTGAATCGCTAGTTGGCGACCGACTTTCGCGCCACGATCGCCAAGTACTGCCAAGAATATGGGCGCATTACCGGGCGGATCGAGAATCACCATCAAAGTGACAAAAGCCTGCAAGGCAAAGGTAGCTGTGTTTACATCGCTCACTTAAATTCTCTCCCTTTCTAATATAAGTCCAAATAAGGCCAAATAAGGCCAAACAAGGCCAAACAAGGCCTTGGTGCAGCTTAAGCCTTGCGCACAACTCTACGTTGGTCAGCCATCGATTCTAACCGCTCCCAGTGTTCTGGCGCAGTTACATTCTCCCCGATCAAATTCAACTTTCCAGTCCCATGAAAATCGCTAGATCCGGTAGTCACCAAATCCAATTCCTCAGCAATTGCCCTTAGATTAGAGCGTTCATCTATACCTTGATCTCGATGATCCACTTCGATTCCATTTAAGCCTGCTTTTTTCAGCTCTACAAAACTCTCTACATTTAGGCCGCTAGCTCTAAGCGAGGCATATGGGTGTGCAATTACCGAGACTCCACCGGCTGCTTTGATTAACTTGATAGCCTCGATTGGAGTTGGTGCGATATGCGATACATAGTATTTGGATTCATTATTAAGCCACTCTGCAAATGCCAAATCGCGATTCTTAACTAATCCCTTTGCAACTAGCGTATCTGCCAGATGTGGGCGCCCGAGAGTCGCTCCCTCCGGTTTGAATTTCAAAACCTCATCAAAAGAAATATCGATTCCGTCTGCTCTCATTAACTCGATCATCTTCTGCATTCTAGGAACACGATCATCGCGACTTAAAGCAAGTGCATCTTGTAGTGGTTGATAGCTATCATCAAATAACAATCCCAGCATATGCACGCTCTGACCATCATCAGTTAGGCATGAGATTTCAGAACCTAGAACCAATTGAAAATCGCCGCGTAAGGCACCTACCGCTTCGGACCATCCGGCAACTGTGTCATGATCGGTAAGACCCATGATTGAAATTCCATTGATGATTGCATGTTGAACCAATTCCGTTGGCGTCATTGTGCCGTCACTACAAGTGGTATGTGTATGGAGATCAATTTTCATCGGTTCTACCTAACACCACGATGGCACTTCCTGCCAAAATCACAAAAACCCCAATCCAAATTCCGATATGTGGGGTTTGATTGAGCCACCAGAGCGCAAGCACTGCGCTGATCGGTACCTCAAAGAAGACCACCATGGAAACTATGGCAGGTGAGACTCGCTTCAAAACACTGTTGAACATTGAGTGACCAAGTAGTTGCGCTCCTAAGATCAAACCTAGAACGATCAGCCATTCATTTTTCTCATAATCGAAGAGATCCCCTTGGAAAAGTGCAAATGGCAGCGCAGTTAAAGCACAGAAGAAGTAACAGATCGTCGTATAAGTTGTCGGTTGAATGGTCCGTTGGGCTCGTGCACCAAGATTTACATATGTAGCTGCCAACATGGCACAGGCAATTGCTGCTAAATCACCTTGGAAAGCACGCCATGAAAAATGTAAATCAACCCCAGAAATGAATAAGACCCCGATGAAACTGACAATCATCCCGAACCAAACAGTCCGCGATACATGGTGTCCGGTGAAGACGGCAAAGATCGTGGCAAAGATTGGTTGTAACGCAGCTAATGCGGTTCCGGCTGCTACCGAGGTATAGCGCATTGCCAAAAAGAAACCGAGAAAATGCGCTGCCAGCACCACGCCTGCAATCGCTGACCATTTAAAACCTTCGCGATCGCGCAATTCCAACTTCTTATAATTAATTAAATAGGTTGCAATCGCGCCACCTAGATTCCTCCAAAAAATAAGAGTTAGTACTGGCATCGTACTTAGAGCAATTAATGGCCCCGAAGTACCAATTCCCATGACTCCTATTGCAAGTCGAATGGAATCATTTCGATTTGGAAAGGAGAGATGTTTCTCGCTCATCTGATTGTTTTAACCAATTACCGTTAACCAAATACCGTTAACCAAATTAGGGTTCCCACACAGATAAAGATCAACGTGATAATTGCTCCGTAGATGGCGAGCATACGATCTGAGGCGCGATATGCGCCCATCAATCTGCCATCTCTAGCTATGCCAAACATGTAGAAAAGCAGAGGTAGAAGTAGCACCGCATTGACGATCTGAGTTAACACCAAGATTTTGATAAGCGGTACCCCAGGAATCATGACCAGAACGGCCGCTACCAAGGTGATACTTGCAAAGGTGGCATAAAAGAGCGGTGCTTCATCTACCTTGTCATCTAATGCAGCTGGGCGTCCAGTTAAATCAGTTACCGCATATGCGGTGGAAAGCGGCAGGATGGATGCAGCTAATAGCGCGGCTCCAATCAGACCGATTGCAAATACCTCTGTGGCCAACTCTCCTGCCAATGGTTTTAATGCAGCTGCTGCTTGCGAAGCATCGTCAATTACAGTCTGTCCGTTGGCATTCAAAGTGGCAGCACAAGTGATCACCACGAAGAAGCCAATGATTCCGGTTAATAGCGAGCCGGTCCAAACATCCACTCTAAGTAATTTGAGATCTTCTTTGGTTAATCGCTTATCAACTGCATAGCTTTGAATGAATGCCAAACCCCAAGGCGCAAGCGTGGTTCCAAGTGTTGCCGTTGCAATAAAGAGCGCTTCTTGCGTAAGTGGCATCGATGGCACAAATAGACCTTCGGCAGCTTTAGCCCAATCTGGCTTGGCCATGAAACCTGCGATGATGTAAGCGATGAAGACTGAAGCTAAAAGAAAGAAGACTTTCTCAACTCGTGCAAAACTTCCGCGAAGTACTAAGAATGAAACTAAAAGCGCGGCAAGTGGTACTGTGAAATATTTCGAGATTCCAAAGAGGCTGCCGGCAGCTGCAATTCCTGCAAACTCAGCAGTCATAGTTCCGATATTCGCCAAAACCAAAGCAGATGCACTCAATAACCCGGAACGGGCACCATATTTTTGGCGTACTAGTCCAATCAGGCCTTGACGAGTCACTACTCCAATTCGTGCACCTAAATCTTGGAAGAGAATTAGCGCGATAGTTGAAATTCCCAAAACCCAGAGCAATTGATAGCCAAATTGCGCACCAAGTTGGGAGTAAGTGGTGATACCTGCGGGATCATCATCAGATAAACCTGCGATGATTCCAGGACCCATTACGGCGAGAAATGCGCCTAACCTTAATTTGCGAGAGGTAATAGCGCTCTTCATGAAAGCGCTCCCGTACCTTGTGCCAAACCAGCGCTCTCTGCTGGAACCATGGCATCGATGATGTCATCTGCCAAGATCCTGCCCACCGGCTTACCTTTCTCATCAACGACGATCACCGAAGATCCGCGGTTGCTCGAGAACTCTTCAATCACCTCTTCTAATGGGGTATCTATACCTACCGCAGTAGGAAATGGGGCCTTTACCAAGCTTTCCAATTTCTGACTCTGCTTTGCAGCTACCAACTCCACGATTTGGATGTGATCAAGCAGTTTTCCTTTTGAATCTACGACCGTGACGCCATCTGAAATATCTCGCTCACGATGTGTTATCAAGAGATTTAGCGCATCCGCAACGGTATCGCTCTCTTTGACGATGAGCAGATGGGTCGTCATGATGCCACCTGCATGTGTCTCATCGAATTCGACTAGTCGGCGAAGTTGTTTGGCCATTGCCGGAGACATTTGCGCCAAGATACTTTCTGAGTGCTCGTCATCTAGATCTCGAAGAACTTCAGCGGATTCATCAGGTTCCATGTGAGATAACAATTCTGCAGCGCGTTCATCAGAGATGCCGCGGAGCAATCCTTGTAGCTCGTCATCTTCCATCTCTTCAAGTGCATCTGCAGCCAAATCTGGATCGAGTAATTCAATTAAAGCGCTCTGTTCGCGACCTTCTAGGTCTTCGATGATGTCAGCGATATCTGCTGGTCGTAATTTGCTTAAAGCTTCACGAGTAGCGGTGGTCCGAACTACGCCACCATTATCTGCAAGTGAGGCCACAGTCGCCCAATCAATTACTTGATTCACGCCTGGTTTACGGCCGAAATTACCGGGCAAGATACGTCTGATGAAGGAGCGAAATGAGACATCCACACCAACTAATCGAATCTCTTTATCCAATGGCGCAAGATATAGATCTGAGGTGCGAACAACTCTTAGGCCATTGACGTCCACGATCTGGTGATCAAGTACATCACCATCTAGTAATTGCTCACCGGTGCGGCGCTGAAACTCACTTAAATTTACTTTCGCAGAGGAGAGAATGACTTCATCTTTGGTCAATTTCGAGATACGCGCACCATCAATGTATGCGCTACGTCCGGCAACTTTTACGATCAATCCTGAAACTGGCGGATAAGTCTCTGCGCCATGTCTTACAACAAAGTCCACTAACTTGCCTAAATCTCGACCATCTTGATCTTTAACCGGACAGCCAATCACACCAGCCACTGAGACCAGAGTGTTTTGAATGCCTTTGCGAGTTAGCGCTGCGGTCTGATTAATTGCGGCGCTCTTCTTCATGCTCAAATTCTAATTGAGCGCAGATGTATCAAGTGTTCAATTTAAGGTTCACACCAACTAAAGATCGCTTTCGAAGGGTTAATTCCTCCGCAATTTTGGCGATTACTTCAGAGGCAGCATCATTTTGATGGGTCACAACAATCGGAGATCCATCATCACCACCAGATCTCAGTGCATTGCTAAATGGAATCTTGCCTAATACCGGTACGTCAGCCCCGACTAAATGGCCCAATCTCGCTGCAGTTGCCTCGCCGCCACCACTTCCAAATAACTCGATGGCCTCACCGCAAGTAGGACATGGAAATGCTGACATGTTCTCAATTACTCCAATTATCTGCTGCTTCAATTGATGTGCGATTCGTCCAGAACGTTCGGCAACTTCAGCAGCAGCGATTTGTGGAGTCGTAACTACGATCAATTCGGAGGCTGGAATTAATTGGCCTAAAGAGATCGCTAAGTCCCCTGTTCCTGGTGGTAGATCTAGGAATAGAAAATCTAAATCACCCCAGAAGGCATCAGTTAATAATTGTTGTAAAACTTTATGAAGTATCGGGCCACGATATGCAACTGGATCTGAGCGCTCTGGTTTGAACATCTCCATGGAGACGCATTTGACGCCGTAATTCTCAAGTGGGATGAACATGTCATCAATTGCAGTTGGACGTTGTCCAATCAAACCTAGAAGTCTTGGGATTGAGTGGCCATAGACATCGGCATCCAAGATTCCTACATTAAATCCAAGACGGGCCACCGCAATCGCTAAGTTGGCGGTCAATGAAGATTTTCCGACGCCACCTTTTCCAGAAGATATGCCAATTACTCTCGTTAATGAATCTGGGCGGGCAAAGGGAATCTCTTTGGCTTTACCACCACGGACGATATCTCTGACCTTTTCACGTTGTGCTTCGGTCATAACCCCAAACTCAAGGGCAATCTCTTTGACACCTGCAATCTCTGAGAGCGCTTTATGAATATCTTCAGTTAAACGATCACGCATCGGACAGCCCGCGATGGTCAAAAGAACTTTAATATCGACTTTACCGCCGCTTAACTCCGCTTTTTCTACCATACCCAATTCGGTGATTGGTTTACGAAGTTCTGGATCGATTACTTTGCTTAAAGCTTCGAGGAGTTGGCTCATAACATATCTGGATCTAGCTTAACGTTGCCATTTAATTTTGGTTTCTTCTTGTCTTCCACCAAAACTTCATTGATCTGCTTCTTAATGAAATTCTTGGGGTGCAAGTCTTCAGGCTTTAAATTTTCATAGCCTGGCCCAAGACTCTCTTTGATCTGTTCAGTTGCGCTTGAAGCATATTTACGGACTCGTTTGATCATCTTTGCAGCATCTGCAGCCACATTTGGCAAACGATCTGGGCCAACTAAAAAGAGCGCCAAAATGGCTAAGCCAATTAGCTCTCCAAAACCAACATCACCAAACACGCTCGTAGGATAACTTATAAATCAAATCAGAGTTTTGTAGCTAAAAGCACCGCATCACCGATGGGATTAAGCGAAATTGACCAAGTATCACTCAGGCTCTTCAAGAACTTACCAGCATCACGTAACGCAACGGTCTTTGGATCGCGCTGTGCGGGATCAGGTACTTTTCCTCCGCCATAAAAATGATCTATTGCCAGAATGCCGCCGGTTCGCAAGACTCGATGTGATTCATCGATAACATCAAAGATATCTTCAGGATTCCCACGAAACACCACCAGGTCATAGGCTCGATCTGCCAATTTGCGCATTACTTCCAGATATTCACTGGTGATCAAGCGATATCTGTTTGGAGGGATATCTGCATCATTCAAAACTTGCTTGGCAACTTGAATATGTTGTACCTCAGGATCGATTGTGGTGATGACGCCTGAATTAATAACTCCCTTTAGTAACCAGAGCGTGCCAACGCCAGAACCAGTACCTATTTCAACCACTGATTGAGCAGAGATCAACTCAGCGATGTAGCGGATAAAGGCCCCCGCACCGGCAGTGGTATCTAAAGCCCCCAATTCAATGCCACGTTCACGCGCTGCGCTTTGATGTGGGTCCTCTGATGGATAGTTATCAGCAAATTGCGCCGCATCAAATTTCATTTCAAACCTCCAAGCCAATCCAAGAGCAGGCGCACTCCCCAACCAGTTCCACCTTTTGGCTGTTCTCCCGCATCTGCTTCTGCTCTACCCACTCCTGCAATATCTAAGTGCGCCCACTTGGTATTTTCTGCAAATTGTTCAAGAAAGAGCGCAGCAGTTACGGATCCTGCGTTGAAATCTCCCTTATCGGCTGTGTGATTTAAATCTGCAATATCTGATTCGAGGGCGCTTTGATAATCATCAATTAATGGCATCTGCCAAACTCGATCGCCCGAATTTTCGCCCGCTGACCGTAACTCTTTGACCCACTTTGCATCTCTGGAATAGAGCGCCGCATATTGTTTTCCAAGTCCAAGCGAGGCAGCGCCAGTCAAAGTGGCGATATCCAATAAGTAATCTGGTTTTAGATGCTTTACGGCATATGCCAAGCCGTCAGCTAATACCAAGCGGCCTTCAGCATCGGTATTTAAAACCTCAACTGTTTTGCCTCCATAATGCGTAATCACATCTCCCGGTCTTTGTGCAGAACCTGAGAGCGAATTCTCTGCGCACATTAGAAGCGCGGTTACCTTAACTTTCACATTCAATTTCTTTAATGCGCTCATGGTTGCAAGACAAGCGGCCGCCCCTGCCATATCGCTCTTCATAGCAGTCATGAGATCGTATGGTCGTTTTAACGAGATACCACCAGTATCAAAAGTAATTCCCTTACCTACTAAAACTATATGTTTCGAAGCGCCACGCTTACCCGATGGGGTGTAAGTCATCTTTATAAATCTAGGTCCAGGGTTAGGTGAAGAGCCACCAACTGCCAACAAGCCACCAAATTCTTTGAGCGCGGCACCAGATTTGATTTCGACCTGGCAACTTTTGATTTTGGCCGCTTCTTTAGCCATCCATGCCGGGTTCTTGATGTTTGAGGGGGTATGTATAAGTTCTCGAGCCTTATTTACTGCATCTGAAATGATCTGTGCCTGATTAATTACCTCTTCACTGCAGTTTGCAACTTCTAACGTGCAAGAGTTTGGCTTAGCGCCAGTTTTCATGCTCCATTGAAAACTACCTAAATTTGCTGAAATCAAAAAGGATTTCGTAGCCTCTGGCTTTAGGTCTAATTTCAAAAATGCGCTCTCTTGTTTGCCTCGCAGTTTGCGGCCTACTGAAGCGCCAGCTAGTCGGATCTCGGCGGGCTTTCCTTGGCCCAGAGAGACAAATCCCAATCTCTCGCATTTGTAACCACTAGCGCTAACTGGAATCTCGAATATCTCGCCAGCTTTCATCGGCTTATCTTTGATCGTGAAAAAGGATAATTCGTCTTTTAACTTTAATTTGAAGAGTTTTTCAATCGTAGGTGCAGAAACCTTGCCATCTAAGACTGGAATGAATATTTGGCTGGCTTTTTTAGAGAGATCTTGACCGCGCCTGAAGATGAGCATGCGCTTGAATTTACTACTTAACTATCAGTTTTGGTTCATTTTTTAGTTAATTGCACTGCGGCTTGAAGAGCGCTTCCGAGGTTGGCAGCTTCCTCCACGTTTAATGCGACCACCAAACGTCCGCCGCCTTCTAGAGGAAGTCGCATGACTAGCTTGCCAGCTTCTTTGGTGACCTCCATAGGCCCATCCCCAGTTCGTGGCTTCATCGCGGCCATAGATTCTTCCTCCAACTTTTAAATTGCGCAGAGGAGAATTATCTCAAGGTTGAGCCTTTCGCTCAAATCGGGATTTAAAGACCCAATTCTCGGGCGAGCGCTGCTTTGCCGGCTTTAATGATTCTTGCCACAGAATCGCTCGGAACCCCGAGCAAATCTGCGATCTCCTCTGCGCTCTTATTGCCTAGATAGTGCGCACGTAGGACTAGTTGATATTCCTCGGGGAGCGAATTAATTACTTCGATAATTGAGCGCTCCACAATCTCCAATTCTACTGAAGAGAGATGTGTTCTAGAGCTTCATCAACGCTACGCGCCCAAAAGATCAACTCTCGCTGACCTGGTTTAACGAATTTCTCTGCTTCTAGATGATCCAATAATTCTGCAAGCGGTTTGTAAAGATCGAAGGGATCCAGGATTGCAATTGGTTTGTTATGAAATTTCAAAAATCTACCGACCCAAATTTCAAAGAATTCTTCAAGTGTTCCAGGGCCACCAGGAAGAATTATGAAAGCATCGGAAAGTTTTTCAATTAATCCTTTGCGTTCTCGCATATCTTTAACTACATGCAGTTCATCGCTTTCATGATCTGCAAACTCAATTTGCTTGAGCTGTTCTGGGATAACTCCTATAGTTTTACCACCATGTTCACGGGTGGCACGTGCGACCGCACCCATTGACGATATGCGTCCACCACCTGATACCAAGGTCCAATTTCTTAAACCAATTCCCGCGCCTAGGTGAGCTGATAACTCAATATATTTTTCATCGATAGCAGGAGATGATGAGCAGAAAACGCAGACCCGCTTCGATTGTGGCATTGGAGAAGGCTAGTATGCGCATATGGCTAATACGACCACTGCATCCGGTCACGGAATCGCCACCATCGCATCAGATGGTGCCGTATTGGATGTTTGGTTTCCAAGTCCAGCGCTCTCTGCAATTAGCGAGTTAGGCGCACCCAGCGCGGAGCTCCTATCTTTAGTTACCAACGATGAGCTACGTGGAGTAAGGCGTGAACTCGTCACTTTAGAGATCAATATTGAAGCAGCACCTAAGGATGCTAAAGATGCCTATCTGCGACTTCATCTACTCTCGCATAGGCTCGTCAAACCACATGGGCTTTCACTCGAAGGAATCTTTGGATTACTCAACAATGTAGTTTGGACAAATCATGGTCCCTGTCAGATTGAAAGCTTTGAGATGGTGCGAGCCAAGTTAATTGCAAAGTTTGGGCAAGTCACGGTTTATTCGGTGGATAAATTCCCAAGAATGGTTGATTATGTAATTCCAAGTGGAGTCAGAATCGCAGATGCGGACCGAGTTCGCTTAGGGGCATACCTTTCCAGTGGGACGACCGTGATGCATGAAGGTTTTGTTAATTTCAACGCTGGAACTCTTGGGGCATCGATGGTGGAAGGCAGAATCTCTGCAGGTGTTGTAGTCGGCGACGGTAGCGACATAGGTGGCGGAGCTTCAATCATGGGAACCCTTTCTGGTGGGGGCAGAGAGGTCATCTCTATTGGTGAGAAGTCTCTGCTTGGAGCTAACTCTGGTCTTGGAATTTCCCTTGGTGATAATTGTGTGGTTGAGGCTGGAACCTATGTAACGGCATCTGCCAAAGTAACTTTGCCAGATGGCAAAGTGATTAAAGCTGCCGAATTAAGTGGTGGCAATAATCTTCTTTTTCGCAGAAATTCCCAGAGTGGTGCCCTAGAAGTTGTGGCAAAGAGCGGATCTTGGGGCGGGCTAAATTCGATTCTACATAAGAATTAAGGATGAGTTAAAGATTAAGAATTAAGCTTTTAGGTAGAAATATTAGAATCTGCACTTATCCTAAAGCTATTGCCTGGAAGTCCCGTACGAGATCTAAATGTTTCCAAGCGTAAAGAGACTTGAGTGCCATTTAAACTTGTGGCATAGATTCGTTTACCAATAATCTCTAATTTAGCCACATCTAAGAGTCCAAAAGCCTTTGCAACTTGCGCTGCCCCAACTGATCTACGCCAAGCCCAATAATTAGGGTTGGCTTTAGGATCTAAACTCACTGGATCAGCTACCGGCACTAGATAATCGAAGGCAGTTCCAAATGCATCCAAAGAGCTTTCCGTCAGACCTCCAGATGAGGATGAATAGTAGGCATTTATTGGCTTACCTTGATAAGTGATGGCAAGGCCTTGAAATTGATCAACGCTAGTGGCATCTACCGCCGCCTTCCATAGCGCGCCAAACTTAGGTTCGGAGATCTTGCTAAGACCAACAAAGAGTTGATCTTTGGTATTGCCAAAGAGATCGCAATCGCAACTCAATCGATAGTTGCCGATTTTGGAGAGCGCATAGGTTCTGGCGGCGATTGCTTGCGCTCTCAAGGATTCGGTTGGCCAAGAGGAAGAGACCTCTGAGATTCCATACAAGTATTCATCTTTCAAGCGAACTGTGTTGGTAACTTCAAAACCTTTTCCGACCATCACCAG
Source organism: Candidatus Nanopelagicaceae bacterium (assembly GCA_046094385.1). GTDB lineage: Bacteria > Actinomycetota > Actinomycetes > Nanopelagicales > Nanopelagicaceae > ZLKRG08. The sequence goes on from JBJTHJ010000064.1 coordinate 28,638, forward strand.
GTTCATGCGTCCAAATTGATACCTAACGCTTTTGCCTGCATTAAAGGCCACAATGGCGGTAGCTCCAGGAAGAAATCTAGTTCCACTCCAGTCTATGGTTATGGAATCTTGCGCCGGAAGCCTCGTTACCACTTTATTTCCGCCGGTAGTTGTTTTAGAGATCGTGGTCGTGATGCCATCCGGTGTATATCTAAAAGTAGCGCTACTTTGGCGATCTCTGATCTCAAGGCCATTTATCGAGATGAATCCACTGTTAGATACCAATCTAATTGAAGCAAGCGTCAATTTACTTCCGATATTTACCCGAACATCGAACCAGTCAGCAATTGGTTCGACTTCGACTCCGGTGTAGTAGTACTTCAAGATCTCTTCGGCGCTCTTGCCTTCAAGCGCCATCGCCTTGGCGCCGATCTGACTCAATCCAACGCCATGTCCTAAGCCATTGCCATCAAAGGTAAAGGTAAGTTCTGCCTGAGTGGGTGGTACCAACCAAAACGTTGACAGTGAAATCAGTGAGAGAAGAGCTTTATACATCCTCATTGATAACTGCGCTCTTTCCGACCGCAAGAAAATCTTGGTAGGCATCCACAACATCATTGGGATTGCCTCTTTGAATCAATTTTCCTTTATCTAACCAGGCAACTTCATTGCAGATCTCGCGAATCGTTCCTAGCGCATGGCTTACCAAGATTAATGCGCGATTATCGCTACGGAGTTCCTTTAACTTATTCAAACTCTTCTCTTTGAATCTGGCATCGCCAGTGCTTAAGGCCTCATCCACAATCAAGATATCTGGTTTTACCGTGACTGCTACGGAGAAACCTAATCTGGCAAACATACCCGAGGAATATGTGCGCATTGGGGCATCTATTGCATCACCTAGTTCGGAGAAATCGGCGATCTCATCAAAGTGAGCATCGATCTGTTTACGCGAAAGCCCAGCCGCCAATCCCCCAAGTAGCACATTCTCACGTCCGGTTAATTTAGGATTAAAACCGATGCCAAGTGCTAACAACGTAGAGACTCTTCCGTAAACCTCAACTCGACCACTAGTGGGTGGCAGAATTCCGCTGATTACTCGCATTAAGGTTGATTTTCCAGCGCCATTTGCCCCAACCACACCTAGCACGCTTCCATAATCAATATCTAGATTGACTCCATTTAGGGCATTTACGATACGAGTCTGCTTGCGACCTTTGCCTAAACTCTTTAGCCTCGAAGGCAAAGTTGCCTTTTTATCTAACGTTGTCTTATAAATTAAACCTAAATCCTGAACAGATACTGCAATCTCTCCGGGACTATGTTTTGCTCCCATTAAATCAGACACGGACTGCAAACTCCCGTTCTCTGGTTAAAAATACATAGATTCCAATCAAGAAAGTTGCTAGCGCCCAGATAGCTGCTTTTGCAACATCTGACCAAATTAACGCATCATTATGAACCATGACTCTTGACCAAGAATCCAAGATTGGAAAGAAAGGATTTATATTCTTTATAAATGAGATGGACTCGTTGACATTGGCAGCCTCATACAAAACTGGAGATACATAAAGCAAAGTCCGATTTAGGTAAGGAAGAAAGGTTGCAATATCTCTAAAATAGACATTGGCTGCTGAGATTAAAATTGCAATTCCTAGACCAAAGATCAAGGCAATCGCGATAATCAATATCCCCCAGAGCATCTGCCAACTAAAATCAATGCCTAAAACATATTTAAGTAGCAAGAAGACCGGCAGGGTAGGCAAGAATTTAAAGAACGCGACCACGGTAGTGGAAATTGGCAATGCCAACCTTGGAAATGCCGTGTTTAAGATCAATTTCTCTCCGGCGGTCACTGCCTTGGCACCGCCATTCATGGCATTGCTAACTAGATAGAAAAGAAAGAGGCTGCCGGTTAGATGTGCATATCTGATTTGATCAGCATCACCTGCGATGATCATGATCAACAAGAAGTAGACGCCAGATAACAACAGTGGGTTAATCACCAGCCATAGTTGGCCAAAAATTGAGTCGTAGTGAGTTGCCCGTAGCTCAGATCTGGAATATTCATTGATGAATGAGCGTCGCGCCCATAAGGAGCGCCAATACTTTAAAAGCGGTGGCAAGCTCGCTTTAAAGGGGACGAATACCTCTGCTGGACGCTCCATGATAGGAAAGGTTACCTGAATAGCTAACTAATTAAGCGCTTACTAGAAGTTAGAAAGCCGACACCCCATGACAACTGCATGGTGATGAGAACAATTGGCAGGTAGCACATCTGGCTCGGAGACTTCCCGATCAAAATTGCGGCCATTAATGTAAAGAGTAAGTAAACCGCAGCAGGCAGGATAAGAATTAGATTAAAT
>JBJTHJ010000065.1:0-2178 GCA_046094385.1 Candidatus Nanopelagicaceae bacterium
TCTGCCAATGCGTCGAAAGCTGGCTCGATTCGAGCTGCCAAGTCGTCATAAGACTCTCCGCCTGGTGGGGTAAAAGCGCTGCTTGATATCCAGGAAGTGTAATCATCTGGCCATTTGGCCTTAACTTCATCTACTGACAAACCATCCCATTCCCCAAAGCTGCATTCATACCAAATTTCATCATAGATTGGTGTTAGTCCAGTTAATCTTGCAATCTCTTCTGCGGTCTCTTTTGTTCTTTGAAGCGGTGATGCAATTAGGACATCTGGCTTTATCTTCGCAATCTCTGCCGCCACTTTTTGAGCTTGAACTCTGCCTTCTTCGGTTAATGGTGGATTTAACTTTCCGATACCTGAGAACTTTCTATCAGGCGTCAAAATAGTTTCTCCGTGTCTGACCATATATACAAAGGTAGGAACTTCGATATCGCGAAGTCTTGCCGTCAATCGGTTTGCTGGGACTTGTGGTTTGTACCCATCTACCCGATCGTCTAAAGCTTTGTTTGCAAGACGATCTGCATGCGAATTCTCTTCACGTGGAATCCATCGGTATGACACCAGGCTTGGTTCATGTGCGTTACGTGCATCTTTTGCCAAGGCACGCATACCTTCGTTCTTAATTTGCCAGCGGCCAGACATCTGCTCAATAACTAACTTTGAGTCCATAGCTACTTCGATTTTTGCACCAGGATCAAGTTTGTTTATGTAATGAAGTGCTGCGATCAGACCGCTATATTCGGCAACATTGTTAGTTGCAGTACCTATGTATTCATGAAGCTCTGCAATCAATTTGCCATCTTCAAAAATAGTCGCGCCATAGGCTGCAGGGCCTGGGTTGCCGCGAGATCCGCCATCGGCCGTAACTTGAAATGTTCGACTCATTGACGCACCAAGATACAACGGCACTCTTCGCACCTGGCAACTTCCTCTTCAGGAAGTGCCATGATTTTGGAGAGATCTCCTGAATTGATGGCTAGATGGCAGCCACCACATTGACCCGCTTTTATTCGAGCAGCTGCCACCACCCCATTGCTTCGGACTTTTTCGTACAGCTCTACAAGTGGCTTATCTATTGATGTGATCAACTCTTCTCTTGAATTTGAAGCTGCTTTCAACTCTGAATCTATGGAAGATAGAGCAGAGTCTTTGGCAGTGGCTGCTTCAGATACTTTTGTTGCTAATTCGACCTCTTTGCTTTTCAATTCTTGAATTCGAGACTTGATCTCATCTGCCTTAAGCATGACTTCAAGTTCGATCTCTTCGAGTTCTGCCTTTCTTGCAGCCAGCGAGATCAATTCGTGTTGTAGCTGCTCAAGTTCTTTTGGAGAGCCTTGGCCGGCATTTAATCTGGTCTCATCCTTTTCGATCCGTTTAGTGACTTGTTCTACATCCGTCTCAGCGCGATTAATCTCTCCACTTAAATCGCTTAATTCTGTTTCGGCCGCTACCCTTAAATCGCGGGTAGTTTCAAATTGAATGGTAAGTTCTTTATGAAGAGAAGTTTCAGGCAGAGTACTAGCTCTTTGATTTAACGAAGCTATTTTCAAATCAATTTCGGCGACGTCAAGGATTCTGTGCTGATCTTCAAGCTTTGCCTGCACTTTGACGCCTTTCGCCTATGGAATTTTGTAGCCCAATGATATCCAGCCTGGACAGCTTTAAATACACTCTACCCATGAGTGATGCAACGCTATCTCGCCTATTTCGACATATGGCTTGGGCGAATAATCAATTATTTAACCAATTAACAACCATTCCTGAATCTGCTCTCTCGTTCTCTGCTTGGAATCCTGAGTGGACAGTAAGCAAGATCGCAAATCACATAGTCATTGCACAGGGACGTTTCTTAACTAGATTACAAAATCTTGATCCCGAGGTTGAAAGTGACTTTGCGGCAACCACTGAAGGCATGAAAGCTTTAGTGAACCAATCACAGATAAACGATGCAAAATTCCAGGAATTTATATCACTACCAGATGAGATGCTCACATTCATACGTTATGGAAAAACAGATTCATTTTTGACATCTTCGGTGCTAGCACAAGTAATTCATCACGCCACCGAACATCGCGCTCAGATTGCAGATATCTTGGCGGTCAACAAAATGGATATCATTAATTTGGATGCTCTAGATCTCTGGAGCTTCGAGCGGTTTGAGCGAAGCTGACCACACTGCCAA
>JBJTHJ010000066.1:0-1146 GCA_046094385.1 Candidatus Nanopelagicaceae bacterium
ACATAAGCCTGAGTTATTGCATATCGGTACTTTGGTAACGGTGGTAGAACCTGCAGCATCGGTGCTATTTGATTGGGCGGTACAGGTAGCAGAGTTAGCGCCAATTGTCTTTGATCCCAATATTCGCCCAGCAGTGATTGAAGATCGCGATAAGTATCGTAATCAGGTTGAGAAGTGGGTTGAAATCTCATCTGTAGTGAAAGTTTCCGATGATGATTTAAATTGGCTCTACCCAGGTGAAGATCATCTGGTAATTGCTAAAAGATGGATTGCAAATGGAGTTTCGGTAGTTGTGATTACCAAAGGCGCTGATGGCTTAGTGGGTGTTACCGCAGAAGGCGTAGTTACTGTGCCCGGCAATAAGGTTGAGGTAATCGACACGATTGGTGCCGGAGATACCGTTGGTGCGGTGATTGCCGAAGCGGTAAAGAACGTGGGGTTAGATGAGCTACATGGCGCAGCTTTGATGGTTGCTTTAGAAAAGGCGGCCAGAGCCGCTGCAATTACTTGTACTAGAAAAGGTGCGCAACCACCTACGGCCAGAGAGCTAAATGAGCTAAATGCAATTCATTGATGACGCTGAATTTCAGATCAATATCGATTTGGATAATGGAGCCAGAATTAGTTCACTTTTATGGCGAGAAATGCAGATTACGGTCCCTTTTAGAGGCTCAGTATTAAATTATGGCTGGTATGCACTTGGACCTTGGGCCGGTCGTGTTAAAGATGGTTTGATGAAAGATGTAGACGGCTAGGTTTTTGAAGTACCAACCAATATAGATCCACCGCATGCGATACATGGTTTTGGTTACACATCATCTTGGCAAGATATTGGACCGGGGCGTGCGCTCTTGCAATTACCGGCGCCATACGATGGAGCTACTTTGGAGCAACGAATTGAAGTATTAGATGATGCGATCCGTTGGTCTTTGGAATATGACGATAATGGTTGCAAGCTACCTGCTTGGCTTGGATTGCATCCATGGTTTGCCCGAGATATCGGCGCAGGCTCCGAGCTGGAATTGATCTTTAATCCCGGAAAGATGTTGCAGCGCGATAAAGATGGCATGCCCACCGGAGAAATGATCGCGCCACCAAAGGGGCCTTGGGATGATGCCTTTACCGAAGTGCGCGGAGTTCCAAGTG
>JBJTHJ010000067.1:0-4139 GCA_046094385.1 Candidatus Nanopelagicaceae bacterium
CTCCAGATGAAATTTGTCGTGCCTTAGTCACTGATTATCTAAAGTATCGCGGCGCAAGTTGTGTGCGCTTAGGTAGATTGAACAAAGACGATAGCTATCACTACTTAGGGCAGTACGGCTTTGAAACCAATGAGACCGGAAAATTAGTACCAGGTCAGATTTGGCGAGAAAACAAAGAGCTGGAAATAAATCAAATTGCAGCAGGTCGCCAACCTGGCCCTTGGACACAAAGCGGTAATCAAGTGCTTGTTGAACTTCGCGCACGCGGAACTATCTATGGCTGGATGAACATAATCTTTTCCAAGACTTTAAATGATGACGAGAAGAAGTCTGTGCTATCAGAGCTTCAAGAATTCTCATCGCTGATCTCTTTATATTTATCGCTGATCCATCCACAAGAATTCTTAAGCGAGCGCGAATTAGATACTGAAAAGGGAATTGCATCGGTGGATTCTCTAACTAAAAGGCAGATGAATATCTTGAAAGGTATGGTTGACGGAAAGACCAATCATGACTTGGCAACGCAGTTGGGATATTCGGTATCAACTATTCGCCATGAAACCATGAGAATTTATCAAGCCCTCGCAGTAAGTGATCGACGCGAAGCTGCGCAAAAAGCGCTCGAATATGGTTGGGTTTAGATTTCCGATAATAATCCCAATTTTTAGCGCTTTAAAAGGCTGCCGATAGACTCTGACTCCTATGGCAAAGTCTCTTCCAACGCCGGCAGCACCTGGTCAAGATCAGACTAGGGGCGTCTTGGCGATTCCCGCCTTTAGACGTTTATGGCAATCAATGGCCTTCTCATCTCTTGGAGATTGGTTGGGGTTGCTCGCAACTACCGCAATGGCGCAGAAACTCTCTGAAGGAGATTACGCAACTGCCAACTTTGCAATCGCGGGCGTATTTATTGCCCGCTTATTGCCAGCGGTGTTTCTAGGCCCACTTGCAGGGGTAATTGCAGATCGTTTTGATCGCCGTAAGTTGATGGTGGTTACCGATATTTTGCGTGGTGGACTTTACGTATCTATTGCGCTCTTTCAGAATTTCTATTGGCTGTATGCCGCAACCATCTTGGTTGAATGTATAACGCTCTTCTGGTCGCCGGCTAAAGAGGCCTCAGTTCCAAACTTGGTGCCAAAAGAGAAGTTAGAAGCGGCAAACCAAGTTTCGCTGCTTGCAGCTTATGGCACTGCACCAATCGCCGCTGGACTCTTCTCGGTTCTTGCTTTGATAACTGGAGCGCTCTCTGCGCTATTTCCATTCTTAAGCAATAAGACCACGGATGTTGCGCTTTATATAAATGCGATCTCATTTTTATATACCGCATGGATTGTCTATGGAATGGATGAGATTCCAAAAGGCGCTGCATCTACAAAAGGTGGCGAGAACATCGCCAAGTCGCTGCTTGATGGCTGGCGTTTCTTAAGTCAATCAAAGATCGTGCGAGGCTTAATCGTCGGCATGGTCGGTGCCTTTATGGCAGCGGGTGCCGTAATTGGTTTGGCCAGAACTTTTGTTAGCGATCTTGGTGGCGGTGATGCTGCATACGGTGTGCTCTTTGGATCGGTATTTACGGGGTTGGCACTTGGCATTGCATTTGGTCCCAGAGTTCTATCGCAATTCTCAAGGCGAAGGCTATTTGGCGCTTCTTTGGCGATTGCAGGATTCTTCTTAGTTGCACTGGCATTGATCAACAACTTAGTAATTGCAGTGATGGTCACCATTATCTTAGGCGCATTTAGTGGAATTAGTTGGGTTACGGGATTCACCATGCTGGGCATGGAGGTTGAAAATGAAGTTCGGGGGCGCACCTTTGCCTTCGTGCAATCTTTAATTCGTGTGGTTTTGGTGGCAGTACTTGCAATTGCACCATTAATTGCAGCTGCCTTTGGCGAACACACTTACGAGTTCTATAACTCAGAAGTTACCTACAATGGCGCTGCGATCACCATATTGATTGCAGGATTATTGGCCTCTTTAATTGGCATCGTCTCATATCGACAGATGCGAGATCGGCCCGGGATATCTTTGATGAGCGATGTGGTGGCAGCACTTCGCGGCGAGTTAGGTAATGCCATCTCTGGACACTCCAAAGGGGTCTTTATCTCATTTGAAGGCGGAGAAGGATCAGGCAAATCTACGCAATCGAAATTATTGAAAGAGTACCTAGAGAGCCAAGGCCATACCGTGGTGCTGACACGTGAACCCGGTGGTACTGATTTGGGCAAGGAGTTAAGAGCGATTCTTTTACATACCCACGATGATGTCTCCCCACGAGCCGAAGCTTTGTTGTACGCAGCAGATCGCGCACATCATGTCGAGACTTTGATTCGACCAGCGCTAGAACGTGGCGAAATTGTGATCACCGATCGATATTTAGATTCATCGATTGCTTATCAAGGTGCAGGACGAGTGCTCTCACCTGGTGAAGTTGGCCGAATCTCAAGATGGGCAACTGAATCTTTAATTCCAACTCTGACTATCATCATAGATTTGCCAGCAGAGATGGGTCTTGGCCGTTTGAAATCAAGAGATCGCCTAGAGAGTGAATCTCATTCATTCCACGAACGGGTAAGGCAAGAATTTCTATCGTTAGCCCTTTTAGATCCCGAGCGATATTTAGTGGTGGATGGTCGTCAGAGCGTGGAAGAGATTCATGGAGAAATCATCACTCGAGTCATGGAACTTCGTGATTTAAATAGAATTGAGAAGAAACCAAAAGAGAAGCGTCGGATCATGAAGAAGCCACACATTCGAAAGAGAAGCAAGTGAGCGTCTTTGACGAACTTATTGGACAGACTCATATAGTTCAAACTCTCACCGTTGCGGTAAATGCAGCAGCATCTGGTGAAGAGAGCCAAGAGATGACACATGCTTGGATCTTCACTGGCCCACCTGGTAGTGGTCGCTCATCGGCGGCCATTGCATTTGCCCAAGCTTTGGTCTGTAAAAATAATGGATGTAACAATTGCAACGAATGCACGACTGCAAAATCTGGCGCGCATCCAGATGTAGAGATCTTAAGAAGCGAAGGTCTATCAATAAAGATAGATGAGGTTAGAGAGCTATTAACTAGAACTGCTTGGGCGCCTTCAATGGGTGGCTGGCGGGTCGTCGTTATGGAGGATGCCGATAGATTGACGGAATCGGCAGCAAATGCGCTACTTAAAGCGATTGAAGAACCAGGACTACGCACCGTCTGGCTACTTTGTGCCCCAACTTTGCATGACCTTCTACCCACTATCCGTTCGCGCTGTCGCCACATCCAACTTCATACGCCATCAAATACCGAGGTCGCTAACTTCTTAATCTCAAACCACCAGATTGCGCCAAAGATGGCAGATTTCGCGGCGCGAGTATCTCAAGGCCATATCGGAAGAGCTAGACACCTAGCCACAAATGAAGCAGTTAGAAATCGTAGAAGTTCGATCTTGGCAATACCTGCAAAATTAACTTCGATCTCGGCAGCCTATAGCGCAGCTGCGGCGCTGGTGGAGTTGGCAAATGAAGAGTCCGCAGCTATTTCTGAAGAGTTAGATGAACAAGAGTACGAAGCGCTCGCAACTGCATTAGGCAAGGGCGGCGGCAAGGCCTTAAAAGAACTTGAGAAAGAGCAGAAATCTCGCGCTACCAGAATCACCAGAGATACTTTAGATGGGGCACTACTGGATTTAGCTACTTTCTACCGAGATGTATTACTTGTGCAAGCCGGTCATGATGATGCGCTAATCAATGCTGAGCTATCAGATCAAATAGTTAAGATGGCGCAAAGCACTACTGCTCATCGTACTTTGGCAAAACTGGATGCCATCATGAAATCCAGAGCAAATTTACAGCGCAATGGTGCGCCACTTTTGGTGATGGAAGCATTGATGTGCGAATTACTAAAGTAAGGCTTCGTTTCTGGTCAATCAGTATTATTTTGGTTTTATTGGCAGCATCGCTGACTTCCGTGATTTTTCGATCAGCAGATCCTTTTAAAGCTCCAGCCAAAGTAGTCGTCGCCAAAAGCTTGAGCGATTTTTATAGCCAAGTCTTGGATTGGAAGAGCTGTTACGGTGAATTTGAATGTGCCAAGTATCAAGTTCCCATCGACTACGAGAATATAAACTTAGGCACATTTGATATCGCAGTAC
>JBJTHJ010000068.1:0-46134 GCA_046094385.1 Candidatus Nanopelagicaceae bacterium
ATCTGATGATGAAAATCGTCGTAAACATATTGATATATTTAAAAAAGCCCTTGCAGAGACCGGCATGAAAGTTCCGATGGCTACTACAAATCTCTTCTCACATCCGGTCTTCAAAGATGGTGCATTCACCTCAAACGACAAAGATATTAGACGATATGCGATTCGCAAGGTAATGCGAAACATCGAATTAGCGGTAGAACTTGGTGCAAAGATTTTTGTCTGTTGGGGTGGCCGCGAAGGTGCAGAATCTGAAAGTTCAAAAGATGCATATGTGGCGCTAGAGCGATATCGTGAAGCTTTTAACGTTCTTGGCCAATTTGTAATTGATAATAAATATGACCTCAAGTTTGCAATGGAGCCAAAGCCCAACGAGCCTCGCGGAGATATCTTCTTGCCTACCATTGGACATGCTTTGGCATTTATAAATACTTTGGATCATCCAGAGTTAGTTGGCTTGAATCCTGAGGTAGGCCATGAGCAGATGGCCAACTTAAATTTCGTCCACGGAATTGCTCAGGCTCTTTGGCAGAAGAAGTTATTCCACATTGATTTAAATGGTCAGCGTGGCCCAAAGTACGATCAAGATTTTGTATTCGGCCATGGCGATTTAAAGAGCGCATTCTTCCTAGTAGAGCTGCTTGAAAGATATAACTACGATGGAATGAAACACTTTGATTACAAACCAGTGCGCACTGAGAATGACAATGGTGTTTGGGAGTCAGCGACTGCAAATATGCGTATGTACTTGATTCTAAAAGAAAGAGCTGCGGCTTTCCGAAGTGATCCGCGAGTGATTGCAGCGATGAAAAACTCGAACATTCCAGGTTTGGCAGAGCCGACCATGAATCCAGGTGAAAGTTGGCGCGACCTAGCTAAAGATTCCTTTGATCTTGAAGCTGCGGGATTGCGCGGCTATAACTACGAGGTTTTAGACCAATTGGCCATGGAACACTTAATGGGAGTGCGCTAAGAAAATCGCTAACCCGAAGTTGCTCCACGTCTGGACACTGCATCTACACCTGCAGAGATCAATAGCACGGCGCCAGTTACGATGAATTTGATTCCGGCGGCATAGCCCAAAAGGCCCATTCCGTTATCAATTACCGCGACTACCAAACCGCCAAGCACCGCATCGCGCATCTTTCCCTTTCCACCAAAGAGGGAAGTTCCGCCAATCACGGCTGCGCCAACTGCATATAGAAGCGTTGAAGAACCGCCCGTGGTCGGAGAGATCGAGTTCTGTCTTGATGCAAATAACATTCCAGCGATTGCAGCAAATGCCGAACAGATGACGAATGCGCTGGTGCGAATATTCTTTACATTGATACCAGCACGTCGAGCTGCTTCTGCATTTCCGCCTACTGCATAAATGTGTCGGCCATATGCAGTTCTACCAAGCACGAAAGTTCCGCCAACTAATAACAAGAGAATTACGGGTACGACATATGGCGTACCTTTAAGGCTAACCAAATCAGGATTGTTAGAGCGCTCCAGATTTAGCGCCCAAACTGCTACCGCTCCGGCTGTTAACAGCGCAGAGGTCTTTATGACCCATAACTTCTTCAATTCTGATTTAAGTCCTGCTTTGCGCCGAGAGTTGATGCGGGCAAGACCTACCAGAACATATAAAGCAGATGCAGCCAAAAAGAAGATCCAGGAGAGCGTTGGATTTAAATTATTATTTTGAACCGAGAGGATCGTGGGATCTTCGATTCGAATTGTGCCGCCCTCTCCGGCTAATAACAGAAGCAATCCTTGGAAAGCTAGGAATGTCGCCAAAGTAACCACGAATGATGGAATTCCAAGCCTGGACACCAAAGTTCCGATTCCATATCCAAGAATCGCGCCTACGATGATGCTGGCAATCAAAGCGATCCACCATGGATAGCCATGGTTGGTAATCATGATTACCAATACCGCGCCGCAAACACCTGAGGCATATCCAGCTGATAGATCAATCTCTCCGAGCAATAAGACAAAGACCAAGCCCATTGCAATGACGGTGACTGCAGCTGCCTGCGTCAGTAGATTGGCAAAATTTCCAGGAGTTAAGAAGACATCGCTCATCAATGTGAAAACGCCACAAAGTGCAATCAGTCCAAGGACGCCAGGAAGCGCTCCCATGTCGCCAGATTTAACGCGCGCCCAGTAATCACCGATTGCACTCTTTATAGTGCCAGAGTTTGGATCTGGAGTTGGTTCGACGTTTGCCACAACTTGTGAATTCATTTTAAGCAACCCCCGCAGCTTTACCAGTGGTGATTAATTGCACCACTTGCGCATGTGTTACATCGTTCTTCTTAACTTGTGCTGCCATATTTCCAAGATAGAGCGCTGAAATGTTGTCGGCAACTTGGAATACATCATTTAGATTATGCGAGATCAAAATTACCGCCAAGCCATTATCGGCGAGCCTTCTGACTAAATTCAAAACTTGTTCGGTCTGTGCCACACCAAGAGCTGCGGTTGGCTCATCCAAGATCACGACCTTGCTATTCCAAAGCACAGCACGCGCAATTGCCACCGTCTGACGCTGTCCACCTGATAGTGAAGCTACGGTCTGGCGAATCGATTTTACGGTTCGAACGCTAAGTCCATCCAGAGTCTTACGCGCTAAAGCCTCCATGGACTCCTCATTTAGAGTCAAACCTTTCTTGGTCTCTCTACCCAGGAACATGTTGTGGACGATATCTAGATTGTCGCAAAGTGCCAGATCTTGATAGACAATCTCGATTCCCAGTTCAGTAGCTGCTCTTGGTCCATTTACTTGAACCTTATTTCCTTCGAAGAAATAATCACCATTATCGATGCTGTAAATACCAGCAATACATTTGATTAAAGTTGACTTACCAGCACCATTATCTCCAACCAAGGCAGTTACCTGTCCGGGAAAGGCATCGAAGTCGACGCCTTTTAAAACTTGAACTGGGCCAAAGGATTTTTCGATTCCTCTAAGCGAGAGGATTGGTTGGCTCATCTAACTTCACTTCCAATTCTTTAAATTTCTTCTAATTTCTATTAATTTCTATTAATTTCTGTAAATTCTTTTAAAGCTTATGCTGGGATAAATAAAAGTTGAGCCCGAGATTACTCCCGGGCTCAACTCAAAGCCATAGGCTTTTAGTATTTATTAGATGCCGTTTGCTGAGCAAAGCTTGGCAATGCCCTTGCAAACATCAGCCTTCTTCTGGAAGCCATCTGCAATAACCACCTTGACATTCTTCTTGGTGATTCCGACTGGCTTTAGAAGTACTGATGGGACCTTGATGGTTCCGTTATCGGTTGAACCATTGGTCTTAGCAGCCTTTCCGTTGATCAATGCAACTGCAAGATCAGCAGCGCCTTGCGCTTCAGCCTTGATTGCCTTGTAAACGGTATTTGATAGGTCGCCAGATAGAACTGCGCGTAGACCATCAACAGTTGCATCCTGGCCAGATACGCAGACCTTGCCATTTAGCTTGTTCTTCTTTAGAACTGCAACTGCTGCAAGTCCTAGACCTTCGTTAGCTGATACCACTGCATCAAGCTTGCCGCCAGCCTTAGTTAGCTGCTGCTCGAAGATGGTTCCGCCTTTGACGTTATCCCAATCAGGAACTGATTGATCATCAACAAGGGTTCCGCCGGTCTTCTTTAGGTAAGGACCAACTACAGATGCGTAACCTTGCTTGAATAGAGTTGCGTTGTTATCTGTTGGTGAACCATTTAGATATACGACGCGTGGCTTCTTTACGCCCTTTGCCTTCAAGCAATTAACGATTCCTTCACCTTGCAACTTACCGACTGCAACGTTATCGAACGATACATAGTAAGAAGCTGAACCATTTAGGGTCAGACGATCGTAGTCAATTGTTGGCACGCCTTGTGCTTTTGCCTTGTCCTGAACAGCCTTAGCTGAATCTGAATCAAGGTTTACCATGATTAGAACCTTCGCACCCTTTGTGAGCATCTGATCTGCGATGGTCGCAAATGCAGCCTTATCACCGTTAGCGTTCTGAATATCGGCAGTTACGCCAGCCTTCTTGAACGCAGCCTCTAGGAATGGACGGTCTGCTGTTTCCCAGCGAGCTGAAGAAGCAGCATCTGGAAGAATCACACCAACAAAGCCTGTTGCGGCCTTAGCTGAAGTTGTGACAAAACCAGTTAGTGCGATTGAAGCTGCAGAGATTGCAGCAACGACCGCTAAACGACGCTTTGACATTAAGTTACCTTTCGAGAATGGATACCGGAGTTAGGCCTCATTAACCTGTGGGACTCAAGGCATCCAGGTGGATGAAATCTAGAGGTCAATGACTAAATATTGAATACCTGTTACAAGAATTTAATAAATGAGCGCTTCAAGTAGAATAGGTCAATGTCCTCACCCCAAGAGCAGCTGATAGCCCAGATACGCGGGGCGATTGAACAGACTCTGGGTTTAATAGATTTTCAAGGGGAGATTCCAATTGAACGCCCCAAAAATCGCGACCATGGCGACTATGCCTCATCTATTGCGCTGCAACTGGCCAAGCAACTGGGGCGCTCGCCCCGAGAGGTGGCCAGCCTTCTACAAGAGCGCTTGATCGCAGAGGCGAACTTGGCCAAGGTCGAGATTGCCGGCCCAGGCTTTATCAACTTCACCTTAAATAGGTCGAGCCAGGCAGAGTTGGTTAAAACCATAATCAATGCGGGCAAGAGCTATGGCCACAGTCAGACCCTTTCAGGCATCTCTATAAATATTGAATTTATCAGTGCAAATCCAACTGGCCCATTACATCTTGGCCATACCAGATGGGCAGCTGTCGGAGATGCTTTAGCGCGAGTTTTGATCGCAGCTGGTGCGAAAGTCACTAGAGAGTTTTATATAAATGATCGTGGCGTACAGATGGAACTTTTCGGAGAATCAGTAAGAGCAGCAGCGCTAGGAAAAGCGATACCCGAAGAAGGTTATCAGGGCGCATACATCTCAGAGATTGCAAAGCAGCTAGTTACTGAAGATCCACAAATTCTTAAATTGCCAGAGCCAGAACAAATCATCGAATTTCGTGAACGTGCTTATAAATATCAATTGGCAGATCAGCAGAGAGTCTTACAGACTTTCAATACCCAATTCGATGTTTGGTTCTCCGAAAGATCATTGCATGAAAGTGGTGCAGTGACTCATGGTCTGGAGCAATTAAAGAAGAAGGGACATGTCTTTGAATCTGAAGGGGCAACTTGGCTTCGCACCACTGATTTCGGAGACGATAAAGACCGAGTACTTCTAAAAGCTGACGGAACTTATACCTATTTCACATCTGATACCGCTTATTACATAAATAAACGCGAACGCGGATTTGATATCTGTATCTATTTGTTGGGTGCGGATCATCATGGATATGTCGGAAGATTGAAGGCTGTTGCGCAATGCAACGAGGATCAACCAGATAAAGTCGAAGTGCTTATCGGTCAATTGGTGAAGATTATGAAGAATGGCCAAGAGGTAAAACTTTCAAAGCGCGCTGGCACCATCATCACCTTGGAGGATATCGTCGAAGAGGTTGGTGTGGATGCGGCTCGATATACCTTGATTCGTTATCCAACGGATTCGCCAATGGTGATGGATGTTGAGGTCTTAAAGTCACGCACCAACGAGAACCCGGTCTATTACGTGCAATATGCCCATGCGCGCATTGCAGGAGTGCTTAGAAATGGCGAAGAACTTGGGATCAAAGTCGGAGATTTCAAAACTTCAGAATTGATTCACGAGCGCGAGGTTGAGTTGCTGGGATCCCTATCTGATTTTCCAATCGTGGTGGCCACCGCCGCAGAACTTCGCGAAGCCCATCGAGTAGCGCGCTATCTAGAAGAGTTAGCTGGCGTGTATCACCGCTTCTACGCAGATTGTCGCGTTTTGCCGATGGGTGAAGAACCAGTCAGCGATCTACATATGGCGCGACTAAATCTCTGTGCGGCAACTCGCCAAGTACTGGAGAATGGTCTCTCATTACTAGGCGTAAGCGCGCCGGAGCGGATGTGATGTCAGATTCAGTTTGGTCTGCAAATGCAAAGTTTGTAGATGGCCAACTAAGCATTGCCGGATACACGGCTACAGACTTGGCGCGCGAATTTGGTACACCACTTTTTGTTTTAGATGAGGCCGATTTAAAAGCCAGAGCCACTGAATTTCGAGATCAATTAGCCAATGCCTTTGCATCAAGCACTATCTATTACGCTTGCAAAGCTTTTACTTGCAAGCAATTGATGCGCTGGATGGACGAATTAGGTCTTGGGGTAGATGTTGCAACGGGCGGAGAGTTAGAAGTTGCGCTCGCCGTTGATTTTCCACCTGCGCGCATCGAAGTTCACGGAAACAATAAATCTTTGGCCGAAATAGATCGCGCAGTTTCAGTTGGGGTCGGAATGATCGTGATTGATTCTCTACAAGAAATCTCACGGGTGGCTGCAGCAGCAAAGCGCCATGGCCGAATTCAAAGAGTCTCAATCCGATTAAAGCCAGGGGTGGAGGCGCATACCATCGAGGCAATTGCCACTGCACATGAAGATGTGAAATTTGGTCTATCTATCTCAACCGGGGTGGCTTGGGATGCAGTCAAAGAGATTGCCAAGTACCCCGAGTTAGAGTTACGTGGAGTTCATGCACATATAGGTTCACAAATATTTAATCTGGATGGCCACATCTTGGCGATCGAGCGGCTATTAGATTTTCTTGCGCATTTTCGAGATGAATTCCATCGCGAACTACCTGAAGTTAATTTTGGCGGGGGCTTTGGCATTTTCTATACCGAAGACGATGCGCCAGTTTCAACTACCCAATTAATAGCAATCATCAAAGATGCCGTAGTCAAAGGTTGCGCTGCCAGATCAATTGCGATTCCACACATCGCCTTAGAGCCAGGCCGCTCAATCATTGGACCTGCCATGTTTACTTTGTATGAAGTCGGAACTACTAAGCAGGTGCAACTAGACGATCAAATTCGTAATTACATCTCGGTAGATGGCGGCATGTCAGATAACATCCGCCCAGCTCTGTACGATGCAAAATATGAGGCGCATTTAGCAAATCGCACCTCGAAAGCGCCACTTATTGCTGCGCGACTGGTTGGAAAACATTGCGAAACCGGCGATATCTTGATTCGAGATCTTGATTTGCCATCGGATATCGCTCCTGGTGATTTGATCGCAATTCCGGCAACTGGTGCTTATAACCGTTCGATGGCTAGCAATTACAACCATGTGCCAAGGCCACCGGTTGTTTCTGTCAGCAATGGTGGCGCAAAAGTGATTGTGCGCCGTGAAAATTATGAAGATTTGCTCCGCTTGGACGTATGAAAGAATATCCAAGTGAGTAACGTGAAAACTGTGAAGATTGGCATGCTTGGCTGCGGCGTAGTCGGCGGCTCAGTTGCGCGCGAACTTGCCTCTAATAGTTCGGATTTAGCAGCCCGCGCTGGTGCCAAATTAGAACTCTCTAAAATTGCAGTTCGTACAATCACCAAACGCGAGGGAATCTCAGATTCGCTCTTTACTACTGATGCAAATACGGTAGTTACCGACCCCGAGATTCAGCTGATCATCGAAGTTATGGGTGGCATCGCACCGGCACGAGAATTGATTTTAAAAGCCATTGCAAACGGTAAATCAGTGGTCACCGCAAATAAAGCGTTGCTGGCAACTCATGGCGCTGATTTATATAACGCAGCGGAGAAAGCTGGCGTGGATCTTTACTACGAGGCTGCAGTAGCTGGAGCGATCCCAATTATCCGCCCGCTTCGTGAATCTCTAGTAGGAGATCACATCAATAGAGTGATGGGAATCGTAAACGGAACTACCAATTTTATTTTGACCAAGATGGACGAAGAGGGTTTGCCCTTTGAAGCTGTGTTAAAGGAAGCCCAAGCGCTCGGTTACGCCGAAGCAGATCCAACTGCAGATGTCGAAGGACATGATGCCGCTGCCAAAGCTGCGATTTTGGCTGGCCTTGCTTTCCACTCTAAAGTCACCGCCAAAGATGTTTATTGTGAAGGAATCACCAAGTTAACTTCGCAAGATGTCGTGACTGCTAAAGCGATGAATAAGGTAATCAAATTGATTGCAATCGCCGAGAGAACTGAAAAAGGAATCGCAGTTCGGGTTCATCCCATGATGTTAGATCGCAGCCATCCATTGGCATCAGTACGCGAAGCATTCAATGCAGTTTTCGTTGAATCCGAAGGTGCCGGACAGTTGATGTTCTATGGTCGCGGCGCAGGTGGCGCACCGACTGCCTCGGCAGTACTTGGCGATGTGGTGGCAATTGCTCGCCATATTGTGGCTGGCAGTAAAGGACCAGCAGAATCGGATTACGCAGATTTAGGTATCGCTCCACAAGGCGCGGCCATCACTAAATATGCCATTAGATTGTCGGTAAATGACAAGCCCGGAGTTCTGGCAAGTGTTGCCAATACCTTTGCTACTGAAGGTGTATCCATTCAAACCGTACGCCAAACTGGTCGTGGCGATGAGGCAGAGTTAACCGTGGTCACACATCGTGGCCCAGAATCTGCGCTCCAAGCAACCGTTAAGAAACTCTCCGACCTAGATGCCGTCCGCGAAGTTGAGAGCGTAATTCGCGTCGAAGGATCTGCTTCGTGAAGTTATCAAATATTCTCGCTGCGCTTGGTGGTGCTAGTAATTCGAATAGTAATTCAACTAATAACAAAGGTGCGCACCAATGGCGTGGAGTCATCGAAGAGTATCGAGATCGTCTTCCAGTCTCTAAGAAAACCCCAATCGTAACTTTGCGCGAGGGCGGAACTCCATTAGTTGAAGCAACCAATCTCTCAAAGATCTTAGGCAACGAAATTTGGCTTAAGTTTGAAGGCGTAAATCCGACCGGATCATTTAAAGATCGTGGCATGACCATGGCGATTTCGAAAGCAGCAGAAGATGGCGCGCAAGCGGTGATCTGCGCCTCCACGGGAAATACATCGGCATCCGCTGCAGCATATGCAGCCCATGCCAATATGGTGCCGGCAGTTTTAATTCCCCAAGGGAAGATTGCCATGGGAAAGTTAGCCCAAGCTGTTGTGCATGGATCAAAGATTCTGCAAGTTGATGGAAATTTCGATGATTGTTTGACTTTGGCAAAGGAACTTTCTGAAAATTACCCTGTCGCTTTGGTCAACTCTGTTAATCCGTATCGAATCGAAGGTCAGAAAACTGCAAGTTTTGAGGTAATTGATTTTCTAAATGATGCACCAGATTTACATGTGCTCCCAGTAGGTAACGCAGGAAATATCACGGCATACTGGAAGGGCTATTTGGAGTATCGCGAAGAGCGCAAATCCTCTAGATTGCCAAAGATGTGGGGTTTTCAAGCAGAAGGCGCAGCGCCAATTGTTCGCGGTGAGGTCGTCAAGAAACCAGAGACCATCGCAACTGCGATTCGAATCGGCAATCCGGCATCATGGCAGGGCGCAACCAATGCCCGAGATATGTCGGGCGGTTTGATTGATTCAGTCACCGATGAAGAGATCTTGAATGCATATCGATTGCTGGCGGCCAAAGAAGGAGTCTTCGTAGAACCTTCTTCTGCAGCAGGTATTGCAGGTCTATTGAAACATCATGCAAAAGGCGATCTACCAAAAGGTCGACGTATCGTGGTGACTGTCACTGGACATGGATTGAAAGATATTCAATGGGCGCTAGAAGCAGCTGCCGATCCAATAGTGGTTCCGGTAAATGCCAAACTCGCAGCTGAAAAGTTAGGTCTTGCATAAATGGCCAGAGTCACCTTTCGTGCCAGCGCCTATGAGGTAAAAGTTCCAGCTAGCTCTGCAAATATCGGCCCGGGCTTTGACTCTTTTGCTATTGCGCTAGAGAAACGTGATCGCTACATCGCACAAGTTCTAGATGAGAAGAGTTTGGATGTAGATGTTGCAGGCGAAGGTGCAGATGAGGTTTCAAGAGATGAGAAGAATTTAGTTGTCAAAGCCATATATAAAGGCTGGGAATTTCTAGGGCTAACCAAGAGAGAGTATCCAGGGCTTGCACTTAGAGCTTTAAATAATCTGCCACATGGGCGGGGGTTAGGTTCTTCAGCAAGTGCGATTGTTGGTGGGTTAGTACTTTCTAGATCATTGGTAGTCGGCGGCGCAGATCGCATGAGCGATAACGATCTACTTACCTTGGCCACAGAGATGGAAGGACATCCAGATAATGTGGCAGCTGCGCTCTTTGGTGGAGCGGTCCTTGCGTGGTCAGGTAATGATTTTGCAGATGCAATCAAACTGGAAGTTTCGCCACGGATTACAGCAGTGGCTTTCATTCCATCGAATAATGTGCCAACTTCGAAGGCTCGCAAAATGTTGCCCGAGTCCATTTCTCACAGTGATGCTGTAAAAAACTCCATCAACACCGCGCTACTGACTCAAGCACTTACCAATAGACCAGATCTACTTCTGATTGCTACCGAGGATTATCTACATCAAAAATATCGAGAATCGGCAATGCCAAAGTCATTTGCATTAATGAGCAAATTGCGTGCAGCTGGAGTTCCGGCATTCATCTCTGGTGCGGGACCTTCGGTTTTAGCGCTCCTAGTGGATGCCGATTTGAATCATGAATTGGAAGATCTGGTTCGAGCTGCAGGTACTGGATTTACCGTGGAAAACCTGGAGATTTCAAGGGTTGGATACCAAGTTTCCAATATCTAACCTCCTCTGCTACGCTAACACCATCAGTTCGGCCATCATGGCTCAATAAGTAAAATCAAACTGATAATCAATCAAAACTTTTCACTTTTAGTAGAGCTAAATCTTGGGAAGTTAAGTTTTAAAAATCTAAACCGACCAATTAAAAACAAAAATATAAATAAAAATATAAATAGGAAATATAGGAAATAAATGTCAGAAGATACAAAAGTTCGCTCCGAGAGCCCTGAACTTGCTGCGATGACACTTCCGCAGTTAAAGAAAGTTGCTGCACAACTCGGAATCGATGGCGCAGCCAAGATGGCTAAGGGTTCACTTGTAGATGCGATCGCTGATTTGCAGGCACGAAATCGTGAAGCCGCAAAGGCAGAGAAAGAGGCAGCCCGCGCAGAGCGCGATGCCAAGAGAGAAGAGCGTCGAAACGAAGAGAAGTCAGAACGAAACGAAGAGAAGTCAGATCGCAACGATCGTAACGATCGTAATGAACGCGGTGATGACGAAGAGGGCCACCCCCGTCGCAATCGTGATCGCCATCGTGGGCGTGATCGCCACCGTAATCGTGAAGATCGCGGCGAACCAGTTATCTCAGAAGATGATGTATTGCTACCAGTAGGTGGCCTAGTGGATATTCTTGATAATTATGCCTTCGTGCGTACTAGCGGATATCTACCTAGCCCAAACGACGTATATGTTTCAATGCAACAAGTTCGTAAATATGCCTTGCGCAAAGGTGATGTCCTAACCGGTGCAGTTCGCCAACCTCGCGAAGGCGAACGTCGCGAAAAATTCAATGCCTTGGTTCGCTTGGATACCATCAACGGAGTTTCACCAGATGAGGCACGTAACCGTGTGGAGTTTGCGAAATTAATCCCGTTATACCCACAAGAGCGCTTACGCCTTGAAACCCAACCAAACGTCTTAACAACCCGCGTCATTGATCTGATCGCACCTATTGGTAAAGGCCAACGTGGTTTGATCGTCTCGCCACCTAAAGCTGGTAAGACCATGGTCCTTCAGGCGATTGCAAATGCAATTACCGAAAATAACCCAGAGTGTCATTTGATGGTGGTCTTGGTCGACGAGCGTCCAGAAGAAGTTACTGATATGCAACGTTCGGTTAAAGGCGAAGTAATTGCCTCAACCTTTGATCGTCCTGCTGATGATCACACCATCGTCGCAGAACTTGCCATCGAGCGCGCAAAGCGTTTAGTTGAGCTAGGACACGATGTGGTGGTGCTACTGGATTCAATCACTCGTTTGGGTCGTGCTTACAACATCGCAGCCCCAGCCTCTGGTCGTATCTTGTCTGGTGGTGTTGATTCAGCTGCGCTATATCCACCAAAGAAATTCTTCGGTGCTGCACGTAACATTGAAGATGGCGGATCGCTAACAATTTTGGCAACTGCACTTGTCGAAACCGGTTCGAAGATGGATGAAGTTATCTTCGAAGAGTTTAAGGGCACCGGTAACATGGAATTGAAGCTCGATCGCAAACTTGCGGACAAGCGCATCTTCCCTGCGGTGGATGTGGATTCATCAGGCACTCGTAAAGAAGAGATTTTGATGGGTTCTGAGGAATTGAATATCGTCTGGAAATTGCGTCGCGTACTGCATGCGCTTGACTCCCAAGCTGCCCTCGAACTGCTCCTTGAGAAGATGAAGGGCACCAAGAGCAACGTGGAATTCTTGATGCAAGTCCAGAAGACCACTGTTGGTCCGGATGAGGGTAAGTAATTACGCTCAGATTTGTAGCCAGCAGTATTCAGTAAGTACCCTTTACCCCTGATCCGGAATTGGTTCACGAAAGAGATTTCGACCCAGTTCATAAATTAAAGGAACCATCATGAAGCCAGAGATCCACCCAGAGTACGTCGAGACCACTGTCAATTGTGGTTGTGGCGAATCATTCAAAACTCGTTCAACCGTTGCTAGCGGTTCGATCTACGTAGAAGTTTGCGACAAGTGCCACCCGTTCTACACCGGTAAGCAGCGCATTCTTGATACTGGTGGACGTGTTGCCAAGTTCGAAGAGCGCTTCGGCAAGAAGAACAAGTAGCTTTCTTTAAAGACCGCATATTCCAACTTTAAGTTGGAGTGCGGTCTTTTTATTTTTATCAAATAAAGAAATAGAGCTAGAGAGGAGGCCAAGGTGAGCGAGAGATTTGCAAGCGCCATCGAATTGGTAAATGAATATGCCGATCTTGAGAAACAGATGGCAGACCCCAGTATCCATTCTGATGCCGGAAATGCCAGAAAACTTGGTCGACGATATGCGCAGCTGGGACCGGTGGTTGCCGGTTATCGCAAATGGCGCCAGAGCTTTGATGATTTAAGCGCTGCCAAAGAATTGGCAGAGAGCGATCCAGAATTTGCAGCTGAGATTCCAGCTTTAGAAAAGGCCGAAGCTACCAATGCTGAGAAGTTAGAAGAGCTGCTGCTGCCAAGAGATCCAAATGATGATCGCGATGTGATCATGGAGATTAAAGCTGGCGCAGGTGGCGATGAATCTGCACTATTTGCTGGAGATCTATTACGTATGTACATGCGATATGCCGAGAAGCAAGGCTGGAAGACGGAAGTAATCGATGTTACAGATTCTGATTTGGGTGGCTACAAAGATATTTCTATCGCCATCAAATCAAAAGGCGTTGCCGAGCCAGGGCAATCTCCATATGCGAAATTGAAGTTTGAAGGTGGAGTGCATCGTGTGCAACGAGTGCCGGAGACCGAATCGCAAGGACGAATACACACCTCTGCAGCAGGAGTATTGGTTCTACCTGAAGCCGAGGAGGTTGATATCGAATTGAATATGAATGATGTTCGGGTGGATGTCTATCGCTCCTCTGGTCCTGGTGGGCAGAGCGTTAACACCACGGATTCTGCAGTCCGACTAACTCACGTACCAACCGGAATCGTGGTCTCTTGCCAGAATGAAAAGTCGCAGTTGCAGAACAAAGAATCAGCCCTTCGAATCCTGCGCGCTCGCTTGCTTGCAGATGCCCAAGAGAAAGCTGAAGCAGTAGCTGCCGCAGAGCGCAAGAGCCAAGTTCGAACTGTCGATAGATCAGAGAGAATTCGAACTTATAACTTCCCAGAGAATCGCTTGAGCGATCACCGGGTAAATTACAAAGCGAATAATTTAGATGCAGTATTAAACGGTGAATTAGATCCGGTGATCCAAGCGCTGCTAGATGCCGATAAAGCCGCCAAACTTGCCGGAAATTAAATTATGGTTCGTGAGCTAATCCGTAGCGCCAAGGAGCACTTGGCAAAGGCGGGATATAACGAGGTAGATGCGGAAATTCTCTTTGCGCACTTGTTGGGAATCAGTCGCATGGAACTTCACAATCCAATCGCCCTTGAAAAAGCGATGGAAGATATTGGGGATATTGCAGAGGATTATCATCAATTGATCAATCGCCGTACTTCGCATGAACCTTTGCAATACATCACCGGTGTAGCGCACTTCAGAAATTTAGATTTAGAGGTTGGTCCGGGTGTCTTAGTGCCAAGGCCCGAGAGTGAATTGATGGTCTCCTATCTGTTGGCGTTAATCGAACAGCGATCAGGAATGGTTAGCGTAATTGATTTAGGAGCGGGTTCTGGTGCGCTTGCGATCTCTTTAGCAACAGAGTCCGATCGAGTTCGAGTGATTGCAGTTGAGAAAAGTAGCGAAGCGCTTCATTGGTTGCGAAGAAACGTTGCCAGATATGTCCCGGAGATGCGAGTAGTCGAAGCAGATGTTAAGGATGCGCTCGAAGGAGTAAAAGCGGATTTTGTAATCGCAAACCCACCATACATTCCTGAAGACGAAGAGTTACCTGAGGATGTAAGACGAGAACCGGCGATTGCGCTATTTGGTGGCCAGACTGGCCTGGAATTGCCAAAGCTCTTCATCGATTCCGCAGCCCGGTTATTGAAATCTGGTGGCTGGTTAGCAATAGAACATACTGAGTTACAAGGTCAAGCGATATCAGGGCTTTTAGAAGAGATGTTCATTAATATTGAATTGCATTATGATTTAAACGATAGACCTAGATGGACTAGCGCAGTTAGAAAGTAATCTCCCAATGACCATTGTTGATTTGAAAAAAGGGCAGATGGCTCGCCATGTTACGCGTGCCGTCAAAGCCATCAACGATGGTTATGTCATCGCAGTTCCCATGGAGAATGCTTATGCATATATTTGTGATGCATTCAATCAAGATGCGGTACGAGCCATGCATGTGTTGCGTGGTGATGAACTTGGGGTCAAAGCTCAAGTCCTAGTACGCGATTTCAAAATGGCAGAGGGAATCTCTAGAAACTTGGATAAGCGCACAATCACTGCCATGAAGAAATATTGGCCAGGCAAGGTAACTTTCCAAGTTCTACCAAGTGCGCTACTTAATTGGGATCTAGGCGATAACAACGAATTAGATGAAGTTGCGATACGAGTTCCAATTGCACCATTTGTAAAAGCAGTTCTTGCCAAAACTGGACCACTTGCTACCGCATCTGTGGCAAGTGCCGGCGAGGTTGCAATTACTGCCAGCACGGAAGTTCCGACTCAAGGAGTGGAACTCTTCTTTAGCAATGGAAAGTTACGCAAAGGATTACCCTCAACAATTGTTCGAACTGTCGCTGGAGCGCATAAAGTGCTCAGAGCTGGCGCAGTAGACTTCGTCTCATGACCGATGCGCGCGATTACAAAAAGTACGGGCCAAATTTCGAACTTCTTGAAGAGCAAGATCCCGAGATTGCCAGCATCTTGTTGGCTGAAGTCAAGCGCCAACAGAGCGGCTTACAGTTAATCGCATCCGAAAATTTCACATCTGGTGCGGTACTTGCAGCGCTTGGTACGCCGCTTAGCAATAAGTATGCCGAAGGTTATCCAGGCAAGCGCTATTACGGTGGCTGTGAAGTTGTGGACCGCGCTGAATCCATCGCTATCGAGCGAGCTAAACAATTATTCGGTGCCGATCATGCAAATGTGCAACCACATTCAGGTGCCTCTGCAAATATTGCGGTCTACGCCGCATTTACCAAACCTGGTGACAAAGTCATGGCCATGTCATTGCCACACGGTGGACATTTAACGCATGGTTCCAAAGTCAATTTCTCCGGTAAATGGTTTGACATCGTCTCTTACGGAGTTCGTCAGGATACTGAACTTATTGATTACGACGAGATGTTAGAAGTTGCCAAACGCGAGAAGCCAAAGATGATCTGCTCTGGTGCCACCGCTTATCCAAGTCTGGTTGATTTCGAGAAGGTCCGTCAGATTTGCGACGAGGTTGGCGCAATCATGTGGGTGGATGCAGCACACTTCATTGGACTAGTAGCAGGAAAAGCGATTCCATCGCCAGTTCCTTATGCCGATGTGGTCTCATTTACCACCCATAAAGTCTTACGCGGACCACGTGGCGGAATGATTCTTTCAAAGGCCGAACATGCTGCGGCAATCGATAAAGCAATATTCCCGGGTATGCAAGGCGGACCGATTTTGTCTGCGATTGCAGCTAAAGCGGTAGCGCTACATGAATGTCAGCAATCATCATTCCAAAGCTATGCAAAGAGCGTGATCACCAACGCCAAAGCGCTAGCTGCAGAATTGGTGGCAAATGGAATGCGTGCTATCTCGGGTGGCACCGAGACTCATTTGGCATTACTTGATGTAACTGGGGCTGGGGTTACCGGCAAAATTGCAGATGAACGCTGTGGGGCAGCGGGAATCACTTTAAATAAGAACTCGATTCCTTTTGATCCAAACCCACCGGCGGTCACCAGCGGAATTCGCGTTGGTACCCCATCGGTCACTACTCAAGGTATGGGCGTGGCTGAGATGAAGGTCGTTGCAAATCTGATCACCCGCGCAATCAAGAGCGATGACCCATCAGAGCATGCAAAGATCAAATCTGAAGTTCAAGATTTAGTTGCAAAGTTTCCGATCTACTCCTAATTATTTGAGCTAATGCGCGAATACCTATTAACGATGCTACTTAGCGCAGGCATCTGTTATTTGGTCACACCTTACGTTGAGCATTTCGCGCTTCAATTCGGAGCGATTGCTCGAGTTCGCTCAAGAGATGTTCATACCGAAACCACTCCGCGTTGGGGCGGGGTTGCGATGTGGTTTGCGACTTCATTTACCTTTGTGGTGGTTTCGCATCTACCGCTAGTTGGCAAATCATTTGGAAGAGAAGCGCAAGGCATTTTCTTGGCTGCAACTTTTGTGGTTTTACTTGGAATGATCGATGATCGCTATGAGTTAGATGCACTGACCAAATTATCCGGGCAAGCGCTAGCTGCCGGAATCTTGCTCTCTTTCGGCGTGCAATTACTCTGGTTACCGATAAACGGTTTGATTACTTTGCCTCCATCGATCGGACAGTTACTGACCGTGTTAGTCATCATGGTTGCAATAAATGCCGTCAATTTCATTGATGGTTTGGATGGTTTGGCAAGCGGAGTGGTTGCGATTGCAGCCTCTGCGTTCTTCATCTTTGCATATGTATTGGCAGTGGTTTATGGATTTAGTCGCGCTGGTGCACCTTCTACTATCACCGCCGTACTAATTGGGGCATGTATCGGATTCTTGCCACATAATGCACATCCGGCGCGAATCTTCATGGGAGATTCAGGCTCGATGTTCTTGGGGCTGATGCTTGGGGCATCTGCAATCACATTAACCGGCCAATTCGATCCCAATGCAATCTCCTCGGAAGCTACTGGACCAACTTTCCTCCCGCTTCTGCTGCCATTTGCAGTATTAGCAATTCCGCTGGCAGATTTCATAACTGCAGTGGTTCGAAGGTTGCGCGCCGGACGCTCGCCATTTGCACCAGATAACGAACACTTACACCACAAGTTATTCAAAGCAGGTAACTCTCAACTTCGCACTGCCATCATCATGTATTTGTGGACTGCAGCGATTGCATACCCAGTTATGGTCTGGGCATTTGCACCGCTCTGGATTGCATTGGCAGTCGGCGCATTTTTTGGTGGCGCATCAATTTTGATGATGAATCGAAAGCAGAAGGTAAAGGATCGGGGTGAAGTAGTTGCAAGATCCTAATCAAGATCCGAATAAGGAGATGATGAAAGGCGCACTTGTGCCCTCATTGATCGTTGGTGTGATTGCTTTGGCTATTTCGACTTGGGTAAAGGGAAGTTCTGGCCTTAATGGTGCGTTACTTGCGCAGTTGGTGGTTCTGATCTTCTTCTTGGTAAACATTGGCGTAGCCAGCGTTACTAAAAATGCCGATCCGATCGCCACCATGGCACTTGCGATGTTCTCCTATTTTTCAAAGATCTTGTTATTGGGTGCGATGATGTTTGTAATTGGAAAATTCACCAACGATTCAGATATCAATCGCATGAGCTTTGGCCTATCTGCGATCGCCCTAACTTTTGCTTGGCTGGGTGGCGAAATTCGCGCTTATCTCAAGTTACGCTTACATCTTCCGCTTCCAGATTCACGTCCAGCTTCACTTCCAAGCCATAGCGAAGATAAGTAGACTGCCGGACATGAGTAAGGACGAAAACGCCCTCTGGTCGATCTTCGGATATCTGTTATCTGGATTACTAGTTTGGGGTGGAGTCGGCTGGTTGGCCGACCGCTTCTTCGGTACCTCGTTTCTATTGCTGGTCGGGCTAATCGTCGGCGCGGGGGCGGCCATCACAATCATCTGGCTTCGCTTCGGGCGCGAATAATCAATTAGCCGATTTCATAATTTCAAAGCTTTTCAATAGGGTTTGCCTGCTTCCCCAAGCAAAATCGCCCCCATAAGGAGATCTTTAGTGCAGAACCTCCGCTTTGAAGGAGAGGGTTTCACCCCACCAGGCACAAAAGACTTCAACCTCCCTTCATTAATTGAAGGCAATCCTTATTTCACAAAACCAATCCTTGCGCTCTTTCTATCGGTAATCCTGATCTCAGCTTTCTTCATCATCTCTTCACGTAAAGCTGCAGTCGTTCCATCAAAATTACAGTTTGTCGGAGAATCGGTCTACGGATTTATTCGTAAGGGCATCGGCGAAGACATCATCGGCCACGAGTTCATGCGCTTCGTGCCATTCCTATTCACCCTATTTACCTTCATCCTTGTAAATAACCTCTTTGGAATTGTTCCGTTAATTCAATTCCCAACGATGTCGCACGTGGCATTTCCATATGTACTAGCAATCTTTACCTACGGAGTTTTTCATTACATCGGTATCAAGAAACAGGGCTTTTTCAAATACATGAAAGGCATCATGTTCTTGCCAGGAGTTCCAAAGTGGTCTTATGTGCTGCTGACTCCTCTTGAGATCGCAACTTACTTTTTGATCCGTCCGCTAACACTCTCGCTTCGTCTTTTTGCGAATATGTTTGCAGGACACTTACTGCTGCTTGTGTTCATCCTTGGCGGAGAACACATGTTGCTATCAGATGCAATTGGCTTGAAGGTGGTCTCGATCTTTGGCTTTGGCCTTGGAATCGTTATGACCTTCTTCGAGTTCATGGTCCAATGTCTGCAGGCGTACATCTTTACCTTGCTGACAGCGCTTTACATCGCCGGCGCACTTGCCGACGAGCACTAAACAGATAACAACAAGAGAACTACTAGAGAAAGATAGGAAAGTAACTATGGAAGGCACACTCAACCTGGTCGGTTATGGCCTCTCAGCTATCGGACCTGCAATTGCAACTGGTCTGATCTTCGCGGCATATATCAATGGCGTAGCTCGCCAGCCAGAAGCACGTTCAGTACTACAGCCACTTGCGTTTCTAGGCTTCGCGCTCGCTGAAGCCCTTGCGCTATTCGGCCTAGTTCTAGCGTTCATCCTCTAATAAAAAAGTTATCGAAAAAGTAACTAAAAGTTAGAAAATAAATAGAAAGCTTTAGAGAAAGAAACGACAATGCATTTTAAGTTCGCAGGGGAAAGCGCTAATCCGCTAATTCCACACACCTCAGAACTGATCGTCGGAACGATTGCGTTCACCATTCTCTTCTTGGTACTTCGCAGAGCGGTAGTGCCAATGTTCGAGAAGGCTTATGCAGAACGTACCGAGGCAATCCAAGGCGGAATCGAAAAGGCTGAAAAAGCACAAGCCGATGCGCAAGCAGCGCTGGAGCAGTACAACCAGCAGCTGGCAAGCGCTCGCGATGAAGCTGCGCGACTTCGTGAAGAGGCGCGTGCTCAAGCTGCCAACATTGCAGATGAGATTCGTGCCAAAGCCCAAGAAGAAGCAACTCGCATTGTCGCAACTGCTCATGCATCGATCGAAGCAGAGCGCCAACAAGCAATTACCTCTTTGCGTAATGAAGTTGGAACTCTGGCTGTCGAACTCGCTTCAAAGATTGTCGGAGAAGCGCTAGACGACCAGGCTCGACAGTCACGCATTGTCGAACGATTCATGACAGAGCTCGAGAAGAAGTAAGAAAAAAAGAAGAAGGAAAAAATGGCAATTCATTTGGGGGGAAGTAGTCGTAACTCGCTTGCGGCTACTCGCGTAGTCCTAGATAAGACTCTTAGCGGTCTATCTGGCGATGCCGCATCTGCGCTTTCAAATGATCTCTTTGCGGTGGTAAATGTGCTGGGTCAAAACGTAGCGCTACGCCGTGCCATCACCGATCCATCAAGAAGTGCAGCCGATAAGTCGGGCTTGCTAAAGCAATTGCTTGGCACAAAGATCTCAGAAAAGGCTTTTGCAATCGGCGAAAGTGCAGTGGCCAATCGTTGGTCCTCACCAGCTGATTTATTAATTGCACTGGAGCAGATTGCGATCCAAGCTGAAGCGGGTGCTGCAAATGCTCGTGGCGAACTCGATCGCTTGGAGGAAGAGGTCTTCACATTTGGTCGCACTTTGGCAGCCAATCAAGATCTCCGAAATGCGCTAAATGGCAATCCAGATGCAGTTAACGAGAAGCGAGTTCTAGTTAATGAAGTATTAAAAGGCGCATGTACCTCTACCAGAGCGCTGATTTCCCAGATCGTAAATGGACTTTGGGGGCGCAACATTGAAACTGCGCTCTCTGATATTGCTCACGCCACAGCTGAACATCGCAATTTGGTAGTTGCGCTTGTAAGCAGTGCTATTGAGCTCTCTGCAGATCAGAAGCAGAAATTGGCCGATGCGCTAACTAAGCAGATCGGACAGAAAGTTAGAGTGAATGTCGAAACCAATCCGAAAGTAATCGGTGGGGTTTCCATTCGTTTTAGAGATGAATTGATTGATGGCACCGTCATCAGTCGTATGGCCGAAGCAAGCCAAGCGCTTGCAGGAAAGTAAGGAGAAACCAAAATGGCGGAACTCACGATCCGACCAGAAGAAGTTCGCGATGCATTAGCGAATTTCGTTAAGTCGTATCAGCCAAGTGGCGCTGGTCGCGAAGAGATCGGTGTGGTCACCGAAGCATCTGACGGCATCGCTCGCGTAGAAGGCTTGCCTTCGACAATGACCAATGAGTTGCTGAAGTTCGAAAATGGAACTTTGGGTCTTGCACTTAACCTCGATGTTCGTGAAATCGGTGTGGTTATCTTGGGTGCATTCTCAGGTATTGAAGAAGGAACCAAGGTTTATCGCACTGGCGAGATCCTTTCAGTGCCAGTCGGCGATGCATTCTTAGGTCGCGTAGTTGATGCGCTTGGTCGCCCAGTAGATGGCAAGGGACCAATCAATGCAGAGAGCACTCGCGCCCTTGAATTACAGGCGCCATCAGTAGTTCAGCGCCAACCAGTTAAAGAGCCATTGATGACAGGTATCAAAGCGATTGACGCAATGACCGCTATCGGCCGCGGACAGCGTCAGTTGATCATTGGTGATCGTCAGACAGGTAAGACTGCAGTTGCCGTGGACACCATTATCAATCAGTTGGAAAACTGGAAGTCGGGCGATAAGAAGAAGCGCGTTAAGTGCATCTATGTCGCAATCGGCCAGAAGGGTTCGACAGTTGCCTCAGTTCGCGCAGCGTTAGAAGAGGCAGGCGCAATGGAGTACACCACCATTGTTTCAGCGCCAGCATCTGATCCAGCAGGATTTAAGTACCTAGCTCCGTACACCGGTTCTGCAATTGGACAGCATTGGATGTACAACGGCGATCACGTCCTAATTGTTTTTGATGATCTATCAAAGCAAGCAGAGGCCTATCGTTCAGTCTCCTTGCTACTTCGTCGTCCACCAGGACGCGAGGCATACCCTGGCGATGTCTTCTATTTACACTCAAGATTGCTCGAGCGTTGTGCGAAACTTTCAGATGATTTAGGTGGCGGTTCCATGACCGGCCTTCCAATCATTGAAACTAAAGGTAACGACGTCTCTGCATTTATCCCGACCAACGTAATTTCGATTACCGATGGTCAGTGCTTCTTGGAGACCGACTTGTTTAACTCAGGTGTGCGTCCTGCGATCAACGTCGGTATCTCGGTCTCACGTGTGGGTGGATCTGCACAGACTAAGGCGATGAAGAAGATCGCTGGTCGTTTGCGTCTTGATCTAGCTCAGTTCCGTGAACTTGAGGCATTTGCTGCCTTCGGTTCTGATCTAGATGCCGCTTCAAAAGCGCAGCTAGAGCGCGGTGCGCGCATGGTTGAACTACTAAAGCAAGGTCAGTACTCACCGTACTCACTTGAGCGTCAGATTGTTTCGATTTGGGCAGGTACCTCAGGAAAGTTAGATTCAGTTGCAGTTGCAGATATTCGCCGCTTCGAATCTGAACTTCTTGATTACATCGGCCGCGAACATAAAGATGTCTTCACCGTGATCTCAGAGACTCGCGAATTATCAGATGACACTGTGGCCTCTCTTGAGAAGATCGTGGCGACCTTCAAGACCATGTTCAAGCCATCAGTTGCACCTGCAGTTCAAGATAAGGACGCGGAAGCACTTGATGAGGTTGGCCAAGAGACCATTACTCGCCAGGTTCCAAAGAAAAAGTAGAAGAAGTAGAAGAGAGTAGTAAGAACTAAAAAATGGGTGCACAACTAAGAATCTACCGCCGCCGAATTCGTTCGGTTAAGGCGACGAAGAAGATTACGAAGGCGATGGAGTTAATCTCCGCCTCTCGTATCGTTAAGGCGCAACAGCGCGTTAACGCTTCCTCGCCTTATGCCCGCGAATTGACGCATGCGGTGACTGCGGTGGCATCTGTTACTAGCGCTTCGCACCCACTAACCACCGAATCTGAGCGACCAATTCGCGCAGCGGTATTAATTATCACCGCAGATCGCGGTATGGCTGGCGCTTACTCAAACGCGGCAATCAAAGAGGGCGATCAATTAATCGCACTTTTGAAGGAGCGTGGACTTAGCGTTAAGCCATATCTAGTCGGACGCAAGGCGGTTAGCTTCTACAAGTTCCGTAATCGAGAGATCGCAAATTCCTGGACTGGGTTCTCGGATAATCCAACTTACGTTCATGCCAAGGAGATCAGCGATGCTTTGATCTCGGCCTTCATCGCCGATGCCCAGAGCGATCCAAATGGCGTCGATGAGCTACATATTGTTTATACCGAATTCAAATCCATGTTGACCCAGCTTCCAATTGCAAAGCGCATGCTGCCTTTGGAAGTCGTTGAATCTGAAGCGCCATCAGGTTTGATGCCTTCTTATGAATTTGAACCTAATCCCGAGACCGTGCTTGATGCGCTTCTTCCGAAGTACATCGAAGCTCGTGTTTATAACGCGCTACTGCAATCGGCAGCATCCGAACATGCTGCACGCCGTCGCGCTATGAAATCTGCTACTGATAACGCAGATGAGTTAATCAAAGGTTTGACCCGACTAGCTAACGCAGCTCGTCAGGCCGAAATCACACAGGAAATCAGTGAAATCGTCGGCGGTGCGGACGCACTCGCCTCAAGTAATGCAGGGAGCGAATGATGTCTAAAGGTCGCGTAGCACGAGTAATCGGTCCGGTGGTGGATATTGAATTCCCATCTGATTCGATGCCAAGTATCTATAACGCACTGAAAGTCGATGTGGAAGTGGCGGGAAGCAAAAAGACGCTAACGCTAGAAGTAGCGCAGCACTTGGGTGACAACCTGGTTCGAGCTATCTCGATGCAGCCAACTGACGGAATGGTCCGTGGCGCAGAGGTATCTGATACCGGTAGCCCGATCTCCGTTCCTGTCGGAGATGTAACTAAGGGCCACGTATTTAACGCGCTCGGCGAATCACTGGATGTTCCTACTTCATCACTTAACGTGCAAGAGCGTTGGCCAATCCACCGCGATGCACCAGCATTCGATCAACTTGAATCAAAGACCGAGATGTTCGAAACCGGCATCAAAGTTATCGATCTACTAACACCATATGTTCGTGGTGGAAAGATCGGTCTCTTCGGTGGTGCTGGTGTCGGTAAGACCGTTTTGATCCAGGAGATGATCTACCGCGTAGCGGAGAACTTCGGTGGCGTTTCTGTTTTCGCAGGCGTCGGAGAACGTACACGTGAAGGTAACGACTTGTTCCTTGAAATGACCGAAACTGGCGTTATCAATAAGACTGCATTGGTCTTCGGTCAGATGGATGAGCCACCTGGAACTCGTTTACGTGTAGCGCTATCAGCTCTAACCATGGCGGAGTATTTCCGCGATGTGCAGAAGCAGGATGTGCTTTTATTCATCGACAACATCTTCCGCTTTACTCAGGCGGGTTCTGAAGTTTCAACGCTGCTTGGCCGTATGCCATCTGCGGTTGGATATCAGCCAACCCTTGCTGATGAAATGGGTCAGTTGCAGGAGCGCATCACCTCAACTCGTGGTCACTCAATTACATCTATGCAGGCAATTTATGTTCCTGCTGACGATATTACTGATCCAGCTCCACACACCACTTTCGCGCACTTAGATGCGACCACTGTTTTGTCTCGTCCGATCTCTGAGCTTGGTATCTATCCTGCGGTGGATCCACTGGATTCAACTTCACGTATCTTGGATCCGCGTTACATCGGTGAGAAGCACTTCAAAGTTGCAAACCGCGTAAAGCAGATCTTGCAGCGTTACAAGGATCTACAAGACATCATCGCAATTCTTGGTATCGATGAACTTTCCGAAGAAGACCGTATCTTGGTAGGTCGCGCACGTCGTATTCAGCGCTTCTTGTCACAGAACACCTTCGTGGCAAAGGTCTTCACCGGTATCGATGGATCATTCGTTCCACTTTCAGAAACCATCGAAGCGTTCGAAGCGCTCGCAGATGGTAAGTACGACCATGTTCCAGAGCAGGCATTCTTTATGTGCGGTGGTCTTGCCGACGTAGAGAAGAAGGCTGCCGAATTGGCTAAGGCCTAAAAAGGATCTAATAAATGTCATTACAAGTCGAATTAGTATCGCCAGAGAAGAAGGTTTGGTCAGGAGAAGCGGTATCAGTATCTGCGCGCACTCTTGAAGGTGATTTGGGAATTCTTACCGATCACGCACCTCTTCTTGGCGTGCTAGTCGATGGCAAAGTGACTATCAAAGGTACCGATGGTTCGACCAGCGAATTTAATGTCGCAGGTGGATTTTTAAGCGTTTCAAATAACCGCGTATCTATCCTCGCGGAAGCTACAAACTAAGCACACCTTACTTTTTCGAACTTCTAAGCCATAATTGCTTGATGCGAAGAGCGTTAATTTCAGCTTTTTCTATATCGCTCTTTCTATTTAATCAACCAGTCAATGCTGCACCGTCCACAAAGGTTTCAGTAAGTGCCAAAGCAGGCTCTACATGCTCAAAGTTAAATCAAACTCAGATCGTAAATGACCTGAAATTTACCTGCATTAAATCTGGTAAGAAATTAATTTGGAATAAGGGCGTAAAGATAGTCAAGCCAAAGCCAGTTTTAACGCCAACTTTAGCTCTCGGGCCAACACTTTCTCCACCAAGTAACGAGATTTCTGTTTTCAAAGGCTCCGCCCCATTAACAAAGAAGAATATTAAACAGAGTTTTGAATTGAAAGTGAGCATTGCGCCAGCCAAATCAGATAGCAATTTGAAGTTATATATTTACGATCCTGAAAATCCAGACAAGATGCTTGGATCACCAGGTATTTTTTATTCTAAAAATGGTGGCAACTGGCAGGTAATTAATTCAACTAGTAAAGACGGCAGCCTTGATGCAAAATTAGATGCAGGCAACTATTTGATAGACATTATTGAGCCAAATGGTAATGCAACCAAATATGAACGTGGTCGCTACACCGTCAATGTTGAAGAAAATGGCACTTTATCGATTGCCGGACTATTACCCAATAGCACTGGATATTTCACTGTTACCTCACCAATCAGAAAAGCGGCAGTGGCCAAACCAGTATTTACACCAACTTCGAAGTGCCAATTGTTGGATAAAACTGGTTCAACAAATATGTCCAATGGTTTTCCCAGAGCCGATAAACGCTTACCTAATCGGGGTGTGATCAAAGCCCTCATAATTCCAGTTGAATTTACTGATCTTGTTGGATCGGGATCTCCTGCCGAGGTTTATAGAGAAATGGCCAAAGGAACTGCGGACTTTTACTATAAACAATCTCAACAAACCGTACGGTTTGAATTCACGACACTGCCTGAATATGTGAATTTAAAGGTGCCAGTGACATCGTTTAATTTAGGCTCTTATAACGGTGGTGACCCTAATTCATACTTCATGGCTGGACTCAGGGCAGTGGAGAGCATTATCGACATCTCTAATTTTGATATTGCATATGTACTACCACCAAAAACTGTGAAGGCAAGACAGATCGCTTATGGGCCAGCATTTCCAGCATCTCTAGATTCTGGTGGATACCAAAACGCGACTGGAACAATTTATAACGGAACCGTAGGTGGTCAGGATGCATGGCAAGAATTACCAGGTGCAACATGGAAATGGATGGCCCACGAAACTGGGCACACCTTTGGACTTTATGATTGGTACACGTTAGATGGTAAAGACCCTTATGGACCATGGGACATCATGTCGCTTAATTGGACTACCGAAGCGATTGAATTAAATGCTTGGAATCGTTATATCTCGGGATGGCTCGCAGAATCTCAAGTGCAATGCTTTGAGGCAGAGAATATTTCTTCGACACCCAAGAACTTAAAAATTGAAACTTTAGCTTTAGATTCAAATAAATCTAAAGCGGTGATGATTAAATTGAGCGACTCTAAAATTTTGGTGATTGAAGCGCGCGCTACTGCTGGCTTGGATGAGCTAAGCGAGAGTCGAACTGGGCTTGTTG
Organism: Candidatus Nanopelagicaceae bacterium; assembly: GCA_046094385.1. Lineage (GTDB taxonomy): Bacteria > Actinomycetota > Actinomycetes > Nanopelagicales > Nanopelagicaceae > ZLKRG08. The sequence goes on from JBJTHJ010000068.1 coordinate 26,836, forward strand.
CCTATACTGTTGATACCACCATTCCAAGTATCAAAGGTATGGGAAAGACCATTATTAAAGATGGTGGCACTGATCCTAGATATGCAGCCTTAAAGCCAGGCGAGTTTGTAATTGTTGATGGAATTCAAGTTAAGGCTGGCGCAAAAAAGGGCCATGAATTTGAAGTAGTTATTTCAAAGTAATTAGATTCGCTTCACATCTGCGCCGAGTGCTTTTAATTGCTCTGCAAAATTTGGAAAACCACGATCAATATGAAATGCATCTTCGACGATAGTCTCTCCGTCAGCAACTAGTCCTGCTAACACTAAACCGACGCCTGCGCGAATATCGGTCGCAACTACCGGAGCGCCAGATAGCTGCGGAACGCCAGTGATTGCCGCGTGATGGCCATCTACCGTGACTTTTGCGCCTAATCGACCCAATTCGTTTACAAACATAAAGCGACCTTGAAAGACATTCTCAGTGACAATGGCATCGCCCTCAGCAATTGCATTCATCGCAACCACCATTGGCTGTAAATCTGTAGGAAATCCAGGATAGGGAAGGGTGGCTACATCAATTGCTTTTGGTCGGCGCTCCATGTGTACTCGGATGCCATCTGCCTTGGTAGTAACCACAGCACCAGCGCTAGCTAATTTCTCTAGTGGGATCTCTAAGTGATCTGCGCGTGCACCTTTGATAGTGATATCACCTTGAGTAATTACGGCAGCAAATGCCCAGGTACCAGCGATGATCCGATCAGGCAAAGTTGCATGGGTTGCCGGATTTAATTTATTAACTCCTTCAATAGCGATAGTTGTGGTTCCAAGGCCAGTGATCTTTGCGCCCATTTCAATTAAGAAATTTCCAATATCAACGATATCTGGTTCACGAGCCGCGTTATCAATAGTGGTGGTGCCTTTGGCTAGCACCGCTGCCATCATAATGTTCTCGGTCGCACCGACAGATGGGAAATCCAATTCAATGCTGGTGCCGGTAAGTCCATTTGGAGCTTCGGTAACGATGTAACCGTGTTCAATATGGACTTTAGCGCCAAGTGCTTCTAGACCTTTAATGTGAATATCAAGTGGTCTTGGTCCAATTGCATCTCCGCCGGGAAGAGCGACATCAGCTGCGCCAACTCTGGCAGTTAGCGGACCGAGTACATTGATAGAGGCACGGATTTTGCGAACTAGTTCGTAATCAGCTCTATGTTCTGGAACTTCTGGTACTTCAATCTCAACTTTTCCTTGTAATCGATTTACCTTGCAGCCCAATCGCTCTAGTAGCTCGATCATGATTTCGACATCTAGGATGTCGGGAACGTTGGTGATGGTGTTCTTACCGGGTGCCAACAAAGTGGCCGCCATAAGCTTTAGAACCGAGTTTTTAGCCCCTGGAACGTGGACTTCGCCTCTGAGGTGTGCACCACCTACGATGCGGAACCGCTCACTCATAATGGTCTAATCGTACTTGTATGAATAGGCTTATCTCATGGTTCATTTAACGCGAATTTATACGAAAACCGGCGACGATGGCAGCACGGCGTTAGGAGATATGACCCGCACCTCCAAGAACGATCCACGCCTTGAGGCTTATGCAACAGTCGATGAAGCAAATTCTTCAATCGGTGTGGTTTTGGCGATGTCAGAAGTCACTGATGATGTTAAGAAATTACTGATTCGCATTCAGAACGATCTCTTTGATGTAGGAGCTGATTTATGCACTCCAATCATCGACAATCCAGGCTATGAGCAATTAAGAGTTTTAGATTCCCAAGTATCATTTTTAGAAGAGCAGATTGATAAATACAACTCGGAACTTACTGAGCTTCGCTCATTCGTGCTTCCTTCAGGCACCCCGGCTGCTGCGCTATTGCATGTAGCTCGTACTGTCACCAGAAGGGCAGAGCGTCGCACTTGGCAAGCAATTCATGCCTTTGGCACGGGAGTCAATCCGCTAACAGCTAAATATCTAAATCGTCTATCTGATCTCTTATTTGTGCTTGCAAGATATGCCAATAAAGAAAAGGGCGATGAACTCTGGATTCCAGGAAAGAATCGTTAAGTAGTAACTTTTGTATAGGTATTGCTTGGTACCTGTAAGTCAGTCGGAATAGCTTCGCGGTGGCAAACAACTTGAATACCAGACACCTTTGCACCAAGTTTGATCTCTTCTTGGCTAATTAATACGAAAGGCAAGATCTGTTTTGGATTTGAAGGACCATATAGGGTCTTCAAAGTTCCGTATTTAATTGGGGTGGCATCGCTATCTGAAGTGGGACCAATGACATCGGCGGTAAATTCCCACCAATCGCAACCTGCAAGTGAGGCTGCCAAAATCGCGCCACATGTGTAGGTTTCACATTGAATTAGCTCTTTACCTAGACGTTTATTTGCCGAAGCCAGACCAATTAATTCTTTACTAGTTGGGATCTTGGCATAGATGTCACCATTTTGAGCGTAATTCTTGGGCGGCCAAACTGGTGATGGACTTGGTTTGATCTTCTTCGTTCGCTTTGGTGCAGGTTTGGAACTCTTCTTTACAACTGGTTTCTTAGTTGCCGGCTTCTTGGTTGCCGTGGCTGTTGATTTGGCTGTTGCCTTTGCAGTCGCCTTTGCAGTTGTTTTCGCGGTGGGCTTCGCGGAGGCCTTTACAGTTGGCTTTGCACTTGCTTTTGCGGTGGGCTTTGCGGTGGCCTTCTTTGTAGGGGTCGGAGATTTAGTGGCAGCAAAAGATGGGCTGGTAATCAAGGAGAGTGCGATCAACGCAATAAGTATTTTTCTCAATTTCGATCCCATTTAAAAGTCTTTGCCGCAAGGCCTACGCCTAGTATCAACCAAATTATGTTGATCAGAATTCCCCTTGAGGTCTCCCAGGATTTTGCCACCTCTTCTAGCGCAAAAGAGTTTGGTAGGAAAACTTCTCGCATTCCTTGCGTTAACCATTTAAGCGGGAATATCGCAGCTACTTGTTGCATCCAACTTGGCAGCTGGGTAAAGATGAAGAATACGCCGCTAAAGAATTGCAAGATGATCACCACGGGCGAAACGATCGCCGATGCACCACGACCAGATTTGGCAAGCGCTGCGAATGCAATTCCTAATGCAGTCGAGTTAGCGCTACCTAATATTAAGAGAAGTATCAAAAGCCACCACTTATAACTAGAGGTTGGAAGCTCTAATCCGTAGAAAGCCACTCCTCCTGCAATTAAAAGTATGGTTTGAGCCAACATTGATGTAAGCACCAGGATCGATTTACCAATGAAATATGAGGCAAGTGGCATTGGCGTACCGCGTAATCGTTTTAAGCCACCGGCATCTCGCTCCATTGGAATCATGATGGCTAATTGTTGGAAACCGCTATTGACCATACCGGAAGCGATCATGCCCGCAACAAAATACTGGCTAAATTGCACACCTGGTGCAATCTCGTTATTAAAGACCGATCCAAAAATCACCATCAGTATCAATGGGAAGAAAATTGTGAAGACCACTGATTCACGTTGACGGGTGAATTGTCTGATCTCAAGAGCGCCTCGATGTAATCCAAGCTTGAAGGTGTTCATTGCTCACCAATCATTCTTAGATAGATATCTTCAAGCGACGGGCGAATTACTTGAAGTTCTGGGATCTCACCGGAATATTTCACTGAAAGTTCGTTAACAAGAGCAGTGGGGTTCTCCACTTCGCTCTCTCCGTCACGCCATTTGACGATTGCCAAAGCTGACTGCCGATTCCCCAGAGTAGCGGGAGTGGCAACCTCGATGATCTTGCCATGATTGATTACTGCAACTCGATCGGCTAGCGCTTCGGCCTCGTCTAAATAATGGGTGGTAAGCAAGATCGTGGTTCCGGCGCTCTGCAGAGATCTGATCAATTCCCAGAATTGCCTTCTGGCTTCGGGATCAAAACCAGTTGTTGGTTCATCTAGAAATAGCAGTTCTGGGTTTCCGATAATCCCAAGTGCCACATCGAGTCGACGTCTTTGCCCACCAGATAGATTTCTAATTAATGAGCCACGTTTGTCATCTAAGCCAACTGCGCCAATTACCTCATCTGGATCTCTGGAATTTAGGTAATACTTGGCGAAGTGATGCACTGTCTCTGCAACACTTAAATCTCCGGCATCTTGACTTGTCTGATGAACAATTCCAATTCGATTTCGCCAACTGCTATCGCCAGAATCGGGATCGATTCCTAGGACTTCAACGCTTCCTGAGCTTCTTTTTCTAAAACCTTCCAAAATCTCTACGGTAGTGGTCTTTCCGGCTCCATTTGGCCCAAGCAGGGCGAAGATTTCGCCAGCTTCGATCTGTAGATCAAGGCCAGCTACCGCGGTTAAATCGCCATAAGACTTGGTAAGTCCTGCAACCTTTACTACCGACATGGTGCCACGATGCCACAACTTCACCTTAAATGCGAAAATACACCTGTGAGTCCGCGCAGAAACTACCCAAAGAATCGACGTCCCAAGGTCGAAGAGCGCGACCCGGCTACCTCAAATCAAGTAGTTGAAGAACATCATGATGGTATTTATGTGGTCAGACAATTAACTGGGTCGAGTTCTTCAAAACCATATCGGTGCCCTGGTTGTGATCAGATGATTCCGATGGCAACTCCACACATTGTGGCTTGGATTGAAGGCGACGAGGATTCACGTAGACATTGGCATAAGGCATGTTGGACCAAGCGAGATAAGCGCAAACCAAATGTTCAGCGCACACGCAATGCACCACGTTATTAATTAATTGAATTATCGAAATATTTTAGAGAGCGCGCTAATTAACTTTTCTTGACCTGCAGTTCGCTTAAATGAGGTTGCCCGTAACGGAATCTCGAATCTTGGTCGAACTAAAGTTCGCGCATAGGTAAATTCATAAAGTCCTTCGGGGCCATGGATTCGCCCATAGCCACTTTGTTTTGCACCGCCAAATGGGACCGATGCAATCGCGGCAAAAGAAAATGCGCTATTGATAGCGACCATGCCACACTCCAATTTCTCGGCGATGCGATAGCCGTGGCGCTTAGAGAATACCGAAGCGCCCAGTCCATACTCGGATGCATTCGAAAGCGAGATAGCTTCATCCATATCGTCGACAACGTTGATGGCAATAGTTGGCCCAAAAGTCTCTTCAGTCATTGCGCTGCAATTTTCTGGCACATCTGCCATGACCACGGGAGCCACATACCGATCACCAATGGAATTAACATCACCAATTAATAGCTTGGCTCCAGCAGCTTGGGCGTCGGCAACATGGCGCTTGATGATCTCAAGCTGTTTGGGCATGGTGGCTGGACCATAACTTTTGCCAACTTCGAGTTCGTGTACTGCAGCAACCAGGATTGCTTTAAATTTTTCGGCAACTTTTCTATGAACATAAACGCGCTCAGCGCCGATACAGGATTGTCCGGCGTTAGCCATGGCAGACCAGACGGTGTATTCCACCGCTAACTTTAAATTGGCATCTTTGTCGACGATTACTGGATCTTTGCCGCCACATTCCAAGAGAACTGGAGTCATACTCTTAGCGCAGGTCTCAGCTACCAATTTGGCGGTTCTAGTAGAACCCGTGAACGCTAATTTGTTTACTGAAGATTCGCAGAGATATCTACCAGTTTCTCCAAGCCCAGTGATGCACTTTAGAATTCCTGGAAACGGTGCAATCTCTTCGAAGGATTCTGCTAAAGCTCTACCAACGCCAGGTGTAAATTCGCTGGGTTTAAAGACTACGGTGTTGCCAGCGGCCAAGGCATAGGCAATCGAACCCATTGGTGTGAATAATGGATAGTTCCAGGGACCAATCACTCCAACTACGCCAACAGGTACTCGTTGGACGATTGCGCTCATGTTAAATAACAAGACGCCCGGAGCTCTACGTTGCTCTTTCAAGTAGTAACTAGCTTTACTGGTAGCCCATGAAAGATGTGAGATCGCTACCGATACTTCCAATTTGGCATCTCCAAAAGGCTTACCAGTCTCGGTGGCGATTAGCTCTGCCAATTGATCGGAGCGCTTTACAAGCAAATCGCTCCATTTTTCCAACACTTTTCGGCGTCCATTGAAGCCTAATTTCTGCCATTTAATCTTTGCTTCATGTGCTTTTGAAACCACTTCATCCACTGCAGTTTTTGTGAAAATCTCATGCTCTGCAATTAATTCGCCAGTTGCAGGGTTCAGTGATTGAAACGTCGCCATAGGTTAAGAGTAACCACCATTAGAATTATCGTCATGCGCCAGATGCTTCGCCCCAGCACTCAATTACCATCTAAGCGAAGCGCACATACCGTACGCACCGATGATGGTGTGGATTTGGTCGTAGAGGTGGCCGCACCACTAAATCCATCCAGGGGTGCGCTTTTGATGTGCCATCCCAACCCAACGGGTGGCGGAATGATGGATTCACACCTTTATAAGAAAGCTGCCAATCGCTTGCCGGCGCTAGCCGATTTAACCATCGTTCGATTTAACACTCGTGGCACTAGCAGCGAACAAGGAACCAGTACTGGTTCATACGATCAAACAAAATCAGAGCATTTCGATGTTGAAGCGATGCTCAAATTCACTCTCGATGAATTGAATCTGCAGAATCTTTGGGTCGTTGGTTGGTCCTTTGGAACTGAGCTTGCATTGAAGTATGTCAAAGATCCACGGGTAAAAGGAATCATTCTTCTTAGTCCACCACTTATGTATACCACCACCGAAGAACTTCAATATTGGGCTAAAGATGGCCGTCCGGTTATTGCGCTGGTTCCAGAACTCGACGAATATCTAAAGCCAGCTGAGGCCAAGCAGCGATTCTCGGTAATCCCGCAAATAGAGATTGTGATCGGAGAAGAGATGAAACATCTTTGGCTTGGGGAGCCTTCAGTGCAATTCGTCCACAATCAAATCGTAAAAGCGGTGGTGCCAGAAAAGTTTCCCTTACCAACGGAGATCTAGCCGATAAATTTAACTTTGATCTGCTTTCGGATAGACCACCTCTTCAAGAATTAACAAAATTGAAGCGGCAATCGGAACTGCCAAGATTCCTCCTACTAGACCGAGTAATGAAGCTCCAATCAATGCGCTAACGATGGTTACCAATCCTGGGATTGAAAGTGATTTCTGCATGATCTTGGGCATTAGTAGATAGTTCTCAATCTGTTGATAGATCACATAAATACCCAACATAATTACTGCGGTAAGTACTGATTGCGTTAGCGCAACTACCGTCAAAATCGCTGAACCGATGAAATGTCCGATCAACGGAATTAACCCACAGATAAAGACCAACATCCCAAGTGCTATTGGCGATGGCAGACCCAAAATACCAGTGGCGATTGCCATTACTATGCCTGCAATGAAAGCCACTGAAATCTGACTACCTACGAAAGCGCCAATTCTGGAGACGATGCCATCTGTTAAAGCTCGGATTCTCTCGCGTCTAGACGCTGGCGCCAAGCGGACTGCGTAATTGATGACTTGGGGCAATGAGATCGTGAAGTACATCGTTAATACCAAGATAGTAAGCGCAGTGAAAATTCCGGAGATGAAAGTTTTGCCGACCCCAACTATGCCACCGAAGGCAGAGATCAATAGCGTGCCATCATTTGTAACCGACTCAATTCTTTCATTTATTGAATCTATGATTCCGTAATGCTCGTTGATATCTGAGATCAATTTGTTGTTCTTTAAATTATCAAGTAGCGCCGGTGCATTCTCAATAAGACTAGTGGTCTGTCTGATTACGGGCGGGATAATCAATAAAGCTAGCAATGTCACAAATAAAAGCACCAGTCCAAGAATTGCTGCGACTGACCAACTTCTACTTAAGCCGCGTCTTTTGAAGAATTCCACCGCTGGGTTCAAACCCATCGCCAAAAAGATCGAGATAATTAAAAGCACAAAGATTTGACTTGCCGCAGCTAAAGAACGAAGAAGCACAAAAGCAGTAAGCGCACCCGCAGTCGCTAGAAATCCAAAATAAAATGGTGAACTTTTCTCAATTGGTCTGCCAGGAACACCGAAATTCTTGGGTGATTTTGCTATCGATTTTGTGGTTTGCTTCTTGATTGCCATGTCTTAAGTCTATTTATGGAAATTTCTAGGTCAGAAATACGAGAGAATATGGGCATGTCACTGCGCATTACCGGTCTAGGCGAGGAGATTGGCGCAGTCATTGGCCTACCTTGGGAGCGGCCGCTTGAGCAGTGGTCAGAAGATCCAGCGCTCTCTGAGAAGCGTGGCATCTCTCGCCATATCGTGCGTCTAGTGCGTGCCGATGAAGATGATCAAAATTCTGAGATTTATGCGGTCAAAGAGACGGTCATCGAGTTCGCCAAGCGAGAGTATCGAGCCTTAATCGAATTAAAACGACTTGGCGCACCTAGCGTTGAACCAGTTGCGGTAATTGAAGGACGAACTGATGTAAATGGTGAAGAGTTGCCATGCGCGATAGCCACCAGATTCTTGCCATTTTCTCTGCCATATCGAGTTGTGCTTTCACAGTCAGTCTCCGCACACGATATCAATAACATGGCAAATGCACTTGCCTACCTTTTAGTGAGATTACATTTACTTGGATTCTGGTGGGGGGATTGCTCCTTATCCAATACTTTGTTTAGAAGAGATGCCGAAGGTTTTGCGGCATATTTGGTTGATGCTGAGACCGGAGAATTTCAAAATAAGTTATCAGATGGCCAGCGAGAACATGATTTGGAGATTGCCTTCTTTAATGTAGCTGCAGAGTTAGAAGATCTTCAATTATCAGGGGTGCTGTACGAAGGTATGGATCCAATTCGTGCCAGTGAAGCTGTGCAACGTAGATATCTCAGATTGTGGTCAGCGTTAAAGGATCCACAGAAGTTAGATCCAAACGATCGCCATGCAGTTGAGCGCGCAATGCGCCAATTACATGATTTAGGTTTTGCAGTCGAAGAGGTACAGGTCTCTTTGGATAATGAGTCGCATATGCTCTCGTTTCAGCCAAGATTGGTGGCTGCGGGTTATCACGTGGCAAAGATCAAGAATCTATTCGGATTAGATACGCAAGAGCTACAAGCTAAACGAATTCTGGCCTCCTTTGATCGTTGGTATGCGCGTCAAAGTGTGAAAAGCGACAAAGAGGAGATGGCCAAAGCGTGGATGGAAGAGGTATTTAATCCAATTTTGGCTATGGTTCCCGCAGAGCTACAGGGGCGCGTTGAGAAGGCGCAGATGTTCCATGAGATCTTGGAGAATCGTTGGTACATGACGGAGAAACTAGGATATGACGTCGGATTAGAAGCGGCGGCAAAGGCCTATATAAATGAGGTTCTGCCATTACGTATGGACTCTGGAGTTGAAGCGCAATGACTACGCCACCTTTTGGTAGAGCCTTTGATTTGAGTACTTTGAAGAAACCTCAAGTTACTACTCAAACATCAACACCAACATCAAAATTTGGCGTTGAAGCAACCGCAGAATCGCTTCCCAAAGAACTAATACCACTTTCAAATACCAAGCCAGTAGTGATTCTCTGTTGGTCGGAACGTTTTCCCGAGTCAAAAGAGACGTTGGCGCTACTTGCCAAATTAAATCAAAAAGATCAAGAGTCATGGCAACTTGCAACTGTCGAGGTTGAAAAGGAACCACAAGTTGCCCAGGCGCTTCAAACTAGAGTCGTCCCTTATGCCGTTGCAATTATCAAAGAACAGGTCAGACCACTTTTTGAAAACCCATACCCTGAAGATCAATTGCGAATGGTCATAGATAAGGTCTTGTCCATTTCTGCCGAGCAAGGGATTGGACAGGCGCCTATCGAACGTACCGAACCTGAGGAAGACGAGGCGATGGCAGCGTTGCAATCAGGTGATTTAGATGGAGCCATCAACGCCTTCGAAAGATTGATTTCACGAAAACCAAATGATGCTATGGCCAAATCTGGTCTAGCTCAGATGCAGCTACTTAAGCGCACCCAAGTCTTAAAACCCCAAGAGGTAATCAGCAAAGCCAATGAAAATCCGTTGGATGTCAATGCACAGATCAATTGTGCAGATCTAGAAGTGACCAGTGGCAAACTAGAAGATGCTTTCGCACGATTGTTAAATTGCATTCGGTCGCTAAAGGATGAGGATCAGAAATTAGCCAAAGAACATCTATTAAATCTATTTTCTTTGGTGGATCCGGCAGATCCACGACTGATTCAAGCTCGTAAAGAATTAGCGAGTGCCCTATTTTGATCAAACGTGATGTGGCGCTTACCAAAGCGCTCTTCTTCCTCTTTGGGGTAGGGATCATGTCTTGGATCCCTAGATTTCCTGAGGTCAAAGAGAAATTAGCGGTAAACAATGGCCTTTTTGGCACGATGTTGAGCGTAGGCGCTTTTGGCTCTTTGATTGCGCTCTTAACTATCGGCCATCTGGTTGATCACTTTGGTGCCAAGCGGATGATGTTGGTGGGCATCACGATGCTAACTAGCGCCTTTGTTGCCATAGTGCATACCTCTAATCATGAACTCTTTATCACGCTAAATATCTTGGTGGGTTTTTCAATGTCGATGCTTCACATTGCAAACAATGCTCAGGCTTTCCACGATCAAGATAGGGGTGGTAAGAATCTGGTGATCTCTGCAGCTGGCTATTGGAGCGCAGGATCGCTTTTAACGACCATACTTTCTATGTTTTTGATTGGAAAGGTGAGTTTAGAAGTTCATATCACAACATTATTCTTGATTGTTTGGGCGTTAATGGTAATCGTGATTTATATGCGCCATGAGACTTTGGTCCCTGCCAACAAACATGACAGCGTGCGCAGATCAATTTATCAAGACCTTAAGAAATTTAATTTTGATTGGATGATCAATTTTGGCTTGATTTTTGGAATCATGCTTGAGTTTGCAATTACAGATTGGTCCACTATCTTTGCAAAAGAAGATGGTGGAATCTCGCCTAGTTTGGCTCCGCTACCTTTTATGTTCTTCACTATTTTTATGATTATCGGACGCGTATCAATCAACACTTTAAAGAAGCGATTTCATATCTCAAACCTAGTTAGATTTGGCGGAGTTCTTGCTGGGACCTCATTCTTAATTGGAATTTGGACCGTAGATAGATTTGGTCTGCCAGGGCTTGTGATCTCCTTCTCCTTGGCCGGATTGGGTTCTTCTTACATTGGGCCGGCATTTTTAAATGCGGCCAATACCAGAATCGATCTACCAGCCAGCATCGTGATCGGCCAAATTAGCGCAGTAAATGCCATGCTCTCTTGGGTTTTGAAACAGGTAATTGCATTCTTGGCGCAATTTACTGGTTTGCAAGTTGCGCTTTCACTTCCTGCTTTGATGGTAATTGCAGTGGGGCTATTTGCGAAGGTATTTAAGCCAAAGCCAGCCAAATAGTGGCCATTGGCGGGATCCTAAGTGTGACCGCTAACTTCGAATCTACCTCGATAATCGAATTGGTGATGCCGGAACCACCATATTTCAAATCGTCGGTATTTAGTACCTCTTGGTACTTTCCAGGTGTCGGAAAGTGCATGCGATAACTTTCGTGTGGAACTGGCGACCAATTGGTAATCGAAACCAAAGGCTTACGATCATCTGACCATCTAGTGTAGGCGAGCACATTTGCAGCGCCATCATCGCCAACCAACCATTGAAATCCATCTACGAAATTATCGCGTTGCCATAGGGCCGGGGTATCACGATACTTTTGATTGATATCAGCTACCACTTTTTGAACGCCTTTATGTTCGTCAAATTCAGTTAAATACCATTGCAAACCATCGGCGGCGCTCCACTCATCATTCTGCGCAAATTCAGATCCCATGAAAAGCAATTTCTTTCCAGGGTGTGACCACATGTAGCCATACAAAGCACGAAGTTGAGCCAATTTCTGCCAGCGATCGCCAGGAAATTTATTGACCAGAGCGCTCTTGCCGTGAACCACCTCGTCGTGTGAAAGTGGAAGCATGAAGTTCTCACTCCATGAATAGAGAATTGAAAAAGTGATCTCATTGTGGTGATACACACGATGGACTGGTTCATGAGACAGATATTGCAAAGTATCGTGCATCCAACCCATATTCCATTTGTAGCCAAAACCCAGACCGCCCATACCGGTATCTTTGGTGACACCTGGCCAAGCTGTTGACTCTTCGGCGATCATCATGATTCCGGGGTAGTTTCGATAAGCAGTAGAGGTGGCTTCTTGTAAGAATTGGACTGCCTCCAGATTTTCACGTCCACCAAATTTATTTGGGACCCATTCGCCATCTTTTCGAGAATAGTCCAAGTAGAGCATCGAAGCCACCGCATCGACTCTAAGCCCATCGATATGGAACTCTTCGAGCCAGTAAAGTGCGCTAGCGACAAGGAAATTTCGAACTTCATTGCGACCAAAGTTAAAGACCAAAGTCCCCCAATCGGGATGCTCACCTTGTCTTGGATCTGCATGTTCATAGAGCGCAGTGCCATCAAATTTGGCTAATGCCCATTCATCTTTTGGAAAGTGGGCAGGTACCCAATCGAGGATCACGCCAATACCGGCTTGATGCAATTGATCGACCAAATATCGAAACTCATCTGGGGTTCCAAATCGAGAAGTTGGCGCAAAGAAACCGGTTACTTGATATCCCCATGATGGCGCATATGGATGTTCGGTCACCGGAAGAAATTCGATGTGTGTAAATCCTTGCGCTTTTACGTAAGCGATCAATTCTGTTGCAAGCTCTGTATATGAAAGGCCAACTCTCCAGGACCCTAAGTGAACCTCGTATACAGAGACCGGTGAACGCCATGATTGATAATCTCTTCGTGACTGCATCCAATCGTGATCGCGCCACTTGTAATTTGATTCGTTGACTATCGATGCCGTGCTTGGTGGGATTTCGCATTGCCTGGCCATGGGGTCTGCATGATCGACCCATTGACCAAAGGAGCTACAGATGGCAAATTTATATTTAAGACCGGGGCCGACATCGGGTAAGAAGGCCTCCCAAATACCAGAGTTTCCAAGGCGCACCATTGGATTTGTCTTCTTATCCCAAAAATTATTATCGTGGATCAAACTTACTGCCGAGGCATTGGGAGCCCAGACGCTAAATGTGGTGCCAATCAACGCTCCGGCGGCATCGCGAATTACATGCGCACCGAGTGCGCCCCAAAGTTTTTCATGTCGCCCTTCATTAAAGAGATATAGATCTATCTCACCTAGAGTCGAATTTGGATTTAAATACGATGCGCTCATAATTTAACTTTCACGATATGAGCGACTTTCCCAACAGGTCTACTTGGCTGGAGTCGGACAAAGGTATGTGAACTCCATTCATACTCTTTATTGTCAAATAGGTCGATGACTTTGAAGCTCTCAGCATTAAAGCCAAGTAGCTCCATATTCCAATGAATAGTAGTTTCTTGGGTGTCATTGGGATCTAAGTTGACCACGACCAAAATTAAATTCTCGCCCTCACGCTTGGAATAGGCGAGTATGGCTGGGCTATCGGTGTGATGAAAGTAGAGATTTCGAAGTCGCTGTAAAGCGATATTCTCCTTGCGAATCCGATTTAATTGAGTGATGAAAGGGGCCAAAGTTAAGCCTTTTTTGGCTGCGCCCTCCCAGTCTCTTATCTTGATCTGATACTTCTCTGATTCCCAGTACTCCTCTTTGCCTTCAGCAAGAGGTTTCGCTTCATAAAGTTCATATCCTGCATACATGCCCCATGATGGCGTCAACGTAGCTGCTAAAACTGCACGTAGTGCAAACATCGCAGGGTTACCACTTTGTAAGTGATAAGGCAGGATATCTGGAGTATTGACCCAGAAATTTGGCCTAAAGAATGAACTGGTGTGATGTGCAACTTCGTTGCCGTAATCAGTTAACTCTTCTTTGCTAGTTCTCCATGTGAAGTAAGTGTATGACTGCTGAAAACCAGCTTTACCTAAGGCATGCATCATCGCAGGTTTAGTAAATGCCTCCGCTAGGAAGATAATTTCAGGAGATTCCTTATGGATTGCGGCTAGTACCTCTTGCCAAAAATGCACAGGCTTGGTGTGTGGGTTATCTACCCTAAAGATGGTGACGCCTTTTGAGATCCAAAACTTTAGAATCCGAAGCGTTTCATTGACGATTCCTGAATAATCCTGATCGAAGTTGATTGGATAAATATCTTGGTACTTCTTTGGAGGATTTTCGGCATAGGCAATTGATCCATCAGGTCGGTGGCTAAACCACTTTGGATGGCTCTTTACCCAAGGATGATCGGGAGATGCTTGGAGTGCAAAATCCATGGCAATTTCAAGTTTTAACTCACGAGCAGATTTAACAAACTCTTCAAAGTCATCCATCGTGCCAAGTTCGGGATTGATCGCATCGTGACCTCCGGCAGTACCGCCAATTGCCCACGGAACTCCGGGATCATCTGGGCCGGGAGTTAAAGTGTTATTTGGCCCCTTACGAAATTGCATTCCGATTGGATGTACCGGTGGCAGATAGAGAACATCAAAGCCCATCTCCTTAACCGCAATTAATCGCTTGGTAGCGCTCTTGAAAGTTCCGCTGATGGTCTTGCCATTGATTGCGATTTGTGCGCCCTCTGAGCGCGGGAAGAACTCATACCAAGCGCCAACTAGCGCTAAATCACGTTCGGATCTAATTGGAAAACTCTCGGAATTGGATACCAATCTTTTAAGTGGATTTATTCGGAAATAACTTCGGACTGCCTCAATGGTGGCCTGCGAGAATCTATTTGCTGGAGCCTTCTTCTTATCACGCAATTGTCCGATCAAAGGTTTCAATAATTCTTGCAAATTTGAATCACTGGCTATCTTCTCTTCAAAGAGTATTGCCCCGATTTCACACATCAATTCGGGATCTACATTTGCGGCAATCTTTATCGCGCCATCATGTTCCCATGTCAGGTATGGATGATCGTAAGTTTCGATATGGAATGTGAAATCTCCCAATCCGTTGGTGTTCACCCAAGCTTCATATCGATTTGTTCCGGGCCAATTTTCTCGCATTATTGAGCGGCTAACTTCGACGCCTTTGGAATCTAAAACCACCACATCTGCGCCAAATGCATCATGGCCATCACGAATTACGGTTGCTTCAACTTTGAACTTTTCGAATGGAATCGTCTTTACAGGGACGAACTCGCCGCCAAACCAGATAGTTGGGGAGATATCACTGGCAGGGATTCGATTGATCAACCAGAGCCTTCCGTGTTTCCGGGATCAGCAGCGCTGACGTCTGCCAAACGGTACTTGTCTACCGCTTGTTGCACAAGGGATTCTTTGACTTCACCACTTTTTGCAAGTTGCGACAATGTCGCAACCACAATGGATTCGGCATCTACCTTGAAATGTCGGCGAAGTGCGCCGCGGGTATCGGATAGACCAAAACCATCGGTGCCTAGTGAGACAAATGATTGTTCGATCCAAGGTTGAATTTGATCTTGCACTGCGCGCATGTAATCGCTAACTGCAACCACAGGTCCACGGGCATCCGCTAACTTGGTTGTGACATAAGCTCGCTGTTTATCTTTTGGATGCAAGAGATTATGGCGATCAATCGCCAAACCATCTCTGCGCAATTCATTCCAAGAAGTAACCGACCAAACTGAGGCATTGACATCCCAATCATCAGCGAGCAGTTGCTGTGCCTTAAGCGCAGCGTTGACGGCAACTCCTGAGGCCAAGATATTGGCACGGCGTTTACGGCCTGAGGCCTCTTTTAATAGATAAAGACCTTTTAAGATTCCATCTACATCGACATTGGCAGGTTCGGCTGGTTGCAAATAAGGCTCGTTGTAAACAGTCAGGTAATACATGACGTTCTCACTATTTTCGCCATACATGCGACGTAATCCATCTTTTACGATGTGACCGATTTCGTATGCATATGCAGGGTCATAAGAGATGATCGCAGGATTGGTTGATGCCAACAATTGCGAATGTCCATCTTCATGTTGCAAACCTTCTCCGTTAAGTGTTGTGCGCCCAGCTGTTGCACCGAGGATAAATCCACGCGCCATTTGATCAGCGGCAGCCCAGAAGGCATCGCCAGTTCTCTGGAAACCAAACATTGAGTAGAAGATATAAACGGGAATCATCGGTTCATCATGTGTGGAGTAAGAACTTCCAACTGCAGTAAATGAAGCGGTTGATCCTGCTTCGTTGATACCTTCGTGCAAAATCACACCGTTGGTCGCCTCCTTATAAGAAAGCATCAACTCACGATCTACCGAGACATATTTCTGTCCGCCAGGGTTGTAGATCTTCATGGTCGGAAATAGAGAATCCATTCCGAAGGTACGCGCCTCATCAGGGATGATTGGAACAATTCGTGAACCAAGCCCTGGATCTTTTGCCAGATCTTTCAATAAACGCACAAAGGCCATGGTGGTTGCGATTTCTTGGTGGCCAGAGCCTCTCTTCATAGATTCATATGCTTCATCAGCAGGCTGTGGCAGCGGTTTTGATTTAGAACGTCTTGATGGAATAGGTCCACCCAATGCCGCACGTCGCTCCATTAAATACTTGTATTCAACAGAATCTTCTGGGAATTTAAAGTAAGGAGGTAGATATTTATCTAGCTGCTCATCAGGAATTGGGATATAGAGATTGTCGCGGAAGGCTTTGATATCTTCCAGAGTTAATTTCTTCATCTGGTGCGTTGCATTTCGACCTTCGAAGTGCGAGCCCAATGTCCAACCCTTGATGGTCTTCGCCAAAATCACGGTCGGACGGCCGTTTTTCTGCGTCATCGCAGCCTGATAAGCCGCAAACATCTTTCGATAATCGTGGCCACCACGTTGCAATGACCAAATCTGTTCGTCGGTCCAATTGGCAACCATGGCTGCTGTTCTTGGGTCACGGCCGAAGAAGTTTTCGCGCACGTACTTGCCATCTTCAGTCTTGAAAGTTTGGTAATCGCCATCAGGGGTGTTGTTCATCAACTGCACCAGCGCACCATCTTTATCTTGCGCAAGTAGTTCATCCCAACCGCGACCCCAAATGACTTTGATTACATTCCAACCTGCGCCACCAAAGATTGATTCGAGTTCTTGGATGATCTTTCCATTACCACGCACAGGGCCATCTAGTCGCTGTAAATTGCAATTGATTACAAAAGTTAAATTATCCAAACCTTCACGAGATGCAAGCGACAGCGCACCAAGTGATTCAACTTCATCGGTTTCACCATCACCAAGGAAGGCCCATACATGTTGCTGCGAAGTATCTTTGATGCCACGATTCTGCAAATAACGATTAAAGCGTGCTTGATAGATTGCATTGATCGGCCCAAGTCCCATAGACACAGTGGGGAATTGCCAGAACTCTGGCATCAAGCGTGGGTGTGGATATGAAGATAGCCCACCACCTTCATGCGAAAGTTCTTGGCGAAAGCCATCTAATTGATTCTCAAATAGTCGTCCTTCGACAAATGCGCGGGCATACATTCCGGGACTTGCATGGCCCTGGAAGAAGATTTGATCGCCACCGCCTGGATGATCTTGGCCACGGAAGAAGTGATTAAAGCCGACTTCATACAGGGCAGCCGAAGATGCATAAGTCGAAATATGCCCACCAACTCCGACGCCAGGTCGCTGCGCACGATGTACCAGCATCGCAGCATTCCAACGAATTGCAGCGCGAATTCGGCGTTCGATGAATTCATCGCCCGGGAAAGCCGGTTCGCGTTCGGGGGAGATGGTGTTGATGTAATCGGTGTTCCTAATAGAACTGATTGGGACATTATTTTCGCGAGCGTGCTTAAGTAAGCTGTTTAGCAAATACTTAGCGCGTACCGGACCAGCGTTTTTGAGTGTGGCATCCAGCGATTGAATCCATTCGTTGGTTTCGCTTGGATCAGTATCAACGAGATTTTCGATGTATTGCTCCGGCGCCTCAAAGGTTTCGCTCATAGGGCATATCTTTCCGCCCCATGCGAGAAAACGCTAATTAAAGCCGGCTTTGAAGCCCAAATTGTCTAAAAGAAATATGTGATTTTGACTTGCGCCACAGGTGTTCTCTCATGTGGACTTCTCCCATGCCATCAAGGATGGGATTTGAGAAAGGGCAGCTTGTTCTAGAGGTCGGCCACGATGCCGATTGCGACGAGAACCTTCGCCTAGCAATTTCGAAGATCACCGAAACCAAATTAATCGAAAATCAAGCTAATGAAGTTGTGGATGCAGTATTGCTCTGGTTTCGTGATGAAGATGGAGATCTCACGGATGAACTTGTTGATGCGCTCGCGTATCTATCTGAAACTGGACCGATTTGGGTTTTAACACCTAAAGTTGGTCGGGACGGACATGTTGAACCTAGTGATATTCAAGATGCCGCAAACACCGCAGGACTAAGTCAAACCTCAACAATTGCAGTAGCTCCAAATTGGACCGCTACAAAAATAGTGCATCGAAAGGCAAAGAAGTGACCGAAATCGGAGAAGTAGCACCAGATTTTGAAGTAATGGATAACAACGGACAGATGGTCAAACTTTCATCCTTCCGTGGCTCAAAGAACGTGCTTCTACTTTTCTATCCATTCGCATTCTCTGGAATCTGCACTGGCGAACTTTGTGCAATGCGCGATGATTTGAAACCTTTTCAAAATGATGACGTGCAACTACTAGCAATCTCCTGCGACCCTATGTATTCCAACAAAGCCTTTGCGATCCAAGAGGGATATAAATTCCCAGTACTCAGTGATTTCTGGCCACATGGTGCAGTTGCTAAGTCATATGGTGTTTTCAATGAGGATCGCGGATGTGCAACTCGTGGTTCATTCTTAATCGACAAGAACGGAATCTTGCGCTGGCGCGTTATCAATACTTTGGGTGAAGCCCGCAGTATTGATGATTACAAGAAAGCGCTGGCTAGCCTTTAATTAGCAATATTCATAGGCATTGGCTACTATTTCCCACGCAGTAACGGGTGGTTAGCTCAGCGGTAGAGCGCTTCGTTTACACCGAAGATGTCGGGGGTTCGAAACCCTCACCGCCCACTAGAAATTTATCCGACCCCGCGCCAACCGGGATTTGGTACCCAATCTCTATATTCTTTGATCAAATAAGGAATAGCGCTCTTTTTGTACCAATCATCGATGTTGACTTTAAAAACTTGTTCGAAAGCTAATTTCCAATCATTTGTCTGGCCAATTTAGTAACACCAATTCATAACATTCTCAAGCCCAGGCAAGTATATTCAACCTTTCAAGTATGAAAACTTTCACTTTAAAAGTTCTTATTTTCATAGATTCAGTGGACAGGGTTCTGGCAGTTCCCACACACATGCTAGATGGTAAAAAGATTGATCCTAAGCACGCCACCCCCAAGAGCAAGAGTAAGGCCAACA
>JBJTHJ010000069.1:0-1778 GCA_046094385.1 Candidatus Nanopelagicaceae bacterium
CTATTAGTAATCTCCTGGCACTTTTTTTCTATTCTCTGAGTTCCAACGGTGACAATAGCCGAATCGGAAATCGTGAAGAGATGCTAAAGAGCAAAGATTTAAAGGGAAATGCACTCACTGAACGTCAACTTCTAATACTCAAGATGATGGCCGAGGGTCGAACAAATCTCTCGATCTCTGGTGTGCTTGGGTACTCCGAATCAACTATCCGCCATGAAACCATAAAAGTCTATGCAAAACTCGGATGCACTGGCAGAGTTGAAGCTAGCACCATCTACCAAGAGATTTATGCAAATGGGATTCAAGAGCCTGCAAACCCAGATTTGGAGTTACAGAGCGCTTGAGTTATTCAGGCTTACGCCCTTGGCGGATCAAACCGTAAGTGAGTGCATCTTGTAACGCCATCGCAGATGCGGCGATAACGTTCTCATGCACTCCTACGGTATTCCAAGCGCCATTTCGGTCGGAAGTTTCCACTAAAACACGGGTGATCGCACCAGTGCCAAGACGACCTTCCAAAATACGAACTTTGTAATCGGTAAGTTCAAGTTCTACTAATTCTGGATAGAGTTTTGAAAGTCCAGAGCGAAGTGCGGTATCAAAAGCATTGACCGGACCATTTCCAGAGCCATTGCAGACTAATCGCTCACCGTTTGCTGAAACGGTGACTTCGGCATTGGTAAGGATAGAACCACTGGCATCGCTTTCAACGCTAGTTAACCAGTGTTCAACTACAAAGAAAGTCGGTCGCTTCTTTGCAATCTCCTCGCGGACAAGTAGTTCAAATGAAGCGTCAGCTGCTTCGAAAGTAAAGCCACGAGACTCCATCTCTTTGACGCGATCCACGATACGGGTAATTAACTCTTTATCCCCACCAAGATCTACACCCAACTCTTGGCTCTTTAGTTCAATAGAGGCACGGCCGGCCATATCCGATACCAGCATCCGCATATCATTACCGACGCTTGCTGGATCTTCGTGCTGATAAAGATTTGGATCGACTTTGATTGCAGAGGCATGCAACCCTGCTTTATGAGCAAAGGCCGATAGCCCCACATATGGTTGGCGCGGTGATGGATTTACGTTTGTAACTTCTGCGATGGCATGCGAGATTCTGAAAGATTCGCGAAGTAATTTATCTGGCAAGACTTTCTGATTCTTCTTCAACTCTAAATTAGCGATAATTGATACCAGATCTGCATTGCCTGTGCGCTCTCCATAGCCATTGATGGTGCCTTGCACATGGGTAGCGCCGGCTGCCACTGCGGCCATTGAATTGGCGACTGCACAACCAGTGTCGTTGTGGCAGTGAATTCCTAATCGAGCAGAAGAACTCTGCAAAATGTCATTTACAACTTCTGCGATCTCATCAGGCAACATTCCGCCATTGGTATCACATAGTGCAATTACATCAGCGCCAGCCTCTGCTGCTGCTCGCACAACTTCAAGGGCATATGCGCGGTTGGAGCGATAACCATCAAAGAAGTGTTCGGCATCTAGGAAAACTCGCTGTCCTTCGCCTCTTAAATGAGTAATGGAATCGCGAATCATGTTTAAGTTCTCTTCAAGGGTGGTTTTCAAAGCTAAATCGACATGGCGGTCATGCGACTTGGCCACCATGGTTACAACTGGCGCACCTGAGTTACGAAGGGCTGCAAGCAATGGATCGTCAGCTGCTTTCAAACCTGCGCGACGAGTTGCGCCAAATGCGACAAAGGTGGCGTTCTTTAATTTCAATTCCTTCTTAGCTAATTCGAAGAATTCGGTATCTTTCGGAT
>JBJTHJ010000070.1:0-29882 GCA_046094385.1 Candidatus Nanopelagicaceae bacterium
CCATATGTACCAAGTAGCTCTGGTAATAGATTTACAATTTTAACTTTATTAGTTTGGCTTGCTTGGCTTGCTTCGTACTCTGCTTTCTTAAGCTGCTGGTTCATCGATGCCTTAGGTAAATTCAGATTTGGTAAATTCCGGTCTGAATTCTGGTCTAAATTCTGGTCTAGATTTTTAGCCAATCGATGAAATGCCGTATATGAAGCGATCAAATCAGCATCACTTGCTCCAAATACATTAGCTGCTGCGATTTCACTTTCGACTACTTGGTGTGCGATGCCTTGCACCGTCAATCTGGCAGATACATCAACTCGACGATCTCCTGAGACTAAGACTCGTCTACCTTGAAGTGGTTGGAAATCTACATCCCACAACCAAGAGGTATCTTTACCATCTTGGGTATTTGCATTAACCACAAGTAAGACTTCACTTGGACCATTTGCACTTGTTTGCAACGTCTCACGCCAAGATGCTGGATTCTTTGAGAGCAATAAACGGAAATTGGTATCTTGAATTCGTTTGATGGCAAAGCGGCCATCGACGCTGGTGACTTTAGAGATGGCATCGCCAGATTCTGATAACTCAATACCGAAATTACTTCCCACAATCAGCGCTCGAGCCGCATTCTGTATGGCAGCCTGGCCAGGAATGGCAGAGCGCACTTGCGTTTTTCCACCCTGGTTTTGATCGATTAGCTGATCGCCAATTAACTGCCAATCTGGTTCTGGTTTGGCAAAGCCACAATTGCAAGAAAAGTTAGCCCGGTCTTCACTCCAATTAAGTAGCGCACCACAAACTGGACAGGTGGCGGCATCAATATGTCCGCGTTCTCCAGCGCTAAACCAAATTTGCTCGCTAGCGCCCATTGCTGCAAAGACCACAAACGGATCATCACTTGATGCTAAAACTTTGAGATTGCGCTTGGAGTTATGGCCTTGCAGAGCGCTACGCCATTTGCCAGCCACGATGCGAACTTCGGATAAACGATCTAATTGATCTCTGCCTAAGTTAAGTAAAACCACTAGCTCTGGATCGCACATTTGAATCGCCCAAGGCAGAACCAATTCATCAACTTCAAGCACTGCCACTTGGCACTTTGGGCTAGCTCCCAACGCTTGCGCAATTCCAGGATGGAGATTAGCTCCGGTGTGATTATGAGCAATTTGATGCTTTGTAGCTAGCGTTTGGGCAATCAATTTAGCGGTAGTGGATTTTCCATTAGTACCTGAGATCAAAATTACTCTCTTGCCTTTAGCCAACGTTCTAACCGCGTTTGGTGCAAGTGCCAAAATCAAGCGGCCCGCGACCATTACTCCGCTACCTTGGCCTAATAACCGTGAGAGCGCACCAAGTGCTTCTGCCAATTGCAATATTATTTTCAAATACATCTTAGTTACTCATCAAATTAGTTCTTGCAATTTGCAAAGCTGGCATCACTTAACAATCAACTGGAGTAATTGATCCATTGGTGACATCATAAATCGCACCAGCTACAGATACTCCCTTTCGAATCAATGGGTAGGAGCGCACTCTCTGTACATCCACTGCTAAAGCGCTCTGCTGATTTGAAACAGTTCTAAATTCCAACGAACGGGTATCTACCCCAAACTCTTCCTCAATCAATTGGTGAATCTCTGATTCTTCAGATTTTGCCATTCGACAATCAGTATGTGGCATGATCAAAATGCGATCAACACCAAGCAAATAGGTGCCAAGTACTAAGGTGCGAAGTACATCCTCTGTGACACGCGCACCAGCATTTCGAAGGATTTTGGCATCGCCACTTCTCATTCCAACTACCGAGAGTGGATTGATTCTGGAATCCATACAGGTGACAATGGCCAAACCTTTTCTGGCCACACCCGTTAACTCTGAATATTTAAATCCCTGTTGGTACTCGTGATTTGCTGCCAAGAGGTCATCGAACTTATCGTGCGGGAATTTTGCAGCAGTCACAGGGGTAATTCTAGGTTCGTGGCCAGGATCTTGATTACTTCCGGCGCAAACGGCGTAAATCTCTTCGCAATTTTCGCCGCTCCAACTTGGTCTTCTTATCAGTGCGGGTCGTGAAACCCCACTTCAAAATCGGGATGAAAATCAATGCAATTATCAGAAAGCCGCTAAGGCTCTGTAGAAATAGGTCGTAATTGCTGCCCCGATACATGAGCGCAGTTTAGTGAGAAACTTACTTCATGAAGCGAGCGATTTTCGTAGCCTTTGATCAATTGCACTCTGGCTACGGTGCGCTCAAAGGGGCAGATCCCAAAGATGACCTGATAATCATCATAGAAAGTCAACGGATGCTTCGAAGTCGCAAGTGGCACTTGCAAAGACTCTGGTTCATGATCTCGGCTGCTCGACACTTTGCTAAGCAATTGGAAGCACTTGGATTTAAAGTCGAATATCAAAAGGCCGATAGCACTTTGGCTGGCATCGATTCGATCATCAAGAAATATGCAATTACAACGGTGATTGCAGCGGAGCCTAATTCATATAAGTTATCGGCTGAGTTAAGGAATAGGGTCCAGTATCTTCCTAATGATTTCTTCTTAACCGACAAAGATGAATTCATTGCTTGGGCAGGTAGCCAAAAGAATTTGCTCATGGAGAACTTCTATCGCACCCAACGTAAACGTCTGAATGTACTGATGGATGGCGATAAACCAACTGGCGGTCAGTGGAACTTTGATAAAGAGAATCGTCTTCCACCACCGAAGAGCTATCAATATCCACCATATCTAAAGCATTCAATGGATCAGTTGGATAAAGAAGTATTGGCAGAGCTAAAAGCATCTGATTTGGAAATTTGGGGCGAAGAACCAGATGGAACTTGGGGAAGCACCCGAGAACAAGCTCTACAACAATTGGAGTATTTCTTAGATAAGCACTTTAAAGATTTCGGCCCATTTGAAGATGCCATGGTCACCGAGAATTGGGCATTTCACCACTCACTATTGAGTCCCTATCTAAATATCGGTTTGATACACGCCTTTGAGGTGATCGAAGCAGTCAGAAAACGTTTTAAAAAAGGAGATATCCCTATCGCTTCCTGCGAAGGTTTTATTCGTCAGGTAATTGGATGGCGAGAATATATAAATGGAATCTATTGGTTCTTCGGTGAAAGTTATCGCGAATCAAATCACTTCAATCTAAATCGTGAATTATTACCGCTATTTGAAGACCCAAATCAGACCAAAATGGCCTGCGTAAAGGAACAGATAATCGATATCAAAGAGCGCGCCTGGGTTCATCACATTCCGAGGTTGATGGTTTTAAGCAACTTAGCCCTTTTAACTGGTATCAAGCCGACTCAGTTTCTAAATTGGATGCGCGAAGTTTTCATCGATGCTGCAGATTGGGTGATGGTTCCCAATGTGATCGGTATGGGTATGCATGCTGACGGCGGAAAGATGGCAACCAAGCCCTACATCTCTGGCGGTTCCTACATTTCAAAGATGAGTAACTATTGCAAGGGATGCGAATACGATCCGAAGGCAAGAACTGGCGAGAACGCATGCCCGTTTACCAATCTCTACTGGAATTTCTTATCCGAAAATGAGTCCGAGTTCACAAAAAATCATAGAATGTTTCAACAAATGAGTGGGTTAAAGAGACTGAAAGATTTGCCTGAGGTTAAAGCTGAGAGCAAGAGAATTTTAGATGGACTTTCACGGGGGAAGATTTGAGTAGTTTGAATACGGTAAACAACTTAAATATTCGACGATATGGCAATGGTTCCCGAAAACTAGTTGCAGTACATGGACTGGGATCTGGTAGCACCGCCTGGGACCTGATTAGACCAGAGTTGATAAATCCTGAAAACGATTTGGAATTTATCACTGTTGATCTTCCTGGACATGGCGATGCCACGATGAGCGCAGATACCCAGATGAACCCGGGAAAGTTGGCTGAGATCATCAAATCTGAGTTGGTGGCAAATGACATCCAAAAATTTCATCTCATGGGAAATTCTTTGGGTGGATGGATCTGCCTTGAGATGGCGGCACAATCTCCTGAACATGTGCTTTCACTTACCGGGGTCGCACCAGCTGGACTCTGGTTGAAAGCAAAGACCCATCGAAATGGCGAACTGGCAATTAGCAGGTACATGGCACGCGCTACCTATAAATTTGCAAATCAAATTGCAAAGATCAAATTGATGCGAGCCATCGGTTTCAAATTAGTCAGTCCGAAGTGGGAGGAGTTTGACCCAGATACTTGCGCTAAAGCAGCAATCGCAATGGGTTCAGCAAGTGGTTATTACTTATTATGGGATGCATTCTTAGGTAATCGTTTTGATAAACCAATCTCACAGGAGATTCCGGTAACGATTATCTTTGGCGATACTGATTACACATTGCCGGCAGATAGCTGCCAAGAGCGATCTCTTGCACCTAGCCATTCCAAATGGGTGGTTCTCCCCAATTCCGGTCATGCACCGATGTGGGATGCGGTATCAGAGGTGGTAAACGAGACTTTAAAGACTATAGATGAAGCTACTAATAGGACCAAATAGAGTCTTAACCAGCTCTAATTTACTCTAACTAGTGGTGCGACTTTCTCGCTCTGCACATTTGCAGATATTTCTAAGCATCGTCGGGAAAAGTAACCAATGAAATGGTGCGATTGCGCGCCAGTACAACTGTCCGCCCAATCCACGTGGCTGGAAAGTGGCGATCTGTTTGGCAATGACTTTGCCATCAACCTGCGATAGCTCGAACTCAAGCCAAGCTTTGCCTGGCAAGATCATCTCGGCATAGAGCTTTAACCTCTTGCCCTCTTCATAGCCCTCAACGCGCCAAAAATCTAAACTATCTCCGACTCGTAATTTAAAGGGATCACGTCTACCTCTTCGAAGTCCGACTCCACCGAATATTCGATCTAGTAAACCGCGCAGGTACCAGAGCCAATCTGAGCCATACCAACCATTATCTCCACCGATGCGCTCTATACAGCTCCATACATTCTTAATGGGTGCGCTGCTTTCTTGCACCCGAATATCTTGAAACTCAGTGGCACCTGCCCAAGATGGATCTCCTTGTGCTTTCTGCCACGGCGCAGTTGGCGCTGTGGCATCTGACCATCGAGTCTCAATTTGATTATTTGAAACCCGCTCAAGTGCTAGTTCGATCGCACTTTTTATCGGAGTTAATCCAGCCTCTGGTGGCGCAATTAACTTAGAGATCGATTTACGCTCATCTACCACCACTTCGCTAATCAAAGATTCAACAAGTGGCCTAGCTAAAGTTGTGGGTACTGGCGTCACAAATCCAATCCAGAGACTGGATAGAGATGGTGTTAGCACTGGAATTTTCACGACAATTCTTTTACGCAAACCTGCGATCTTCGCAAAAATCTGCATCATATTCTCGTAAGTGACCACCTCTGGGCCACCAATATCAAATACTCCTGATACCGCTTCTGGTAGCTCAACAGTTTTACCTAAATAATAAAGTACATCTCTAATCGCAATTGGCTGGGTACGATTCTTAACCCACTTAGGAGTCGTCATTACTGGTAAGCGATGCGTTAAATGGCGCAACATCTCAAACGATGCTGAGCCGGATCCAATGATGATTCCAGCTCTAAGTTCCAGGACTGGAACGCCATATCTTGCTAACTCCACTCCAGTATCAGTTCTAGATTGCAGATGTCGGCTGGTTTTAGAATCATTTGCGATGCCGCCTAAATAAACAATCTGCTTGATTTGGGCATCAGCTGCAGCTCTACCGAAAGTAGCTGCCATCTCCTTTTCGATCAGATCAAAAGCGGTGGAGCTATTGATTGAGTGGAGCAGATAGAAGGCCACATCAACATCCGTCAATGCGCTCCTGACCGCTTCATAATCGGTCACATTTCCAATCACCTTCTCGACGGAATTGGCCCACGAATACTGCGCGACTTTCTTCACATCTCGTACAAAAACGCGAACTTGATAACCTTTTTCAAGCAGTGTGCGCACCAAACGACCACCAACATATCCAGTAGCGCCGGTGACTAAAACTCGTTTTCCGTGGTTTTCTAGATTTTCATTCATATGTTTCTAAACTACTGGAAATAGTAAATACTTGCTATGTGGAGTTTAAAACTATCGCCAGCGTGATTGGAGTCGTGCTGGTCATAATCTATGCATCCGGCTCTGGGATCTGGGTCAATAGTTCACCAGGTTGGTACAGCTCCTTGGTCCGCCCTAGTTGGCAACCGCCAGATTTTGTCTTTGGATTGATCTGGCCATATAACTTTCTGATGCTGGGTATTAGCGCAGTCAAAGTCGCACAGACCTTAAGTAAACCTTTGGTGATTATCTGGTTGGGTGCTTTTGCACTCTCCGTGGTGACCGCTTTGCTCTGGGCTTATCACTTTTACGTTCCCCACAATTTGAAATTAGCCAGTTTCTGTCTGGGTGCAACTGCGCTACTTACAATCCCGATGTTGCTGATAACTTTCAAAGCCTCATGGAAAATTGCGTTATTACTAACGCCCTACCAATTATGGGTGGCAATCGCCACTACTCTGGCTTTTGGTTACGCAGCACGCAACTGATTTAGGTCTAAGAAGTAACATCTTTTCTTTGGAATCTGGTAATCGCCAAAGTAATTAGCACCGTAAACCAGATCACGCTATATGAAGCGCCACGGATCATATCTGCCCAGACAATATTGTTACTCAATAGATCAAACCATGAATATGAATAATGAACTGGTAGCGCTTTACGGAAATTACCAAGCGCAGTTACCGCATCCAAGATGTTCATCAAGATCACCAAGCCCACTGCCACGCCAACCGCGCCAAGTGGCGCATCAGTGCGTACGCTTATATAGAAGGCAATTCCGGCGATAAATAGCAGTGCAAATGCCGCATACAAAGTAATCAAGAGAATTCTTTCGATCGCAATGTTGTTATCTAAGGTAACTCCCAGAGGTGATTGCAGTGGCGCTGAACCAAAGAAGATCACACCTACCACCCATGAGGTAAGTGGTAAAAGCAATACCGCACCTGCCGAGAGAGTAAGGCTAACCTTTAGTTTCTGAATCAATAATCTTTGGCGAGGCACTGGTGAGGCCAATAGATATCGAAGCGTGGACCAAGATGCTTCGCTTGCCACAGTATCCCCATTAAATAGCGCAATCACCGTGACCATCAAGAATGGCATTGCAAAATAGAACATGGTCACTGTGAAATTTGCAGCGCCAATCGTCGCTAATCCAATTAGATCAAATGAGCCTGAACCTAATCTGGTCGGTCCACCACTATGTCCAGATGGGCCAAACTTCACCGCACCGGCAACGATTACTGGAAGTGCCACTACAAATAAATATGCAAAGAATGTTCGCTTACGATAAAACTGGCGGTAGAGCTCTACGGAGTACGGAAGAGTCTTTTCGACGTGATAACTCATTTGACTTCCTTTCCGATTATCAGATCATCACCGATTAACTCTAGGAAGATCTCCTCTAAGCTAGTTGAATTCTTCAAGATCTTCTTCAAAGTCCCAGTTGCAATCAACTTGCCGCGGTGCATCAAGACCACATGGGAACAGGTCTGCTGTACCTCAGCAAGTAGATGTGAAGAGATGATCACGGTACGCCCGCCTTTGGCGTAACGTTTTAGAACTGAACGCATCTCTGCGATCTGCTGTGGATCTAATCCATTGGTCGGTTCATCAAGCACCAAAATCTCTGGAAGCCCCATCATCGCCTGCGCAATCGCTAAGCGTTGGCGCATTCCTTGGCTATATGAACGCACCTTCTTATCTAGCGCGCTACCTAACTTGGTGATCTTGATGACCTCTTCTAATTGTGGATCAACATCGCGTCCGATCGCACGCCAATAGAGATCTAAGTTCTCGCGCCCGGTCATGTGCGGTAAGAATCCAGGACCTTCAACAAAGGAACCCAGCTTCGATAGCGCCGATGAACCCGGGAATACTGGATGACCATCGATCCAAATTCCACCTTCGGTCGGCATGATCAATCCCATCAACATTCGAAGTGTGGTGGTCTTACCTGCGCCATTTGGTCCAAGCAATCCCAGAACCTGGCCACGACCGACGCTAAAGGAGAGATCATCAACTGCGCGATAACCATCTCCGTAAACTTTTGAAAGATTTGAGATTTGAATCAAATTCTTATCGCTCGCAATTACATCTGCCACGATTCTAGGACGCTTCACTCTGATGAAAATCAAGGCCAGTATCAAAGTTAATAACGCCATAAACGGCCAGAAGATGTACTGCGATGAAGTGGTCGCGCTATTTAAAGGAATGGTCGGATACTCAAGATCCGAAATCGGTGTGACTGTATAGAAACGTCCATCTACTGGTAGGGCATAACCTTGATCTGTTGCAGATACTGCCACCACCAACTTCTCACCTGGCGCTAACTTTATAAATGCAGCTGGCAATTTGATTTCAGCATCTAAACCAGATTTTGGAATATCGGTTAATTTAACTGGTGCCACGATGCCACCTGGTAGTCGAAGCGCACCGCTTCGAGATTGCGCCATCAATGAGAAGAAGAGTGTGGCATCACTTGTAGAACTGGTAACTCGCACTTTGATCTTGGAGCTACCCACCACATTAATTGCACGGTCAGCAGCTTTGCTTGCAAACTGTGCGCTCTGACCAGGTAGCAACGCCGGAGATAGGGTTCCAAAAGAATTATTGCCACCTAATGCGGCGAGCGCGCTACTTGCTAATGAGCCTGCACTACCGAGTCCTGGCAATGAACTTAGCGCAGCTGGTACTCCACCAATCGGTGAGAAGAATGGTCCCATGTTTGAATCAATCTCAATTGATTGATACTCCGCATTGATTGGTAAACGATCACTTTGCAGGATAGTTGCGATGGCAGTGGAGTCAGAGACCGACAATGTTCCGGTGGCATCGGTTACTTGGAACTTTGGAAATTCGATGGCTCTGCCTTTTAGATGCTTATCAAACCATTGGATACTTGCAAGATTTAATCGTTCTTCTTCTGAATTGCCACCATCGTGGCCACCAGAGTGCCAGATCAACGCCAACTTATCTTTTGCACTTCCTTTAGAGATTTCTGCGGCATTCTCCAAGCTCTCAGTAAGTGGAAATAATGAATCTTCTTCCCCTTGCATCAAAAGCGTGGGAGCAGAGATCTTGGCTACATACTGCTTCGGCGATGAATAATTCATCAATTCGATCTGCGCTTGATTAGGTTGTCCAACCGAGACTGCGCTCTGGAATGCTTCACACCAACGTTCTTCGAAGTTACCGCATTGGCCTAAATATGAGTTCTGTAAAGCGGTAAATGAGAAGAAGGTGCCTGCCCAAATCTTTTTAAATGGGCCAGCGCTAGTGCTACTTCCTGAAACTACCGCGTTTTGGGGAAAGAGCGCCTGGTTCAAATCACTCCAAGTGATATCTGCACTGATTGCTTTGACCCTTTGATCACTTGCAGCCAACATCAAAGAGAGCGCTCCGCCATATGATCCACCCGTTGCACCCACCAACAACTCTCCGTCAGAGTTCTTTGCGACTTCACTACGGGTGGCTAGATAATCGATTAATTTTGAGGCATCCGCGACTTCGTTATCGGGAGCGTTCATGGTGATTAAACCAGTTGAATTTCCAAATCCTCTGGCGCTATAGGTGAGCGCGACATAACCGCTTCTTGCTAGTTGTTCTGCAAAATCTCGCTCTGAATTCTTGTTTCCACCAAAACCATGTGCGATCAAGATAGCAGGAGCCGGTAATTGCTCTGGCAAGAACAAAGTGGTGTCGATGGTGACACTTGCACCCGGAACATTCTCTTCGATCGTCTTTATCGCAACGCTATTGCTTGCATTAATGAATGTAAGCGCCAATGAGCCAAGAAGTAGCGAAATGATTATTACAATCGTGCGTCTTGAAAATCTGAACTTTAGACCAATCGCAGGCGCTTTCAACATGCGCAAAGCCTAGGCAAATCTAGACTTTTAGGCCAATTTAATAAATTTAATCTAGGTCATAATTTTCGCCAATGATTGCTCAAATAATGTAAAGGGTATCCGCTCAAAAGATTCGGGTGTAATGATTCGGGTGTAATTAGGTATCCATCGCTCTTGGTAAACTCTCATTATGAAGTTACCGAGGCCTTATTCAATGCAGCTCTTGGTCTTGGCTGGAATCTTTAAAAGAAAGATTAAAGGAACTATTAATAGAACTAGCCTATTTCTTCTTATGGCTGGGCTACTTGTACCACTTACCTCAGATAGTGCGCAGGCTGCAAAGAGACAATCCCCGACTCGATATGAAATCAAGATGCCCAAGCCATACCAACCTAAAGGTTTAAATGGTGGATTCGATGATTATCGTTGTTTCTTAATTGACCCAAAAGTAAAGACCAACTCGATATTGACCACCATTGAGTTTCTACCGCAGAGCAAAGAAATCGTGCATCATGCGATTCTCTTTAGATTACCTGCCGCGCAGGTAGCTAATGCGCAAGAACTAGATAAAGAGCAAGATGGCTGGTCCTGTTTCGGTGGTTCGGGTATCGGCACCATGTTCCAATCTTTCGTTAACACCCCTTGGCTTAGCGCTTGGGTGCCGGGGCGAAATCGCGATGTAGCGCCTAAAGGTTATGGATACCCTTTTAATAAAGGTGATCAGATCGTGCTACAAGTTCATTACAACTTACTTGCAGCGCATTCAGGAGATAAAGTCACTGATCAATCCAGGATTGTCTTAAGTGGGGTTGCCGCAACTGGGGCAAAGGTCAAAACTTTAAATTACGAATTGCTACCTGCTCCAGTAGAGCTGGCATGTCCACCAGGAGTTACCGGACCACTTTGTGATCGAAAGAAATCATTGATGGATCTGGCAGCACGCACCTCACCGATTAGCGCATTGGAGGTAACTGGAATCTCGGTGCTCTGTAAACAAGATCCATTTAATCCAATTCCAAGTAACACTTCTACGTGTGACAAAGTAATCAGAAGGCCTCAATTGGTGGTTGCCGCAGCGCCACATATGCATTTACTTGGCCGATCATTAAAGATCACTGCAAATCCTGGAACTTCAAATGAGACGGTGTTGTTAGATAATCAAAATTACAACTTCGATGATCAATCAGCAAAAGTTTTAGCAAAACCTTTCAAATTAAATACCGGAGATACGGTTCGAGTTCAATGCACCTTTGATCCAACGCTACGACAGAAACTTCCGGTACTTAAAAATTTGCCACCAAAATACATCACCTGGGGTGAAGGCTCTGGCGATGAGATGTGCCTTGGAGTGCTGATTACCTCAAAAGAAGTTGCCACCAGCTAAAACATTCATTTTTTCACTTTTCTTCTCTTTTCTTCTCGCGTCCGGATCAAATCCATCCTGGAGAAAGTATTTGGAAATTGTTAAGAAAGCGTTATAAAAGTAAGGAGAGTTCTGGGGCGATAAAGGCCGCTCACCTGTTGTCTAAATTGAACGGTTCAGGCACGATTAGCCCAATTCGTCGCGAGTTGGTAGTCACTAGCTAGGACTGGCGCCTCGGGACGATTAACCCCTATAAGGAGAAATAATGCAATTAAAACTAACGCTACGTAAGGCGAAGGTTGCGACATTGGTCGGAGCTTTGGCAGCTACTGGTGTTCTGATCGCGCCTGCATCTGCAGCAGATCGAACCACTGTGGTGCTAACACAGCCAACTCCACTATCAAGTCTTAACTCAAGTACCCCAGATACAAACCTGGCAACCAACTCGGAAGTTCTATATCCGACTGGTTTTGGTTTCTATTACGGTAACAACGTAAAGAAGATTGTGCCAAACACACGTTTCGGTACTTGGAAAGTTACAAACAAGTCTGCTACCGACTTCCGTGTTCAATACACTGTAAGAAGTGGTCAAAAGTGGAGCGATGGAACCCCAATCGATGCAGTTGATTTATTGCTAACTCACGTGCTTTCAAGCAGTGATTATGCGAAGTCAGCTGGCTTGGGCGATCCTAAGGAAGCCACTTCAGCATTCGATTCACTTGGTTATGGTGGTCCATACGATGACAACATCAAGAGCGTCGTTCTAAGTGATAACAAGATGCAACTTGAATTGCGCTATGGCGCAATCATCCCAGATTGGGAGCTCTATGCTCCTAGTCCAAACCCAGTTCACGCATTGTCATTACTTGCTGATGGCAAGACCAAGCTAGGAACTGCATCTGAGAATCTAGCTGCTAAGGCAAAGTTCCTTGCAGACTACGAATCAAAGAACACTGCTCGCCTAAAGGCTATGGGCAAGGTCTGGTCAAAGGATTACAACATCACCACGGTGAACTCATCGACCAACCCATTGCTACTAGTTAGCAACGGTAACTTTGAGATTCAATCTTGCGTTGACCAGGTAAGTTGCACCTTGGTACTGAACAAGGACCTAAATGGTCAATCAGGACCAAAGGCCAATGGCATCGACAAGATCGTATACCGATTCGATGTTGCAGATACCTCTGCTCCACAGGCGCTTGCTAACAAGGAAATTGACCTTTATGCAGGTCAAGTAACTGCTGATGGCTTGACACAGCTAAAGAACGTCAAGGGAATCAGATTGAGTACTGCTCCACAATCAACATACGAGCAGATCTCACTACGTACCGGAGCTCCGAATCTAAAGGGAACTTACAACGGTCCATTCGCAGGTACTTCTCGTAAGGCGCAGGCTATACGTCGCGCATTCTTACTTGCAGTTCCACGTGAAGATATGATCGCAAAGATCATCAAGCCAACTGATCCAGATGCAGTTGTTTTGAACTCACGTACCTACATGCCATCTGATGGCGCTGGATACACCAGCTTCATCTCAAAGAACCTTTCTGGTTCATTTAGCGCTTCATACGATGCTCGCATCGCAGAAGCACAGAAGCTAATGGATCTATACGCAAAGGGCTGGAGACAGAAGCCAATTGCAGTCACGTTCTTGCATCGTAACAATGCTCGTCGTACTGCACAGTTCAACCTATATGCACAATCATGGGCAAAGGTTGGATTCAAGGTTACTGCTCTAGCAATTCCTAACTGGTCTACCAAGTTAAGTGACACCACAATTGACGGTGCGCTATTTGCTTGGGGAGCTGGACTTCCAACTCAACCAAACGACTGCCCACAAGTTAAGTCTGATTCTCCAAACTCAACATTTGGTTGGGAGAGCGAGATCGTTCTTCAGGCTTGTAAGGAGCTAGAGTCAAGCGCATTGTCAACAATCAAGCGCGATGCTCTATGGTTGAAGGTGGAGCGCGAGCTTCTAAAGAACGCTTACACCCTTCCACTATTCCAGTGGCCAGGTGTAACCGCGGTCAACTCAGACCTAAAGAACGTAAAGCCATCACCAATTACTCCAAACCTTGTTTGGAACTATTGGGAGTGGACCTACTGAGTTTGATTGATTCCAACAGTTTCAACTGTTTGGAGTAATTAACTTAGAAATTAGTAAGGAGAATTTCGCGGGAATTTGGAGGTTTCCTCCAGATTCCCGCGAAATCTCTTGTTTAAGCAAGTGATAAAGTAGACTTTGATAAATAAACATTAAGCTCAATTAATCAGCCTATATATTGAGGAGTCAGAGAGTGCTGGCATTCATCGGACGACGAATTGGTACCTTGGTCGTAATCCTCTTCGGCTCCAGCTTTATTCTCTATAACCTAACTGCAATCTCAGGTGATCCGCTCGAGCAATTAAAATTTGCAACCGATGAGCGATCCAAAGCGACTCTTAGAGCCTTAACAAGACAATTAGATCTAGAGACGCCTCCTCCTCTTAGATATTTCAAATGGCTTAAAGGAATTTTGGGGTTATTTGTTGGAAACCCTAATTTTGGTCTTACCCGAGATGGCGAACCAGTTCTCGATCGACTCGCAGCTGCGATTCCGGTAACTTTAAGATTGGTGACTGCAGCGACGCTCACCGCAATAATCCTCGGAATTACCCTTGGAATAATCACCGCGCTTCGTCAATACAGCCGCTTTGACTATGTAGTTACCTTCTTCTCATTTTTGATGTTCTCACTACCAATCTTCTGGGTAGCTGTGCTACTAAAAGAGTTTTTGGCTATTCGTTTCAATGATTTTCTACAGAATGCGACGATACCAATTGGGTGGCTGATTCTCTTATCAGTCTTATCTGCAATATTTTGGACCGGAATCCTTGGCGGACAGAGAGCTGCGCTGATTCGTAACTTTGCAATTGTCTTCACGGTAACTGGCTCGATACTCACCTTTATCAGCGCCACCAAATGGTTACTAGATCCAGGACTTGGCCCAATAGTCCTCTTCCTATTTGCAATCGGAATTGCCTACGGAATGACCGCAGTCTCAATCGGAATCGAGAATAAATCAGCGCTCAAAGCCTCAGTATCCATGGCAATTCTGACTTTGATTCTCTATTACCCGCTGCAATACATCTTTGATCGCTATTCCAGCTGGTTACTACTCTTACTTCTATTAGTACTCACGGTCGGTACTGCCGCACTCTTCGGCAAAGTGTTTGCCAAAATTGATCAAGGTCCGGTAATTAGAACCACGATCCTGACTGGCATCGGTTGCGGATTGCTTATTATTCTCGATCGATTAATGCAAACTTGGTCAGGTTACATTGCAGATGATGCGGTAAATGGCCGTCCAATCCCAACAATCGGTCAATTAGATCCGCTATTAACCTCAACTGATTTCTGGGTAATCACTCTTGATAGGGCAGTCCACTTAATTCTGCCAACCGTGGCACTTACCCTTATTTCATTTGCAGGCTATATCCGTTTCTCTCGTGGAACTTTGCTCGAGGTCTTAAATCAGGATTACATCAGAACCGCTCGTGCTAAGGGGTTAAATGAACGTACCGTGATCATGAGACATGCATTTAGAAATACCATGATCCCTCTGACCACTATCGTGGTGGTGGACTTAGCCGGAATCATCGGCGGCGCAATCATCACAGAACGAGTATTTGGATGGTCCGGAATGGGTACGCTCTTTAATAAAGCGATTGGCACATATGATCTTAATTTGTTGATGGGAGTATTTTTCATAACTGCATCGCTATCGGTGCTTGCAAATCTCGTGGCGGACTTGCTTTATGCAGTACTAGATCCGCGCATTCGTGTAGGAGCAAGAAAATGAGTTTCTTAAAGCGTAAAAAGGTCCAAGAAGAGATCGCACAGATTGATGGCGCTGAGAATGCAATTGCAAACCGTGAGGTCGAGGGCTTAACTCAGCGCCAAATTGTGATCAAGCGGTTCTTGCACCACAAAGCAGCCGTAATCTCGATGATCATTTTATTTACGCTGATTTTGATTGTTTTCACTGGGTCGGCAGTTCATATTGGCCCAATCCATATACCTGGTTGGTGGAAGTATCAATACACAGACTTAGCGCCGATGGAGACCTGCGCAGATGGCACATTGGGTTGCCCGACTTTATCGGTCCGCCCTAAATTCCTAGGTGGCGAAGGCATCAAACTTGGAGAGCATCCATTTGGCCAAGACGATATTGGACATGACTATCTCTCGTTGGTACTACGCGGTGCCCAAAGATCATTGATGGTTACCTTCATCATCGGAATAGTTGCAGGAACCATCGGAACAATCATTGGTTCAATTGCCGGCTTCTTCTCCGGAAAAGTTGATAACGTTCTGATGCGATTTGTGGATTTTCTAATCACAATTCCATCTATCATCATTGGATCGGTTATTGGTTACCACTTCGGAAATTTGGGAGCGCTCTTCCTGGCTTTCTATCTGGGTCTCTTTGCCTGGACCGGTTTATCTCGATTAGTTCGTGGTGAATTCTTAACGCTGCGCGAACGAGATTTCGTCGATGCGGCACGTGTGGCTGGAGCAAGTAATCGCAGAATCATCTTCAAGCACATTCTGCCAAATGCAGTAGGTGTGATCATCGTTTCAGTAACCTTGCTAATGTCTGGTGCGATTCTTCTAGAGACTGCGCTCTCATACTTGGGATTTGGAGTAACTCCTCCAGATGTCTCCCTAGGATTATTGATTAGTACCTATCAAGATTCATTCACCACCAGGCCTTATCTTTTCTGGTGGCCTGGCATCTTGATCATCACAATCGCACTTAGCATCAACTTCATCGGTGATGGACTTCGAGATGCATTCGATCCACGTCAGAGACGTAAAGTTACTCTGCGTGAACGCCGTAAAACCATGATCGCTGAAAAGGCTAAAGAGGCATAAATTGTTGACGTTAGATGATATTAAAAGCGAGCGCGAAAAGAGCGGAGATCGCTGCCAGTCCGGCGATAGCAAAATCTCCCCGCTTCTCCATGAAAGCGATCGCAGCGCGATCTTGGTTGCTACTTCGCGTACTGCGATATCTCTCAAGTCGGGTTACCGCCAAATATCGAGCCACCCCCGAATCAGCTCTGGGGGATTCACCGGATCTGATGGAGCCACTATGGCCAAGGCTCAAACCGCGCAGATCGCTCTCATGAATCTTCCGAGAGTGGTAGCGACCTGGGGCCGGCGCCGCCCAAGCAAAGATTTGTTCACCATCGTTGGTGATGATCGACATGGTGTATCTAGCTTCAATTTCACGAACATAATCCCAACTAATCAAGTAAGTGAAAGTGGGATTAACAATCTCGATTCCCTCATCAAAGAAGATGATCTTGGGTTTGTACATGATCAAGCCCATACAACTGGCAAAGCAGGTAGTCCAAGCAAGTGTGACTGCGCTAGTGCCGAAATCACTGGAGAAGATGGTTTGCAAATTCATTCCGGCCAACAAAAAAATCAAGATAAAGAAACCAACCACACTGGATTTGCTTCTAAAAGTTTCTGGATTATTGCGTGGCAGGATTTCCGGTCTCATATAGCGGTATCTTTACATAAGTTAGGGCGTCAAAGTGTCTGAACCAATTCTGAGCGTACGCAATTTCTCAGTGGACTTCTGGGTTGATGGCGTTTGGTATCCAGCTGCAAAGAGCATGAATTTTGATATTGCCCCAGGTCAGGTACTTGCCATCGTCGGAGAATCAGGCAGTGGAAAATCCACTACTGCACTTGGCTTAATGAGTTTATTGGCTTCCAATGCCAGAATGGATGGCAGCGTAAAGATCAAGGGCGAAGAGATGGTTGGTGCACCAGCCAAATTACTTCGCAAGTTCCGCGGTAAGGAAGTTGCTTATATCTTCCAAGAACCAATGTCGGCGCTCAACCCTGTTTACACAATTGGATTCCAGATTATTGAAACGCTCCGAGCCCACTTCGATATGGGTCCAACTGAAGCACGTGAGCGCGCTATCGAATTACTTACTATGGTGGAGATTCCTGAGCCATCGCTCTCTATAGATAAATATCCGCACCAGCTCTCAGGTGGTCAGCGCCAACGTGCCATGATCGCGCAAGCTTTGGCGTGCGACCCAGCACTTCTTGTAGCTGACGAACCAACTACCGCACTTGACGTCACAGTGCAGGCTGAAATCCTTGATTTGATTCGCGATCTCAAATCTAGATTGAACTCTGCAATCCTTCTGATCACACACGCAATGGGCGTAGTTGCAGATATGGCAGATCAGATCTTGGTTATGAAAGATGGCGCAGTGGTCGAGGCTGGTTCCTCCGAACAGATTTTCTACCATCCAAACCATCCATACACCCAAGAGCTATTGGCGGCGGTGCCGTCACTCGGCAAGACCACAAAGCGCGAATTGAAATTTGATACTCCAACTAAGCCAGCGCCTGTAATCAAACTGGAAAATGTCACTATTGAATATCCAAAGCGTGGTCGAATCCCTGCCTTTACTGCAGTAAAAGATTTTGATTTGGAGATTTACCCAGGTGAAATCGTCGGATTAGTCGGAGAGTCAGGTTCTGGCAAGACCACCGTAGGGCGCGCTGCTATTGGTTTATTGCCAATCAAATCAGGGCGTATTGAAGTTGTCGGAAACGATATCTCGAATGCAACTTTGAAAGATCTCAAGGCGATCCGAAAGCACACAGGTATCGTCTTTCAAGATCCTGCATCATCATTGAATCCTCGTCTGCCGATCGGAGAATCTATTGGTGAGCCAATCTTCTTGGCTAAAGAGGCCGAAGGCGATGCCTTAAATAAGAGAGTTGAAGATCTCCTGGAATCAGTAGAGCTTCCAAGGAGTTATCGAAATCGTTTCCCACACGAACTTTCAGGTGGACAGCGTCAGCGAGTTGGCATCGCCCGTGCCTTAGCGCTCACGCCAGATCTTTTGATTGCCGACGAGCCAACTTCAGCGCTTGATGTATCGGTGCAGGCTCGCTTCTTGGAGCTATTCCAAGATCTGCAATCCAAATTGAAGTTTGCTTGCCTATTTATCTCACATGACTTAGCAGTGATCGATATCTTGTCGCACCGCGTTGCGGTTATGCAAGATGGATATTTAGTCGAAGAGGGCGACCGCGACAAGATCTTGAAGAATCCAGAGAAGGAATACACGCGTCGATTAATAGATGCAGTTCCAGTTCCAGATCCTCGGGTTCAAGCAGAGCGCAGAGAACGTCTTCGCGCTAATCGCAGTTAAATCTCACACTAGCGCTAAATTCACGCTACCTATAAAGTGCCAATGTGAAAATTGATGCTGACTTCTTAGCGCTTCCATTAAATCAGGTCTCTGATGCCGCAATCTCAACTGCCAAATCTCTTGGGGCTTCGCATGTGGATGTTCGAATCGAACGAACTCGTACCGGCAATCTCTCGCTTAGAGATGCCAAATTAGAATCCCAGGAGAACCAAACCAACTTTGGAATAGGCGTTCGGGTCATCGTAAATGGCGCATGGGGTTTTGCCTCATCACCAGATGTCAGCACCAACAGCGCCAAGCAGCTAGCTGAAATCGCAGTTTCAATGGCGAAGATCGCTAAGCCACTTTCTACAGAGGAAGTTTCCTTGACGCCAGAACCGGCCTATCCAAATGGGGTTTGGGTATCTAACTACAAAATAGACCCATTTACGGTAACTGACTCTGAGAAGATCGAGCGCTTAGCGTCGATTAGCTCTAAATTATTGAATTCAAAATCTGTAAATCACACCAGTGCGCATACTATGTATGTTAAAGAACAGAAGTTCTATGCAGATAGTTACGGAACTAGCACCACCCAGCAAAGAGTTCGCATGGAGACTCAAGTCGAAGCTATTTCAATTGGCGAACATGGTTTTGAATCGATGCGAACTTTGGCACAACCTGCCGGTTACGGATGGGAATGGATGGGAAATTCGATCTGGAATTGGGATGCTGAGATCGATCAACTACCCGAATTACTGGCCGAGAAAGTCAAAGCTCCATCTGTTGAGCCTGGTAAATATGACTTGCTAATTCATCCATCTAATCTCTGGCTCACTATCCACGAATCAATTGGACATGCCACCGAATTAGATCGAGCAATTGGCTACGAAGCCAACTATGCAGGTACCTCATTTGCCACACCTGACAAACTTGGGAATTTGAAGTATGGCTCCGAATTGATGAATGTAACTGGCGATCGAAATACCGAACATGGTTTAAGCACCGTAGGTTGGGATGATGAGGGTGTGGCTGCCCAAAGTTGGGACATCATCAAAGATGGCCGTTTGGTTGGCTATCAACTGGATCGCAGAATTGCAGCCAGAGTCGGCCGTGATCGCAGCAATGGTTGTGCCTTTGCAGATTCCCCCGCACATGTACCGATTCAAAGAATGCCAAATGTCTCGCTCCAACCAAACCCAACTGGGCCAAATTTAGATGAGATGATCTCATCAGTTGAAGATGGAATTTATATCTTGGGTGATAAGTCTTGGTCTATTGATATGCAACGTTACAACTTCCAATTTACCGGACAGCAATTTCATCGAATTAAGAATGGAAAAATCGTTGGTCAACTAAAGGATGTGGCATATCAAGCTACGACCACCGATTTCTGGGGCGCTATGAAGGTAGTTGGTGGACCTTCAACTTATGTCTTAGGTGGCGCATTTAATTGCGGCAAAGCCCAACCGGGCCAGATTGCGGCTGTTAGCCATGGTTGTCCTGCGGCGCTCTTCGACAAGATAAATA
Organism: Candidatus Nanopelagicaceae bacterium; assembly: GCA_046094385.1. GTDB lineage: Bacteria > Actinomycetota > Actinomycetes > Nanopelagicales > Nanopelagicaceae > ZLKRG08. The sequence continues at coordinate 20,012 of JBJTHJ010000070.1, forward strand.
TTCTCAATACGGTGGCGGAGGCAGGCAAATGATTTCAGCACCAGATTTGATCGAAAAAATTCTGGCTCGCGCTAATTGCGACGATTGCATCGTAATCATCCAGGATAAAACCCAAGCCAACCTACGTTGGGCAAATAACACATTGACTACAAACGGTGTGATTCAAGAGCGTAGCGTCACGGTTTTAGCATTTATCTCAACAAATGGTGCGATGGCAGCTGGCGGCGTTACCCGCACCAATGTAGAGGAATCAGATATAGATCAACTGTTGGCAGAGGCCATCGCTACCGCCAAAGCAGCTGGCCCAGCAGAAGATTACGCACCACTTGCCAAAGATTTATCAATAGGTGATTGGAGCGCGGCACATAAACCTACTGGCCCCGAGGTATTCAAAGTATTTGCACCAGAACTTGGTGAGATGCTTAAGAAATCTGCGGCTGAAAAAATCGAACACTTTGGTTATGCCGAACATACCCATCAAAGTTATTGGCTTGGTTCAAAGGGTGGACTCCGACTACGACATGATGCGCCGGTTGGCCGCGTAGAGATGACTGCAAAATCCCATGAGCGCAGCAGATCTACATGGGAAGGTAAAGAGACCCACGACTTCACAAATATCAATGTTGGTCAAATGGATTCATCAATTCGCCAAAGACTTGAATGGCAGGCACGAAAGATCGATCTGCCGGCTGGTAAATATCAAACGCAACTTCCATCTGGAGCAGTCGCCGATCTTTACACCTACATGATCTGGGTTGCTACCGCTCGCGATGCATTTGAAGGTCAAAGCGTCTTCTCCAAGCCAGATGGTGGCAAAACCAGAGTCGGAGAGAAACTTTCAAATGTGAAATTAAATCTCTTTAGCGACCCTAAACACTCACTGCTGCCAACTGCGCCATTCTTGATAAATACCGTCTCAAGTCCATTTGGATCGGTATTCGATAATGGGCAACAGAGTGCGCGTGTGGATTGGTTAAAGGATGGCGTGCTTCAATCTCTAATCCAAACTCGCGCAACTTCAAAAATGACCTCTCTGCCATTTACTCCTATGGGTTACAACTACATCATGGATGTAGAAGGTGGTTCTGGTTCACTAAATGATTTGATTACAAAATTAGATGATGGATTGTTGCTAACCACTTTCTGGTATATCCGGATGGTTGATCCAAATTCATTGTTACTTACTGGTTTGACTCGCGACGGTGTGTACCATGTGAAAAATGGCGAGGTACAAGGTGCTACCAACAATTTCCGTTGGAATGATTCGCCTGTAAATACTCTCTCAAGAATCGCATATGCCGGTGCCAGCGAATGGTCGCAACCTCGCGAGTGGGCTGGAGATATCACTAGCTTCTATACCCCGCCGATAATCATCGATGATTTCAATATGTCGACGGTAAGTCCTGGAAATTGAGGAGAAATGAGCACCCATCGTTCACCGCTATTTGAATTGGCAGATTCATATGTAGAGACCAGCGCTCGGATGTCACCGATGACCTGCACCGAACTTGGCATCCCTGGGTATGACGACCAATTAGATACTTTTACTATTGAAGAGGCAGATAAAGAGGCCAATTACTCCCGAGAGGTCGTAAAGCAGGCGAAGAGCTTAAATGCTATCGACGAGATTGATCAGATCTCAAAGGCAGTTTTGATCGAACGTATTGAATCTAAATTGAAAATTCATGAAACCAAAGAGGGCTTCATAACTTATTCGCCGATCGTCAACCCTGCTTCATATATTCGCCAAGTATTTACGATCATGCCAACAGATGGCGATAAGGCAATTGCAAATATTGCAGCGCGTTTGAATTTAGTTGGAAAAGCGCTTGAAGGCTGGAAGAGTACTTTGCAAGAGATGGATGCGCTTGGCAAAAAGACTGCTAGACGCCAAGTGGTGGTGGTGGCAGATCAGTTAAAGGCCTATGCCGAAGGTGGCTGGGAGAAGATGGCCCAGAAACTTGATCCCTTTAATAAATACCCAGAACTTCATACCGCTGCGAAAAATGCTGCAAATGCCTCTGGGCAGATGAGTGAGTGGATGCGAAATACACATGCGCCTAGATCTGCAGAGGCAGATGCCGTTGGTGAAGAGCGTTACAAACCTTGGGCCAGGTTCTTCACTGGAGCTGAGTTAGATTTAAAGAAGACTTACGAATGGGGCTTGGAAGATTTGGCTCGTATCAATGATCGTATGTATAAAGCAGCGGCCAAATTGGGGCTGCAAGGTAAACCTTTAAAAGAGGTTGCCCAATATTGCGAAGATGCTGAATTGCATCGCATCGATGGCGAAGAGAATCTGTTAAAGAAACTTCGAGAGTTTACCGATGAAGCGGTAAAGCACTTAGATGGAAAGTACTTTGATGTAGATCCACGGATTGCATTCTGTGATGCGCGAATTGCACCGGAAGGCTCGGCCGCTGCTCCTTATTACATTCCACCTTCTGAGGATCTATCGCGTCCTGGAACCACTTGGTATCCAACCCTTGGCCATAAGCGCTTTAACTTCTGGCATATTGCATCAACCTGGTATCACGAAGCAGTTCCAGGGCATCACCTGCAATTTGCCACTGCCGCACTTGAAAAGGATCGCCTCTCGAGATTCCAACGAAGTGGCGCATGGATCTCAGGTTATGGCGAAGGCTGGGCGCTTTATGCTGAACGCTTCATGGATGAATTGGGCGCATTTGATGAACCATCTTTAGAGCTAGGTTATCTCTCAGGTCAGGCGCTACGCGCTGCTCGTGTAGTGGTAGATATTGGAATGCATTGCGGTTACAAAGATCAAAATGGAAAAGTCTGGGACGCCCAATCTGGATTTGATCTCTTGGTAAATAACGCAATGATGGCCCCAGATTTCGCCAAGAGTGAGATCGAACGTTACTTGGGCTGGCCAGGTCAAGCTATCTCATACAAAGTTGGCGAGCGATTCTGGATGGAGATTCGTGAATCTGCCAAAGAGCGCTTGGGAACTTCTTTCGAGATAAAGAAGTTTCATAACTATGCCTTGAAAATTGGCCCAATGGGGCTTGATCCACTAAAGCAGGTAATGGCTGATTGGAAAGGTATTTAAAAAAAGAGAAGCCCACAAAGTTGTGAGCTTCTCTTTTTCTATTTAGCTTTGATTAAGGCAACGGGCCTTCTACTGCGTTATTCCAATTATCTAGCGTGTATGCCAGCGCTAGATATTGGAGTCGATCGCCACTTTGTAGCACGTTGTTAACTGTTGCGTTAAACTAAGCGAAGCAGCCAGAAATGTGTACCACCATCTCCTAGTGGCCCTGCCTCTTGCCGAAATATTCATTGAAACCTCCCGATACATATCAACGCATGTAAATGCTTGTATCAGTATGATTTCGAATCGAACTACGCTATGAGTTCAAGAATCCCTCGCGCTTGGTTCTCTATCAAAATATAGCAAGGCAAAATGATTTTGGACCGGTTAAAAAGCTATCGCTCTAGATTATTCAATCTCTGCAAGAGGGTTGGGTGGGTATAGTTAAAGGCTACATATGCTGGATGTGGCGTTAGATTTGCCAGACTATCAGTAGAGATCTTTGCAAGTGCTGTGCGCATTGGCTCAATCAAATAGGTATTTCTCGAGTAAGTATCAGCCTGATATTCGCAATATCGAGTCCAGCTGTTACTTATCAAGCCTAAAATCAAAGTAAATGGAGTAAAGAGAATAAAGAAGGCAAGAACGGATAAGTGGAAACTTGTCTGATCAGCACCAAGAGCAGTAGAGAGTTGCTCGTATTGGAGTAGCCAACCCAGTAGCGCAAAAGTTGCAAAGCTTTGAATATTAGTTGCGATAAACATCGATAATGTGTGCTTTAACTTGTAGTGACCGATTTCGTGAGCTAGTACCGCCACGATCTCTTTGGTGGTCAACTTTTCAATCAAAGTGTCAAAGAGCACGATGGTCTTACTCTTACCCAAACCACTAAAGAAGGCATTTGCTTTGGTGGAGCGTTTTGATCCATCCATGACGAATAGGCGTCCAAGTGAGTATCCTTGACTTTGGCAATACTTCTCGATTTCAGAACGCAGCTCGCCACCTTCCAATGGCTTTAATTTATTGAATAGTGGCAAGATCAGAGTGGTGCCAAACATGAACATCAACAACGAGAAGGTAGCAACCACACCCCAGGCATAGATCCAGAATTTTGATCCGAGTTCTTGGTAAAGCCAAAGTATCGCAGTTAATAGCCCACCGCCCAAAAGGATAGTTAGTACGGTTCCTTTGATGGTGTCGGTAATGAAAGTCTTTGGAGTGGTCTTATTGAAGCCATAGCGCGCTTCGATTCCAAAAATAGAGTAAAGCTGAAATGGGAGATTTAGAACCCAAGAGATCACACTTAGCGATGCGATAAAGACCAATGAAATTACGATCTGATTATCAAATCTATCTCTGACCCATTGATCGAGTACTGCAAACCAGCCAAAGCCAAGCGCCAAGATCATGATCGCTGCAGAAAAGGAGGATGAGTAGAAGGCAAAACGAGTCTTTACCGCACTATATTCAATGGAGCGCTCCCGCTCTTTGGCGTCATAGAGATTGGAAATCTTTGGATCTAATGGGTTCCGAGCGGTACTTTGATTTAAATAATCCAGCAAAGTTTCAATTAGATAGGCCGCAATTACAATGATAACCAGCGCATTTAATAGCATATAATAATTTTAACTTGAAGAAATTTCTATCTCTACCAGGGAACTACTTCGTTATCTTCCCAGAGTAATCCAGTTTGAGTGGTGCCAGGTATCAATTCGCGGGTTGCCAGCCAAACTGCAGTTGCAGCACCTTCTTCGGCCGAACGTGGCGCACTATCCCCACCCATATCGGTTCTTGAATGATTTGGGCAGATTGCATCGACCCAGATACCGCGTGAGCCGTGGCCAGTTTCATGAGTAAGATTTCTAACTAAGGCATTCACGCCAGCTTTTGAGATTCGATACGGTGCAAGTCCACCTGCATTTCCGGGTCCTGACATTCTTCCTAAACAAGCGCTGTAAATGATGATGCGACCTTTGCGCTCCTCTGCCATCTTTGCGCCAACTTCATTGACAATAGTGAAGACCGAATTCAAATTAATCGTCATAACTCGGTGCCACTCAGCATCCGTTGTTTTTAAAGTTTTGGCCATACGATCTGACATCACGCCATGTGCAAGCATTAATACATCGGGAACGCCGTATTTGGCGACTGCATCTTTGAAAATCACTCTGGTCTGATCAATATCAGCCATATCCACAACTTCAAATTCTGAGTCTAATTCGGAAGCAGCAGCAGAGAGCCTCTCTTGATCTCGTGCAAAGAGCACAATTTGATGGCCCAGTTCCTTCAAAGCTTTAGCAGTGGCAAATCCAAGACCGCGAGAACCGCCCGTTACAAAGACCAAAGTCATGGGGCAAGTTAATCACTTTTCAAAGTAGCTAGCAGAGTTTGCATGAACTTTATCTCTGAAGTTTGTGTGGCGATGATTGCCTTGCCTAAATCAGCAACTTCTTGATTCTTAGAATCAGCAATCATTCCAGCCATATCAATTGCACCTTCGTGATGTTTGATCATGCCCTCTAGAAATAATCGATCAAAGTCTTTTCCTAAGGCTGTCTTAAGATTTGTGATTTCTTCTTCATCCAACATTCCCATCATGGTATGTCCCATATGTGTGTTGGCATCCACGCCTTCCCAACTTTTCATCTGCTCGATTTCAGGTCCTTGCGCATCTTTAATCTCACGAGCCAACTCTAAAATCTCTGGGTTTGTGGATTTAGCAAGTGCCAGATCAGACATCACGATGGCTTGCTCATGGTGTGGAATCATCATCTCTGCAAACATGATGTCCTGAGCGCTATATTCTGATGTTTTCTCAGGGTTACTTGCACAAGCGCTTAACAAAAATAGCGCTAACACCGATCCAAATATCTTAAATGTAAATTTCTTGTTCATTTGGTTAACCAACTGTGGCAATGCCACGAGTAACTTTGATTGGAACGCGTGGCAACCTAGATGTGGCTGGACCCATCACCAAAGCCCCGTTAGCCTGAAATTCAGATCCATGTCCACCATTTGCATCTTCACACTTCCAACCGGTTTCGGTACGGCTCACAATTATCTGTTGATGTGGGCAGGTTAGATGAAAAGCTATATAAGAGGAGGCACCAGTTCTAGTGATGGCAGCTGGCCTTCCTTTTACATTTCCAATACTTACGGATCCACCAACTTTGGCAAGTTCTGGGATATTACGCAAGGTAACTGAAACGCGTCCGTTTGCCAAACGCTTAACTGCAGTGTTCGCAGCTGCTGGCAATGCCCCTAAACCACTTAAGGCGACGATTGCACATGCTCCTGAAATTACTGCTCTGCGACTTACTTCCGCCATTTCAATTACCTTGCCTTTGTTAGAGCTGAATATTTCCTAGCTGATTATTTCTTTGCTGGAATCTTGGAATAAAGCGTAACATCTGCTGTTGCAAAAGCTAGGCCTTCAGGTAATGAACCTTCAGGTAGTCCTAACAACGAAGTAACTGCGGCTGCAATTCCTGGCGCTAGTGATAACTTGGCACCTGCATATGCAGTTGTTCTTAACTTAGTCTTACGATCATTTGTAACTTTTGCCTTTAATTCACTGGCGTTAGTAATCGACAAAACGGCGGTCGATTGGCCAGTACTTTGTGGAATTGCCGCATTTATCACGCCGCTCTTTAAATCGATTAATGGATTACGTAGCTGAACCTGTTTGTTGTTCGCAGTATTAAAGAAGACAATATTGCTTCCAACGTGTTGAACTCCGGTTTTAGTACCGGTGATTGGAATATGCATTACCAATTGACCATCTGCTGATCCAATTGAATCACCCATTACTGCCGAAGTTGCGCCACCTTGCACATACAGAACGACTCCCGAATTTTCCAAAGTTGCAGTGATTCCCTGCAAAGTCTTCATGTGAGTCATGCTCTGCCCTGGTTTTGCAGCATCTGCATTTGCTGAGCTAATTCCAGTGCCAGATGCAATCAAAACTGCGGCCGTGATACCCGTTAATTTCTTTGCACTCTTACGCATAACACGCTCTCCTCATGTCGAATACGCTCTTTGAGCGATTAGCTATTAAACAAGTATTTATATGTTCATATTCCAATATGATGATGACCTATGTCGAAACAATCCACGCTTGGAAGTGACTTTGCTCGCATCTGGTCTGCGAGCCTGGTCACAAATTTATCCGACGGGGTCATGTGGCTCGCAGTACCTCTTCTTGCAGTCTCCTTAACAGAAGACCCAGTCTTAATCGGAACTCTTTCGGCACTTTCACTATTACCTTGGCTCTTCTTCGCAATTCCTATTGGGGTATTTGTAGATCGTACTGATCGTCGTAAAGCGTTAATACTCGGCAACTTAATCCGAACATTTATCGGATTGTTTTTAGCATTTTCTATCGCTCAGCAATTTGTGACTATTTGGATTCTATTCATAGCAGTATTCGCGATTGGGGCGTGTGAGGTTTTGGTGGATACCACTTCACAATCAATATTGCCGCAAATTCTTGAGAAGAAGGATTTTGAAAAGGGCAATTCTCGACTGCAAATCTCAGAGGTAATTGTCGCGCAATTTGCCGGAACGCCTCTTAGTGGCATTTTATATGCAATCACGATTGCGTTGCCCTTCTACTTCTCAACCACTGGTTTTCTAATTGCTGCCGTCGTAATTGCAGCATCCCCTTTCATTAAGAATGTAAGTCTTAACTCAGAACCAGAAAATAAGCCGGAACGTTTAGGGTTATTAGGGGATATCAAATTTGCGATGTCTTACATTCGAAATCATCCACAGATACTTTCAATCGTTATCGTGACCACGACACTTGGCTTCTTCTTTTCGCTTTCAAATGCAATCATGCCGTTATTTGTACTTAAGGAGTTAGGGGTCGCGCCTTCGCTATTTGGAGTGGTGCTGGCGATTCAAGGCATTGGGGCGCTAATTGGCTCGGTTTTTGCCCCGAAGATTTCCAAAGTGATTGGTAGGGGTAACTCGCTTGGAATAGCTATCGTAGCCACTTCATTTATGACTTTGTTTGCAGGTCTTTCACCAAATGTCTACCTCTTTGTTATGGTGCAGGTGGTAGCTGCTTTCACGGTCTCTATTTGGAATATTCTGTTGATGTCTCTGTATCAATCATTAATTCCCACCCATCTTTATGGACGAATTCACGGAGCTAGAAGAACGCTAGTTTGGGGTTTGATGCCAATTGGCTCTGTACTTGGTGGATTTATTGCTAAAGGAGGATTGCGTCTACCATTTTTAATCGGTGGGTTAATCTCTATCGTGATCTCGATTTTTGCTTTCAAGAAAGTCACACATATTGGCAATCTATCTGCTGATTTGAGCAACTAAACCACAAATAAGTTTTGTAGGTTATCGTCGCCTGGTGAGCGCTTTTGGAAAAGTAGCCTTGGTGGGATCAGGAGAATACCTACCTGCAATGCAAGAGTTAGAGCGTGATTTATTAGCTGCTGGTAAATCTGATCGTTATGTGCAAATACCAACCGCCGCAGGGCGAGAGAGTGCCAGCCGTCTAGATTTTTGGCGGGAAATTGGGAAAGCCCAAGCAGAGCGACTTGGTGCAGAGCAAATCTTCCTTCCTATCTATTCTCGTGAAGATGCTTTTCGCCAGGAGTTTGTAACTCAAATAGAGAATGCTGGTTTGATCTATTTAAGTGGTGGCGATCCACATTATTTAGCGGCTACCTTAATTGATACTCCTGTCTACGATGCAATCATTCGCAATTGGCAAGCTGGCACCTCAATCGCCGGTTGTAGCGCTGGTGCGATGGCCATGGGTCCTGATATCCCACATTTTCGAAGACCAAAAGCAGAAGGTGAACTGGGTTTTGGAATCGCGAAGAACATCAGAACAATCCCTCATTACAATAAATTTTTTGGCTGGGTTCCTGAGTTTGCAGCACAGAAATTCTTACAAGCCCCAGCTGATATTTGCGTCGTTGGTATAGATGAATTAACCGCAATCGTCACTTACGACCTGAATAATTGGACTGTCTTCGGTGAGAATTCTTTGCATCTACTAAAGGGGCAAAACCAAGGCATCTATAAAGCCGGACAAATCGTCCAAATCAGAGCCTAATCCCTGATTAATATGGCCACTTTGATAACGCTGACCATTATGACTAGCCTCATTAATCTTTGGACCTTGGGGTCTCGGGCTACTTCAAAAAGAAGATGCTTGGATGTTGATCTTTATTGATATCGCAATTTGGCTTGCCTTAGTTTGGTTTTCAACCAAGTGGTTAAATCGCTTCAAGCAAGGGCCGCTTGAATCGATGCTCCACGCGATAGTGTTGCCATGGCGAAAAAATATATAAAAAGATGTAAATTTCGAATTAGAGATAAACTAAACCTCTGATGATTGATCAATTTTTTAATACCGATGGGTCTCTCACGCATATTCCTGCGCGAAGTTCAAAAAAGCTTGAAGTGTTACGCAGAATAGCTCTGGGGCTAAACCCTGAGCTCATCTATACAGAATTTGAATTAAATGAATTCTTGGCGAAATTTCATCACGATACAGCTTCGCTACGTCGATATATGATCGAGTTTGGAATCATGGAGCGAGATAAGTCGAGTAATTACTGGTTAACCAGAGCCCCCCGTCAGGATTGAACTGACGACCTTCCGCTTACAAGGCGGATGCTCTACCACTGAGCTAGGGAGGCGTTGCAACGCGTAATTATGGCAAAAATCAGTGATTATCTGAAATTGGCCATGCAATCAGGCTCGGATATTTAGCTGCACGTCCATCGCCTGATGATTTACCGCGGATCCTTCTGATGATCCATGGAATCACAAATGTAATTACCC
>JBJTHJ010000071.1:0-53982 GCA_046094385.1 Candidatus Nanopelagicaceae bacterium
GCAATGGATAAATCGCATGTAGTTCTCTGCCGATTTGATCTGGATAATGAACACCATTGACACCCATGCACATTTCAAATAACAATTTATCGCGTAGCACTTTGGCAACTTCCACCAATTTCTCGCGCTTGATATGAAGAGTTAATTCGCCTCGATCGACAACTACCTTTTCAATCGCTTCGGAAAATTCTGGGTAAGCGCGTTCTAAATCATCGGCAACTTGGTCGAAATAGCCACCATAAGGTCTCTCGGTAGAACCTGGATTTACTTGAACCCGTTGTAGCCCGCCATAACCTGAGGTATCACCAGTGCCAGAGACGCCAAATGCGCCACGTTGATCGCTCACGCCAACAAGCCTTTCTGTGCATGAGTAGGGATTGCGGCAAGTGCTGCTGCCTCAACTTCTCTGATGACCTGTTCGCGATTTACGCCTAACTTTCCTTGACCGATCTTCTCGTGCAATTTCAAAATCGCATCAAGCAACATCTCGGGGCGAGGCGGGCAACCTGGCAGATAAATATCTACTGGCACTACGTGATCGACACCTTGGACTATCGCATAGTTATTGAACATGCCACCAGAAGATGCACATGCGCCCATAGCGATTACCCATTTTGGATTGGCCATTTGATCATAAATTTGGCGAAGTACTGGCGCCATCTTGTTTGATAGACGGCCGGCAACGATCATCAAGTCTGCTTGACGTGGAGTTGCCGAGAAACGTTCCATTCCAAAACGAGAGATGTCGTACTTTGCCGCAGAACCAACTGCCATCATCTCAATGGCGCAACAAGCAAGACCAAATGTTGCGGGCCAGACCGAGGACTTGCGCATGTAATCTGCAAGATTTTCCACGGTGGTGAGTAAAAAGCCAGACGGTAACTTCTCTTCTAAACCCACGACGCCTCCGCTTTCGAAAGATTAATGATCAATTCCACTTAATCCCATTCCAGTCCACCGCGTCGCCAGACATATGTAAATGCCACGAACACCGTTCCGATAAAGATAACCATCTCTACTAAACCAAATAGGCCAAGTTGATCGAAAGTCACTGCCCACGGATATAAGAAGACCATTTCAATATCAAAAATAATAAAGAGCATTGCGGTTAAGAAGTACTTAACTGGGAAGCGACCACCTTCAGCGGCTTGTGGTGAAGGTTCGATGCCGCATTCGTAGGCATCTAACTTTGCGCGGTTGTAACGCTTTGGTCCGGTGATGGCGGCAACGCCCACCGAGAAGACCGCAAAGCCGAAGCCCAGAGCGCCGATGACCAGGATCGGAACATATGGATTCACCCTGTAATACTAAGCGTGGGAATTGGTTAGGCGAAATTAAAAGGGCGCGTTGGCGCTGTGAACTGAAACAATTCCGAAGGTCAGGTTGCGCCATCTCGCCCCTTGCCACCCAGCGGCCTCAATTCGAGCCGCAAGCGCTTGCTGATTGGGCCAGGCTCTGATGGATTCGGCCAGATACTGGTAGGCATCAGGGTTGGAGCTAGTGAATTTTGCGATATTTGGCAACGCTTTCATGAGGTAATTCAGGTAGAGCGATTTAAATGGTTTCCAAGTAGGTTGGCTAAATTCGCAGACCACTAAACGGCCACCAGGTTTGGTAACACGTAACATCTCTTTGAGCGCTTTATCGAAATCAACGGTGTTGCGCAATCCAAATGAGATTGTCACCAAATCAAATTCTCGATCTTTAAATGGCAAGTTCAAAGCATCTGCTTTGGTAAAAGGTAGATAGGGATGCCTTAATCTTCCCGCTTCTAGCATGCCATCTGAAAAATCTGCCGGGATAACTTTTGCGCCAGCTTTTGCAAGAGGTACCGAAGATGAACCAGTGCCTGCTGCTAAGTCCAAAATATCCATTCCTGGTTTTGGATCAATTATCTGAGTCGTCTGCTTACGCCAAATCTTGGTCTGACCCAAACTCAGTAAATCATTAACTAAGTCATAACGCTTGGCAACGCCATCAAACATGGCTGCAACTTCATCGGGATTCTTATCCATATTTGCGCGAGACATAGAGCGTATTCTGCCTTATCTAATCTGATGAATTTGACCGTTGACTTCATCACACCCTTAATCACGTCGAACACTTTCAAGTGATTTAGGAGTATCGCCGAAGGTTTAGACTTGAAGTATTGGCAATAAACTTCTAGGAGACTTCTAGGAGATTTCTGGGAAGTTAAAGGAGCTTTTTTGGCTACTCGAATCACAACCGTCCGGCTTGGCACGCATCTGCCATTGCTGGAGTTGCTACCTGATTTTGATACCCCGCTTGCCTGGGTTCGAAATGGGGAAGGCCTGGTCGGTTGGGGGGTTTTCGCATCCAAGAAAGTAAGTGGGCCAAAGCGTTTTGAGCAAGCCCGACAATGGTGGCATCAGCAGTTAGATGATTTTGAGATTGAAAATGAACTACATGGCCCTGGTACCGGACCGATTCTTTTCACCTCATTCTCCTTTGATGAGAATGAAGAATCAGAATTAATAATCCCAAAGGTAATTGTGGGGGTAAGAAATCAATCAACGTGGATCACTTGGATTGGCGATATCCCTCAACCTAAATTGGCAGAGCGCAATCAGCTTGGCGAACTACCAAAAGTAAATTGGTTGGATAGCGATATCACTTCATGGAAGAAGAAAGTCAACGAAGCAGTCAAATTTATCCAGAGCGATTCTTTGGATAAAGTGGTGTTGGCTCGTGAGCTGATCGCACATTCTGACGCGCCTATTGATGCACGAATTGTTTTGCGTAACCTTGCCAAGGATTACCCTGGTACTTGGGTTTACTCAAATAATGGTCTAGTCGGTGCTACCCCCGAGCTTCTAGTAAGACTTAATAATTCGATGGTGGTCTCAAGGATTTTGGCTGGCACAATCAGTAAAACCGGAGATGACAACAAGGATCTTGCTTTAGCAGCATCACTTGCCAGATCTTCCAAGGATCTGGAAGAACACGAATATGCTGTTCGATCTGTGGCTGATGCGTTAGAACCCTTCTGCAAGTCAACCAATGTTCCTGAAGCGCCATTCGTGCTACATCTATCAAACGTTATGCATCTAGCGACCGATGTAACGGGAGCGATCAAAGAGGGCCATAAAGTCACCGATATCTTCACCTTGCTGCAGAAACTCCACCCTTCGGCAGCAGTATGTGGCACCCCTACTCAAGGCGCTGCTAAGTTGATTAGAGAGTTAGAAGGAATCAATCGCAGACGATATGCAGGTCCAATCGGTTGGATCGATGCTAAAGGTGATGGCGAGCAAGGGATTGCTCTTCGTTGTGGCTACATCACTGGGAATGAGATTCACGCTTTCGCAGGCTGTGGCATCGTGGCCGGTTCGGATGCCGACCATGAGGTAGCCGAGAGTCAGGCTAAATTTCTACCGATAATTAATGCGCTTCGCTAAAACTTGATTGCGCTTTCTTAGTTAGCTCTTTGATCAACTGGGCATTGCCCTGGCGATCTGGCATCTTCAAAATCGCGATCTCAAATCCATTGACTGATTCCAAGAAGGTCTTTAACGCACTTAAATCTGAAATTTCGCTTACCTTTACCTTAAAAGATCGGGCAATTGCCGCCAAGTCATGTCCATGCGCTGTGCCAAAAATCTTTTCAAAACCGGTCACACCAGCTTGTGGCAGGGTCGAGAAGATTCCGCCTCCATCGTTATTTATCACCAGCAATTTCAAATTAATGGACTCTTGATTTACCAGCGCTGTTAAATCGTGCAGAAAGGCGAGGTCTCCAATTACGGCATAGGTGCACTCTGACTTTGAAGCAATTCCAAGCGCAGTTGAGATATTCCCATCAATTCCGGCTAGGCCACGATTTGCTAAGACTCTAACGCCGGCGCGTGGCTTAGCAAAAGCTTCTAAGTCACGAATTGGCCGAGAAGAGGATACATAAAGCGTAGCGCCGTTGGGTAGGCAAGCTGCAATGCATTGTGCAACTGCTGGTTCGCTCCAAGAATCCAAATTTATAAACTCAGATTGAATCTTCCAATGTTTAGCGCTTCCATTAATCTTTGGAACTGATTCGAAAATCTTGGTTGCACTACGTTTTGGATCTATCCGCCTGGCTCGCTGATCAATCACGAAAGTTGCTTTCGCTTTTGAAATCAATTTATTTGTCGATCTGGAAAGCGTGGTTCTACCCACGACCACGGCCCAATCAACTTCCAAGTTAGCTGCAATTAAGGATGCTTGTGGAATTGCATTTGGGTAAGCCAATGGATTCTCCGCAATTATCGGCACTGCCAATTCCTTGGCAAATTCGGTGACATCCACCGCATCATGGCCAATTACCAATATGCCTTTGCCTTCAGGAATATGGAACTCCTCAGGCTTAGTAGCGGTAGCTACGAGCTTCCGGTGCGATAAATTGCCAAGCCAATTGCTTTTGTCATCTGAAAGTAGTGGTTCATCGAATTGCACATTGATATGTGTTGGACCAGTGATTTTCAATTCATAATCCGTGCCATGGTAAAAGCGACCACAATTGAAAATGTTCACTTGATTGGTTGTTTGATTAGCACCAGTTTGATGTAGCCGCTCGGGGCGATCGGCGCTCAAAACAATAAGTGGAATATCGCTATGAAAAGCCTCTAAAAACGCAGGATAGTAATTGGCTACTGCAGTACCGCTGGTGCAAACCACCACGGCGGGAAAGCGGGTGGCTTTAGCAATACCCAGTGCGAAGAATCCTGCGGTACGTTCATCGATTCGCACATGTAAATTGACCAAACCGCGCTGCTCGGCTTCATAGAGTGCAATTGATAGCGGTGCATTTCTAGAGCCTGGACTTAGGACAAATTCGGTGACGCCGTGTTCGATGAAGTCACGGATGATCGACCGGGCTAATTCCGTGCTTGCCATACTTCAAAACTATCGCGAATTCGCACTTCCCACCATTTAGTGCGTTCTGGTGAAGCTTGATATTTAGAAAGTCCCACTGGAGTAACAGTGCAGACGCTCATCTTCCCATCTACTATCGGTAGATCTGCTACATCATTGGCGAGCAAACGTCCGGTTGCCAAACCAGAAGCAAAATTCAAGTTAGGTAGCGCTGCGGCCAGTCGAATTCCGTGGGAGATACCAACTGCAGATTCCAATGCACTTGAGACCACTGCCGGAAGTTTGTGGTGCTTAGCAATCTCTAGCGCACGTTTGATGCCACCTAATGGGGAGACTTTCAACATCAAGATATCCACAGCTCCGGCTAAATCAATGGCAAAGGGATCTTGAGCCTTTCTAATGACCTCATCACCAGCCACCGGAATCGGTAATTGCAATTCACGTAGCTCCTCTAAGGTTGAAACTGGTTGCTCTATATATTCAATTCTCTCAATTCCAATTTCATCGATGATCTTCGCGACTGCAGATTCGGCTTCCTTCACGGTCCACCCACCATTTACATCTAATCTGATTCGAAGATTCTGGTTTACCGAAAGCACATTTTTAATTCTTGCAATATCCAGCGCTAATTCACGGCCAACTTTTATTTTCACTACTTTGACACCGGGATACCAGCCCAAGATATTTGTTACCTCAACTTTGCTATCTACATCAGGTAAGGTGGCATTTACCTCAATCTGCTCCCGATACAGAGCAGGTAGAGTGCCAAATGCAGCTTCAATACCAGCGCCTAACCAATGAGCCGCCTCTACCGCTTGATATTCAAGAAATGGCGAGAACTCTCCCCAACCATTTGGACCTTTGAAGAGTGCGACCTCTCTATTTGTTATAGATCGAAAATTGGTTCGCGTTGGCAAAGAGAGCACCTGAAGCGATGCCAATATTTCATTTAACATTACGGACGCTTTGGAAATTTTCCAAAATTAGGCGGACGCTTCTCTTTGTAAGCATCGCGTCCCTCTTGGCCCTCTTCTGTCATATAGAACAAGAGTGTGGCATCTCCAGCTAGCTGTTGGACGCCTGCTAAACCATCATCTGCCGCGTTTAGCCCAGCTTTTAATAACCTCAATGCAAGTGGCGAATTCTGTAACATCTCACGAGCCCATTGCACCGTTTCCGCTTCTAACTCTTTAAGCGGCACCACGGTATTTACTAGACCCATCGCTAAGGCTTCATTGGCATCATATTGTCGGGTTAAGAACCAGATCTCCCGTGCTTTCTTCTGTCCTACATGTCTTGCTAAAAGCCCTGCGCCGTAACCGCCATCGAATGAGCCAACCATCGGACCGGTCTGGCCGAATTTCGCATTTTCAGCTGCAATTGTTAAATCACAAACCACATGTAGCACATGGCCGCCACCAATTGCCCAACCTGCCACCATTGCAATTACTGGTTTTGGCATTCTTCGAATTTGCACCTGCAAATCCAAAACATTTAAACGGCCAATACCTTTACTTCCCACTTGATCATCACCAATGTAGCCATCGTCGCCTCGAGTGTTGATATCGCCACCAGAACAGAATGCTTCATCACCTGCTCCCGTGAAGATAACCACACCTACATTTTCATCGTCACGCGCTAAATCAAAAGCCTCTTTTAATTCGATGATGGTTTGTGGTCGAAAGGCATTACGAACCTGCGGACGATTTATAGTGATCTTTGCGATTCCCTCTGCAGTTTCATAAATAATGTCTTGGAAATCTTTTGCGCCTTTTACCCAAGCAGGAATACTTCGGCTTGGGAACTCCCGCTTGATTGGCTTGCTCATGCGCCTTAGCCTACGGGGGTAATGGAAAACGAAGCAAAGTCAGCAGACGCTAAAAGCCCTTATAGATACGAGGAATCGTGGTCTATTACACAGGCAATGGCAGAACTCTCAGAAGCGCTTCGCCGTGGCCACGATGTTGCAATAAAAACCAGTGGTTCAAGTGGTACCCCAAAAGAAATTTTGTTACCTGCAAGTGCTTTGATATTTAGCGCTCGAAATTCCAATAATTACCTAGGTGCAAAACCCGGCGAGAGATGGTCGCTATTGCTATCTCCGACACACACCGCTGGTATCAATGTCTTGGTTAGGTCAATGGAATTAGGCACCGAACCTGTGACTGTCAAACAGAGCGCTGATTACTCTGCAATCGTTCCAACCCAACTTTATCGGGCTTTAAATGAAGACTCTGAATTGCTCGCACACTTGAGAAGCTGCAAGAAAGTATTGGTAGGTGGCGCTGCTATCGACCCCGAACTCCTTCTAAAAGCAACCAACGCTGGCATCAACTGTGTCACCACTTACGGAATGACTGAAACTTGTGGTGGTTGTGTTTATGACGGGGTGGCACTTCCTGGAGTGGAGATCAAGATTGGCGAAACTATAGAGATCAAAGGAGCGATGCTGGCCAAAGTTCCAACCATAGATGGCTATTTCGTTACTAACGATCTTGGATATCTAAAGGATGGAAAATTATTCATAACCGGAAGAATTGATGACGTGATAATCAGTGGTGGCAAGAACATCTCACTTAGCGCCATCGAAAGTTTGCTCGGTTTCAACTATGGCGCTGCTGGAGTTCCAGATTCAAAGTGGGGTACCGCGCTCATAATCGCAACTACCGACCAAGATTCCGAGTCCAAGATTCAATCCCAGCTTCAAACTGCCTTTGGCGTCAAGGCAAAGAGCATCATTAGAGTTGAAGCAATTCCGAGAACCGAGCTACAAAAAGTAGATCGTGCAGCGCTTGGTAAGTTACTCCCAAGATGAATCGTTGGCTAATTGGTGCGCGGCTTCGCACTCTACCTGCAGTAGTCACGCCGGTACTGGTGGCGATTGCTCTTTCGTATCCGAAATTTAATTTGATAAATGCGCTTTTGGCGCTGATAGTGGGGCTGGCACTTCAAGTAGCGGTTAATTATGCAAATGATTACTCAGATGGCATTAGAGGCACAGATTTAAAACGAATTGGCCCTACTAGGTTGGTGGCAAGTGGCTTAGCCACTGCCGCAGAGGTAAAACGCGCTGCTTTATTCTCATTCGCGAGTGCCGCAATAGCAGGCGCTTATCTTTCAGCGCGAAGTAGCTATTGGTTAATGTTGATCGGAGCAAGTGCGATCATTTCAGCTTGGCGCTACACCGGCGGAAAGAATCCTTACGGCTACCGTGGCTTAGGTGAGATCTATGTATTTGTCTACTTTGGTTTGGTGGCAACTATCGGAACTTACTTCACTCAGACAGGAAAGATAGAGATTGAAGCGGTCCTAGCTGCTATTTCAAATGGTGCGATCTCATGTGCGCTATTGATGGTCAATAACATTCGAGATCTTGATGGTGATGCCAAGGCAGGCAAGCTGACCTTTGCAGTGAGAATCGGAGAGACTCGTGCACGCCGTTTCTTTATGTTCCTGATATTTGTAGCGATCTTCACTGGCTTTTCCATCTCAATTTTGGTCGCTTTAGGAATATTCCCGGCCATTAAATTATTAAATGAGATAAAGTACAAAAAAGGCGCTGAGCTAATTTCGGTACTCGAAGCAACCGGCAAATTCCAGTTGATTACCGGAGTACTGATCTCGCTCGGTTCATTGATTGGCTTATAACAATTTAGATACCTGATTATCTCTAAGCGTTACAGTAAGTACAATTGAGCCAGATGTAGATCCAGATTCAGAATCAGTTTGAGATTGAGAGAGGCGAAGATGGTAAGAGTTCTCTTTACATATGTAATTCCGATTGGGCTTGCAATTTATGCAATCTTCGACATTTCACGTACCGATGAGTCTGATATCAAACTACTGCCAAAATGGGGATGGTTCTTAGTTAGCGTATTGATTGGAATCATCGGACCAATAGCCTGGATCATTGCAGGCAAGAATCGCAGGCCAAGACCACCTAAAAAAGGTAGAGGCCCGATCGGTCCAGATGATGATCCCGACTTCCTGAGAAAACTTTAAGAAGCTTTATCCTCATTCTGCGGATCGGTTTTCTTTGCAGAAGTCACTCGACCAGCATGGGCCTGCGCATCCGGATCGCTTTTTACTTTAAAGAAGCTAGCTATCGTTGAGATCAACAAAATCGCTCCAATAACTGCCAAGCTCAAAGTGGTCGGAATCTTAGGCACTTCGGCAAATGCCTCATGCAGATAAGTCATGATCAGCTTAACCCCGATAAACATCAAGATCACCGAGAGACCAAGAGATAGATAGACCAGTTTGTCCAACAATCCCTTTAACAAGAAGTAAAGCGCCCTTAACCCAAGCAAAGCAAAGGCATTAGCTGCAAATACTAAGAATGGCTCTTGGGTAACACCGAATGTCGCTGGGATTGAATCAAGTGCAAACAATAAATCGGTTGATGCAATCGCGATCATGACCATGAACATGGGGGTGGCCATACGCTTGCCATTTACTCTGGTAAATATCTTTGAACCGTCGTAATCATCCGTCATCGCAATGCGCTTTCTCATGATGCGCACAAATACATTATCTTCCGGAGAGGGATCCTCATCCCAGTGCTTGAATAGTCCAACGCCTGTCCAAATCAGAATAGCTCCGAAAATTACAAAGGTAAAACTAAAGGCGGCAAGTGCAGCTGCGCCTACTGCGATAAAAATAGCTCGAAGAATTAGCGCGAGGATAACCCCAAACATCAATACCCGTTGATGGAATATCGAAGGCACCTTGAACTGGGTCAAAATGATGATAAATACGAATAGGTTATCTACAGATAAAGATTTCTCTACAAGGTACGCGGCAAAGTACTCGGTGCCAAATTGCGAGCCAGCTGTTTGCCAAACCCAAACACCAAATGCGACGGCGACTCCAATATAGAAAATCGACCAAATGGCAGCTTCTTTAAACATGACATCATGTGGTTTGCGGCTTACTGTAAGTAGATCTAGGACTATCAGCACGATGATCGCGCCAATTACAAGCGCCCAAGTTAAGAGTGTTACATCCATTTTTTATCTAACCTAATCGTTGAAGGGGCAGTTACTTGCCAAGGTCTCCCTCACCACCTAGTGGTCGCAACCCCGGGATATTGCTATCCGTATTGACGAAGGTGCGTTAACGAGGTACTCCCCTTAACTGAGCGAAAGTCTATTTTCTAATGTGCAACGGGTGCAAATCAGACATGGCGATTGCACTGAATCTACAGACCGGAGTATGTGTGCTTACCAGTTCCCCAGATATTGATATAGATGTAATTGAAGAGGAAAGTTGAACCTGCAATCAAACATAACCAGGCAGCTTTTCTTCCCTTCCAGCCAACTGTCACTCGCGCATGTAAGTAAGCGGCATATGCCACCCAGGTAATAAAAGCCCAAGTCTCTTTTGGATCCCAGCCCCAATACCTCCCCCAGGCACTCTCAGCCCAGATCGCACCTGCAATGACTGCAAAGGTCCAGAGTGGAAATACAAATGCGACTAAACGATATGAGAGTTGATCGAGCGTCTCTAAATCTGGCAAGCGCTTTGCCCAAGGATTGCGTCCACCTTTACGTTCTCTTGAATCTAACCATAGATACATTCCTGAAATCACGTTAGCTAGAAAGAAGACGCCACCGGAGATGATCGCTGCCGAAACGTGAATTACCAACCAAGTTGATTTTAAAGCTGGCACCAATGGAGCACTTGGTCGATAAAGAATTGTGACTGCAGTTCCTAATACCAACAATATAAATATCGCAATTGGTAAACCCAACCAGCGCAAGTCATATTTTCGTAAAGTGACTAGGTAAGCGATACTAAAAGCCAACGCACCAGTTATGGAGAACTCATACATATTGCTCCATGGCACACGACTTGCAGAGATGCCACGTGCTACAACCCCAACGAAGAGCAGCGCGGTTCCAAGAATCATCATCGCGGTAGCGATACGTGCAGCTTTCTCGGTTTTGGCATAATCCAAGGTCTTCGTCAAAAGATTTCCCTCTTGGGCTGCAGCGTTCTCAGGTTTGCGCAGCGACCACGCAGTCTCAAATGCATGCGCAAGGAAGGCCAAGGTATAAACCACCATGCTGGAATAGACCAAGTAATTCGAGAGGAATGCCCAACTTCTATTACTCATGACAACTCCTTTACTGATCTAACCAATCCTGCGATCTCTTCTTCCAAACCTGGTGCTGCGTTCTTTGCCAATCCTGCCACCTCAAGTTCCGTGCCACGTTTTCTAATCCAAATCCTTCGATGGCGGGCAAATAACGAAGCTAATAATCCTAGAATCGCCAGAATTCCACCAATTAGCGCTAATTGTTTACCGGGGTCACGAACGATGTTCAAATTGACCCACGGCACATAACCTTCGAAAGTCAGTGAACCATCGGCAAACTCATAGCTTTCGCCGACTTTCATAGCCACGGTGCCTATCTCTTTCATCTTTTCGGTATTTAATCTGTAGACCGATTGCGGAATTCCATTATCAACTTGAAGATCGCCAACCCAAACTCCAATCAAAAGCCTGGGGTCTAGCGCCTCAGGATAAGAACTGCGAGCGGGTTGACCTTCGGCAAGCTCATAGGTTGGGAAGAAGGATGTGACAAATCCAATTTGTGGATCTGTATCTGGAACTTTGATCGCACCGATTGAAGCCAGATTGGAATCTTGAGGCAAGAGCGGCACAGCCCCTTGGAAGACAACTGCGCCGGTTGAATTTCGAACTGTTACTAGAGGTGAATATCCATTTGCTTGTAGATATACAGAGGTCGATCCAAACTTTAATGGCGAGTTCACTTTTATGGTCTTGCGCACCGGTTTAGCATCTGGATTCTTCGCGACTGAAACAAAAAGGGTGTAATCCTCAGGCATGCTGGTAACGGGGTTGTACTTGGCCACGAAATTCTCTGCTTTGATAATAAATGGCGGCAAGTCTCGCTCGTTGAATAACTTCCCATATGTGACTGAGTCATAGTTGGTCGGAATATTGGTAAACCGCTCACCGATATTTACAATGGAGTCGGCTCGCATACCAAACAGTGAACCCACACTCACGCCCAACAAGATCAAAATTAACGATAGATGAAAAATCAAATTACCAAACTCGCGTAAATAGCCCTTTTCGGCGCTGATCCAATCCGATTCAAAGCGAACCCGGAATCGGTTCTTTCGAAGCCAGCGCAAAGTAGTATCAAAATCACCGTCAAATACTTGAAAATGCTCCATGCGCTCCAACCGGCTTGGCGCAGCTGGCGGTTGATTAAAAGCTGATTTTGCATGTTCGATGGTTCTTGGAATCACGCACCCTATTAACGAGATAAATAGCAAGATATAAATCGCGCTAAACCAGGGTGAGCCATAAACATCAAACATCCATATTCTGTCTAAGAACTTCGCTAAATCTGGATTCTGCTCGAAGAAATCACGAACTGGGATCGGACCATTGGTTCTTTGCGGTAAAAGTGAACCCGGAATCGCAGCTAATGCAGTTAACAACAAGAGAATTAGCGCGGTGCGCATGCTGGTCAATTGGCGCCAGAGATAACGCCAACTTCCGATAAAACCTAACTTGAGATCGCTCATAACACTGGCTCAAATCCAGAGATCAATCCTCTAAGTGCGATCATCCAGATATCCCAAAGTCCAGTTATCTGAAGCAAGCCCACTAAAATCAAAAATAGGCCACCTAAGAAAGAGATCCGATCACCATTTCTTGATAGGAAGCGACGTATCACAGTTGCGCGATCCAAGTAGAGCCCACTTAGTATGAATGGTGCGCCGAGACCAAAACAGTAACTAACTGAAAGGATTGCACCTCGACTGGCACTGGCGCTTTCAATTGCAAGCGTTTGTACAGCCGCTAATGCAGGGCCAATACAAGGCGTCCAGCCCAAGCCAAACATAAAACCTAAAATGGGTGCACCGAGCAATCCACTACTCGTAGTTTTGGTGAATTTAAAGGAGCGCATAAATCGAATCCGACCCATGAAAATCAACCCGAGCAATATAGTTAAGAGACCTAAGACCAGAGATATCGTCCTTTGGTTGGCAGAGATCTTGCTACCCAATCCCCCAAACAACGCTCCGTAAGTTACAAAGAGCGATGTAAAACCAAGCACAAAGAGCGTAGAGCCAGCCAATAATCTGCCGCGGTTATTGGAAAAACCTGCGGCATAACTTAAATAACCAGGTACCAACGGAATCACACACGGTGAAGCAAAAGAGATCAATCCGGCTAGCGCTGCAATCGGTAAAGCTAAGATCAAATTGCCTGACAATAGATAGTTGGCTAAATCGGTACTCATTCTGAGTGAATCTTCTCAATCAAATCGCGCAAGGAACTGTAAGTAACTTGGCCAGATACTCGGGCAGCAACTCGACCCTTTTTATCCATGATTAAAGTCGTAGGAATCGCATTTGCGGTCAAAGTTTCGCGAAAGCCAAGCAGCACCGAATCATCTACCAATGTGGGGTATGGGATTTTGAATCGCTCTTCAAAAGCCCTGGCTGCAACTTCGGAATCTCGAGTTAAGACTCCCAAGAAAACTACACCTTTATATTTTTCTGCGAGCGCTGCCAAAGTTGGCGCTTCAGCCCTGCAAGGTGCACACCAAGAAGCCCAGACATTAACCACCACGATTCCGCCATTTGGCAATTGATAGTTATCACCATCTAAAGTGCGACCGGTTAGTACTGGCCCTAGCTTTCGTTCATTCTGATCAATAAATGTAACGGTGCCATTTCCTGCTACGTAGCTTTTGGTTGCAACTTGCTGCCCACCGCCACAACCAACCAACATGATTGTTAGCAGCGTAATTACAAGTATCTTCTTCAAGGTAATAGGTGCTTTGCAGGTTCCGAATAAGACAGATCCGAGATCATTCCTTGGTCATCAAAGTGAATCGAAGTTACTGATGCTAAGGTGCAGATTCGCTTACGTGGATCATGCAAGAAACGTCGACCTTCGATTGCACTTCGCAAGATCCAAATCGGTAATTGGTGAGATACCACCACGGCATCTTTTCCAGCAGCTGCATCTCGGGCAGCAAAGACCGCTGCCAGCATTCGATTTACCTGATCCACATAAGGTTCACCCCAGGAAGGTTTCCAAGGATTCCAAAGTTTTGGCCATGCCGAAGGCTTTCTTAAAACACCATCTCCTACACCAAATGGTTTGCCTTCAAAGACATTGGCTGCCTCTATCAATCGCTCATCAGTTTTAATGATCAATCCGTGTGCATCAGCAATTGGTTTGGCAGTTTGTTGTGCACGCTCCAATGGTGAGGCGTGGACCGCTCCCAAATCGAGAGCTTGCGACCACTCTCCGAGAACTTTGGCCATCTCTTCGCCGCGCTTAGATAAGAACCAACCCTTTTGCCGTCCATACAGAATCTTCTGGGGGTTTTCTACCTCGCCATGTCGAACTACATGCACGCTTGCCATTGGGAAATGATAAAGCGTTTAGGGTTAAGGCATGGCCGCCAGAAGCGCTGCATTCTTTGACCTTGATAACACTTTGGTGCGTGGGTCAACGCTCTACTTCCTGGGCCGCGCTATGTATCAACGTGGATTCTTCACAAAAGCTGATATTTCGAAATTTGTCGTCGCTAATGTGAGATTTAGATTAACTGGCACCGAAAAACCAGAGGTAATCGCACGATTTCAGAAAGCTGCAACAGACTTTATCGGTGGCCATGATGTCAATGACATTTATGCAATTGGGGAATCTGTCTATGACGATTATGTATCTCCAGCGTTAATCAAAGGCACAATTGAATTGGCGCAAGCGCATTTGGCCGAAGGTTGCGAAGTCTGGCTCGTGACCGCAGCTCCTGAAGATATGGCAAAACTAATTGCTGATCGCCTTGGATTTACTGGAGCCATCGGCACCAAGGTAAGAATAGAAGATGGTAAATACACCGGTGATTTGATTGGGAAGATCTTGCATGGTTCAGTGAAAGCGCGTGCAGTTCGCGAACTCGCCGCTGAACGCGGATTTTCCTTAAATAACTGTCATGCTTACTCAGATAGTGCGAGCGATTTTCCGTTGTTGCAGTCAGTTGGAATTCCACACGCCATAAATCCAGATGCGCGGCTTCGAATAAAGGCGCTGGCTGAAGGTTGGCAGATGCATGATTTTCGAAAGTTCCGAAAATTAAATCGACTTCTAGGACCGGCAATCAGTCGAATCGTTGCGCTTGGCGCATGGCTTACGCCTAGGTCGCGGGGGGATAAAGGAAGCGACTAATATAGGCAGGTTATGTATCGCACCTTCGCCGATTATCTGCGCACTCTTGATGATGCCGCGCTGGCGCGACTCTTCTCATTAAGACCGGACCTGATCTCACCCACCCCGCCGGATTATGCAGCGCTTGCAGTTAGGGCAAATAGCGCTCCAAGTATTGCCCGCGTAATAGATTCTTTAAATGCATTCGAAATTCAAGTTCTTGAAGCGCTGATGTGCCTAGAAGAGCCGATCAAAATCAAAGAACTAGAGCGAATTACCGATACCTCAGCTCGATTCGTCTTCAAAAAATTTGAAGAACTCGCCATCGTGTATGAAGGCATAATTCCAATCTCTTTAAGAGAGGCAATTGGTCCAGAACCTGCAGGATTAGGCCCTCGCTCAATTGCGAAATTGGATTTGAAGGAGCTAACTAAAGCGCCAGATAGCGCGAAGAAGGTTATGAGCGCGCTTACTTGGGGGCCACCAAGAGGAAGTGTCGGCGATATCAAAAGCCCTGGACCTGGAATTGCATGGCTCTTAGAGCGTAATTACGTAGTGCCTTTAGATCAAAAACATGTAGTTATGCCTGCCGAGGTAGCAATCCATCTTCGTGGTGGCAAAGTACATAAAGAGTTGCATGCAAAGGCACCAGAACTTTTAGGAAAACGCTACAACCAGAGTGATATCGATCGAGCAGCCATTGCAAATATCTCAAATGTCTTACGTTGGTGTGAAGAGCTTTTAAATTTCTGGGGCGAAGTTGCACCAAGTGCGCTGCGCGCCGGAGGGCTTGGAATTCGAGATTTAAAAGATGCCGCAAATCATTTAGGGGTATCCGAAGGGTGCGCAGCATTCGTGGCCGAACTCTGTTACCTATCCGGTTTAGTGGCTATAGATGGCGATGAAAGTATTGCACCTACAAATCTCTTTGATATTTGGCTAACTCAAGACTTTGAGACCAAGTGGCGAAACTTAGTCTCGCTTTGGATATTGACTTCGCGTGTTTCAGGTTTGGTCGGACGTAGTGAACATAAATTTGCAGCGCTCGGTCCAGAGTTAGATCGAGTAAGCGCTGCCAACGTTCGGACCAGAATTTTGGAGGAACTTAAGAGCCAAATCGAACTCTCGCCTGATATCGATTCATTTATCGAGCGAATGAAGTGGCTAGCCCCACTACGCCGAGGCGCTAATTTGCGTGATGATTTGGTCAAATGGACGTTAGAAGAGTGTGAATGGCTTGGCATTACTGGGCTCGGCGCACTCTCGACCTTTGCAGCCGAATTATTGGATGGTGATGATGATTTAGGCGTTAATGCAGCGCTACCAACGCCAATAGATTTCATTACCATACAAAGCGATCAGACTGCGATCGCCCCTGGTCCCCTGCAACACGAATTGGCTGTTGAGATGAGCCAGATTGCGGATATCGAGAGTCGTGGCGCGGCCACGGTTTACCGCTTCACTGAAAGCTCTATTAGGCGCGGCTTGGATCATGGCAAAAGTAGCACTGAGATCAGCAAATTCTTGAGCAAGATCTCCAAAACTAACTTGCCACAACCACTCGAATATTTAATTAGCGACACTGCAAGAAAACATGGTCAGTTAAGAGTTGGTGCAATCAGCTGCTACCTTCGTTGCGAAGATCCGTCGGTGTTAACCGAAATTTTATCCGATAAGAAAATTGATTTGGCGCTTCGTCAAATTGCTCCTACGGTTTTGGTAACTGAATTTGATACTGATGAAGTTCTAAGCACGCTTCGAAGCAATGGCTATCTGCCGGCCGCAGAGAGCGCTCAAGGAATCTTGCTAACTTCCCCACATAATAAACGCGTCAAGAATCGGCCAAAGCCGCCGAGAATTGTCGGTGAGATCGAACCGCCAACCACCGAAGCAATTGCAGCGGCCATCAGAGCCATTAAAGTCGGAGAACAATCCACTGCAAAACAGGCACAGCTAAGAAGTAATGGCGCGGTTCCAAGAACTACTGCCAGCGAGACTTTAGAAATCATAAATAAAAATATAAGTAGAACGCTCTCAATTGGTTATGCCGATAACAACGGAGGGGTTTCTCATCGCATCGTCGATCCACAGCAGATCTCCAACGGCATCTTGCTCGCTAGAGATCACAGCACTGGCGAGCTGCAAACCTTTAAAATCATAAGAATTACGGGGGTGGCTCCGCTATGAGTACTGCTACTGGCAGAATTGACCCCATGCTAAAGGCGCTGGAGTCACTGGTAAGAGCAGAGTCTCCCACTGAAGATTTAAATGCATGTCGCAAAGTTGTAGAGCTAGCCGCAGAGATTGCGAAACGCGAACTTGGTAAAGCCGCCAAAGTCTTAGAGGTAAACGGACGTCCAGTATTTTGGTGGGGCGATCAAAATCCAAAGGTGGTTTTGCTTGCCCATTTAGATACCGTCTGGCCCATTGGCTCTTTTGATCCAATTTGGCAGATTGATGGCGATGTAATTCGCGGACCAGGAACTTTCGATATGAAAGTCGGCTTCATTCAAGCTTTATATGCGCTAAAAGGAATCGAAGGTTCCGTGGCACTTATTGCAACCACCGATGAAGAAAGTGGCAGCTTTGCATCAAGAGATCTAATTAAAGAAGTATCAAGCAGCGCCAATGCGGTATTGGTGCTTGAAGCCTCTTTGGATGGCAAGGTCAAAACTGGTCGCAAAGGTACCGCCATGTACGAGATCAAAGCAGTTGGTCTGGCTGCACATGCAGGGCTAGAACCTGAAAAGGGAGTCAATGCCTCTGTTGAGTTGGCAGCCCAAATTTTGAAATTAAAAAGTCTCGAATCTAAAACTCATGGAACAACCGTGGTTCCGACCATGATTAAAGGTGGCACCACATCCAATACCGTTCCAGAGGTGGCAACCGTAGAGATCGATGCCCGTTCATTCGATCAAAAAGATCTTGAGCGCGTAGATACCGCGATAAAAGCGTTAACTCCTGAGACTAATGGTGCAAAGCTTGAGATCACCGGCGGTCTAAATCGACCCGTACTTGAACCTGCCGCCACCAAAGAGCTTTATGAAATCGCAGAGCAAGTTGCGGCAAAACTTGGTATCGCTCCACTTGGCTCTGCACAAGTTGGTGGCGCAAGCGATGGAAATTTTGCAGCTGCTACTGGCGCCAAAGTATTAGATGGTTTGGGTGCAATCGGTGGCGGTGCTCATGCAAAAACTGAATGGGCCAGCATCTCTGCGATGCAAGAACGCTCAAATTTCCTCCATGAGTTCATAAAAGAGCTTCTCAAATGAGCGATGGGCCATTAATAGTTCAGAGCGATAAGACGCTCTTGCTAGATGTTGATCATCCAAATTCAACCGAGTGTCGTCGTGCCATTGCTCCATTTGCCGAATTAGAACGTTCTCCCGAGCATATTCATACATATCGATTGACCAATTTAGGTCTTTGGAATGCAAGAGCTGCAGGACATGATGCCGAGAATGTCATCGATACTCTAATTAAGTTCTCGCGATACGCAGTGCCACACTCTTTATTACTAGATGTTGCAGAGACCATGTCCAGATATGGTCGCTTACGTTTAGAGGCAAATCCAATTCATGGATTGGTATTGGTCACAACCGATAGCGCAGTCCTCGAAGAGGTAATTCGTGCAAAGAAGATCGCACCGCTACTTGGCGCTCGGATAGATAAAGAGACCGTAGCGGTACATCCATCTCAACGTGGTGCGATCAAACAACATCTACTTAGACTTGGTTGGCCCGCTGAAGATTTTGCCGGATATGTTGATGGGCAAGCGCATCCAATCGATTTGAATCAAGAGGGTTGGCAAATTCGCCAATATCAGGAGCATGCAGCTGAAGGTTTTTGGCATGGTGGTAGTGGCGTTGTGGTTCTACCTTGCGGGGCTGGCAAGACGATCGTTGGCGCAGCTGCGATGGCTCACGCTAAAGCCACAACTTTAATTCTTGTGACCAATACCGTGGCCGCTCGACAGTGGCGTGATGAACTACTGCGCAGAACCTCATTAAACGAGGATGAAATTGGCGAATATAGCGGTGCTAAAAAAGAGATTAGACCGGTAACTATCGCAACTTACCAAGTGATGACCAAGAAGAAGAATGGGGTCTACGCACATCTTGATCTCTTTGATTCTTATGACTGGGGTTTGATCATCTACGACGAGGTCCACTTGTTGCCAGCGCCAATCTTTAGATTTACCGCAGACATCCAATCGCGACGTCGTTTGGGATTGACTGCAACTTTGGTGCGCGAAGATGGGATGGAAGGTGAAGTTTTCTCTTTAATCGGACCTAAGAGATTTGATGTTCCTTGGAAAGAGATCGAATCACAAGGATATATCGCACCTGCGGAGTGCATTGAAATTCGAGCTACGCTCACTGAAAGCGAGAGGTTGTCCTACGCCACTGCAGAGGTTGAAGAAAAATATCGTTTCTGTGCCACCACTACTACTAAACAGAAAGTGGTCCAAGCACTAGTTGAAAAACATGCTGAGGATCAAGTTTTGGTCATTGGTCAATACATCTCACAATTAGATGAACTAAGTGCACAACTTGGCGTACCGGTAATCAAAGGCGAGACACCAATTAAGGAGCGCGAGGAACTATTTGCAAAATTCCGTTCCGGTGAGATCAAATGTCTAGTGGTCTCAAAGGTCGCAAATTTCTCGATTGACTTACCTGATGCCACCATTGCAATTCAAGTAAGTGGTGCTTTTGGCAGCCGCCAAGAAGAGGCGCAACGTTTGGGACGAATTCTGCGCCCAAAGTCTGATGGGCGAAGTGCACGTTTCTATTCCGTGGTAAGTCGAGACACCATCGATCAAGATTTTGCACAAAATCGACAGAGATTCCTTGCCGAACAAGGTTATAGCTATCGGATTATTGACGCTGACGATGTTTTTCAAGGAAAGATTTAAACTCTTCTAAATCCACTCGAAAATGTGAAAAATATTTTCCATTTACATGCACCACGGGAATCAATTGACCATATAGATCTTCTAATTCCTTATCTCCATCGAGTAATTTAATTTCCAGCGCAAAATCCAGATTGGCCGCCAGTGGAGTTAAAAGACTCTCAGCGTTTTCACATAAATGGCAGCCGGTTCGACTATAGATTGTGACTAATGGCTGCTTCATGAGCGTAAGTGTATTTGGTAGGTTTAATGCGTGAAGCGCTGGATTCTAAGAGCAATTTCAGTTGCCATACTCTTGGCACCTTTTTTTGCGCCACCAGCCACTGCGCTCTACAACCAAAGACCTGCCACAACCTGGGGACACATTTTTGCAGGAACATCCAACGTTAAAACTTATAACGCTATTGCACCGGCTGGCGCACGATTAGAAGCAAAATCTAAATTTGAAGTTACTTACAATAATTTCCCAAGTTGGGCACAGCGTGATATCCAAGCGGCTATAGATGTTTGGGCAGCAAATTTTCAATCTTCGGTGCCAGTGAAAGTCGAGGCGACATGGGGCCGTTCGACCGTCTATGGATTACTTGGTAGCGCCAGGCCCGGTGATTACTTCAGCAACTTCATCAATACACCAGATCCAACGCTTTGGTACCCATCCGCACTAGCCAATGCACTTGCAGGTCGAGATCTAGATAAGAACAATTCTGAGATCGTAATTCAAGTCAACTCTTTAGCTCCTTGGAATACTAGAAATGATGGCGCGCCCAGCAAATCTGAATTCGACTTGCAATCAGTCTTCATTCACGAACTCGGGCATGGCCTTGGCTTTCTATCTACCAACTCATATGATTCTTTTTTCGGCTTTGGTTCGATTGAGCAACCAACTCCATTTGATGCCTATCTGCAACTAGATGATGGGCGCAGATTAAGCGACCTACCTTCACCAAGCTTGGAGCTAGGTAAAGCTTTGACCAGCAATCTATCTTGGTCTGGGGCTAGAGCAGTTGCGGTAAATGGCGGGGTCAAACCAAAGATGTACACCCCGGCAAGTTATGAAAGTGGCTCTTCGGTTTCACATTTAGATGAAGCCACCTTCTCAAGCGCTGGTGTTAACTCGGTGATGACGCCAAATCTAGATGCCGGAGAAGTTTTCCGCGAACCTGGCCCATTGCTCCTTGCGATGATGGAAGATATGCGAAATAAACCACCTGCAGGTATCGCAGTGGGGTTACCAAATCCGGTACGAAATTTGCAAGTTTTAGTGGGAGATTCCAGCGCAATCATCACCTTTGATCCGCCTACCAATGTTAGAAGCGCACAAGTAAATAGTTATGCGATCAAAAATCTAAAGACTGGCACAGTCAACTATTCGACAACCACACCGTACATTGTAAAAAATTTAAAGAACGGTACCAGTTATACCTTCAGTGTAACCGCGCAAAATAGCAATGGCAGTTCTGAACCGACTGTTAGCGATGCAATCATTCCGGTTAACTCCTGGCGTACCAACCCTATTGATTCAGCTAGCGACGCTAAATATCTGGTGACCAGCACCTTCAATAATCAGCCTTTCATTGCCTATATAAGTGGGCGCACCGGAACTCTGAGAACTGCTATCTACTCAGGTGGAAATTGGCGCAAAGTGGTTATAGATGGCATGGGCGGAAGCGCCGGTCGCACCAAAAATCGTTTAGGTGGACATCTATCTTTATGCACCGCCGGAAGTGGCGCTCGACAAGTACTACATCTCTTCTATGGAGATACCGTTGATCAAGATTTACGTCATGCAACTTTAACGGTGGCAGGAAATTCCTTTGAAGTAGTTGATGGAAATGCGCCGGCAATCCAACCTGTAGAACAACCAAATCGAATCAAGACTGGTAGCGATGTCTCTTATTCAAGCGCTTGCGTAGCCACTACCTCTTCGGTTCAAGTCTTCTATCGCGATGAAAGCCAAGGCGTGCTACTTGGTGCCGCAAAAAGAGCAAATAAGTGGAGCTATGAATTGATTGATGGCGATCGAAAAACAGATGGTCGCACCATTGGCGATGTGGCTTTTCATTTAGATGCGCTCTTATCGGGTGGTACTACTTATTTGATTTATGACTCGATCCTGGTGGTCAATCAAAAAAGAGATGCCACCTCCGGAGAGGTCCGCTTAGCTACTAGAAATGGCAGCAGCGCTAATAGCTGGCGTTACGAGACTTTAGATTCACCTGATAACACAGCATCTGTACTTGGTTATGACGTAGCAATCACCAAAGTTGCGGGAAAGATTGTGAGAGCTTGGTTTGGTGCGGCTGGTTCGACATTGCCAAATCCAAATCAATTACGCATTCAAGGAGAGAACGAAGAGGTGCAATCACTCTCCGTCACCAAACTTGGTAATCCAAATGGCTCTATTAATTTAAGTGGTAATACTTTGGTGATGACTTGCCAGAAGCGTTTATGCGCTTTTGACATAATCACTAAAAAGATCTCTTTGATCAGTGGCTGGCAAAGTTATGACCCAATAAATAGTGGTTGGATAACAATAAATGGAGTCAAGTTCTTGGTGGCTGGAATCAATGGCGCGCTGGTAGCGCTTAGAAGTTAAGGTTTACTAAGCGGGCCAAGCAGATAACCATCTAAACGCTGCTCCGGTCTTGATTGGTTTGCATGTTGTGCTTTAAATGCAGAAGTTCCATCGATTCCACAGAGAGATCTAATAGCGCTAGCTCCTCCTGGATGTGAGTTGATCCATCTGGTCAAGTCATAGACATTGCCATTGATCGCACTCCAGCAACTACTTGCAGAGTTATTCTGTCGAACCAAATCCATGGTGTATTTAGTGGCAGTTGCGGTAGGCGTTGGCGTTGGCGTTGGCGTTGGCGTGGCGCTGGGCTTAGCACTTGCCAAGACCGTTGGAAGTGCGCCTCTTACTACTTCACCTGGGATTTCCTTATCACCAATTGCAATGGTGATTGCAGCTTTGCCACGACTTGTCATCAGAATGTTGTAGATACCTGGCTCTGCCTCAAAACTATCACGAGCTAAAAATAAATAATTGGTCTTGCTGTAAGGCTCGAAAAATTTGGTTCTTTCGGAGATTCGGATGGTGATTTTCTTGCCCGATGGTGAGGTAATAACCACCGTTGGCAGTAAATTTGTGCGCACTACATTCTCTGGTTTTTTATCCAAAATCAAATATTGAATTGTGAATAAGTCTCCGGTTTTGAAAGCGGCTCTAAAGCCACGCTTCTCACCTGCTCTGGTAAACGAAGCACGCACTGCAAATGAGATAGTTCCGTCAGTTAAAAGTGGTCCTTTAGCGGCGGTGGTATCGGCGCTGGTTAGTGAGACCGGTTGATGAGCGCTTGCACTAATAGGAGCAAGGGCAAATTGAAGTACTAACGCTGCGATTATGATCAAAAGCCGCGCAGACATCCGATGCCTCCTCGAGCTACAACTTTGCGGTTGTTTAGCTTCTATCTAGCGTTTACTTAGCGTTACGTCGCTGAATGCGTGTCTTCTTGAGAAGCTTCTTATGCTTCTTCTTAGCCATACGCTTACGACGCTTCTTGATAACTGAACCCATAACGCTCCTTGTGATGAGGGTTGAAGATTAACCTAGATTTATTCGATACAGAAACCCGCCGGCTAGGACCACCGGACCAAGGACGCTATTGGCTGTTAACGCGGTCAGCGAGCTGGTATTTGCGAAATATGCCCCAGTAATCACACCCTTACCATCAAATTGCAATAAAAGTACGCTGCCTTTTCGCTTCCATGAAGGTAGCGCCTTTATAGCACCAGTTGAAAGAAGCGCTCCATAACTTATCTTGCCCACTGATGCGGTAAGTGCGCTGCCATTAGATGGATATCGATCTGTCCAGGTGGGTAGAAAGTTATTATTAAATTTTGTGATGGCGGCAGCGCTATTTGAATAACCACCTAATAACAAATTAGCTGTAGTAGATCTCCACGCTCGATTTGCCTTGCTCCCTGAACTTCGCTGAATCAAAGTAACTTTATTGTTGGAAACACGGGCGAGAAATCCATCAACTTTGCCTCGTAATGGTTTGCCAAGCAAAGTCTCAGCGCTCTGCCCAACTGCATTCACTCCGCCGTCTGCGGTGCGAGCAATAGCGAAAACTTGAGTCGAACTCTTACCAATCAAAGTTGGTTTGCTATTCCAATTCAAGACAAAGCCACTATTTCCAGGATCGGTAAAAGTGGTTCCGGCAATGGTCATTCCAAATTTATCCGCTAATACTGCCGTTGGAATTGTGGCAGAGGGCATCAACATCGAAGCGCTATCTATGATTTCTCCTGCCAAATTTAACTTCCAATACCAAAGATTTATCGGATCACTTTTGCTGGAGCTGATGGGATCTGGAACCACATTATCGGGATTTAAAACCTCGTTAATCGGTGGCAAGGTGCCAACTATTGGATTTGCACCAGCTCCTACTAATATGAAATTACCTTCAGAATCTACGGTGGCTGCGCTTACAAATGACTCAACTCCGCCTGGTAATTCCACGGTCGGACCATTTAATAATTGAGCGAAACCATTGGTCTCTCGATTTCCAAAGACCAATATTTGTGATCCAGATGCAACCACACCGATTGCTTCAGTATCTACGGGTCCAACTTGCACCATTGCTTTGGCCACAATCGCCGCCTCGGCATTTGTTGGTAGGTATAGCGATAGGAGCGCTAAAAGCGCTATTAGTCTTCTCATTTAACTAAGTTCGATCGAACGATCGCGAGCTGCCTTCATCGCATTTGCCACGATTCTTTCAAGTTCATCAGACTGGAGAGATTGCAAAGCGGCAAAGGTGGTTCCATTGGGGCTAGTTACATTCTCACGAAGAGTAGTGGCGCTCTTTCCGGAGACTTCCAAAAGTTTGGCCGAACCAATCATGGTTTGAACTGTTAATTCAGTGGCAACTTCATCTGATAGGCCCAACTCTTTTGCGCCGTTGATCATGGCTTCGACAAATGCGAAGAAATAAGCTGGACCGGAACCGCTAGTTGCAGTGACCGCATCTTGAAGTGATTCTGGAACTTCCATGGCCACACCAGCTGCGCTAAGTAAATCGATCACAAATTTCTTTTGTGCTTCATTTAAATTTAAATTTGAATTCAAATTATTGCCAAAGGAGTAACCGGCGGCACCGGCACCGACCAAAGTTGGGGTATTTGGCATCACTCTTACTACTGGGTTCTTGCCACCTAAACCTTCGACGATATTGGCTATCTTCTTACCAGCTACAAAGGAGATTACCAAGGCAGTTGCAGATAACTTTCCATTGATCTCTGATAACACGGATTCTAGATCTTGAGGTTTTACCACCAGCAAGATGACATCGCTTTTAGATAGCTCTGCCCCTACTTGAATTGAATATTTAGCCACCAACTCTGATGCACGTTCACTGCGCTTTTCCAGAATTTCTATCTGGCTTGGCGAATGACCGGCTTTGATCAAAGCCGAAATCAACGCTTCGCCCATTACGCCAGCGCCAATTACCGAGATTCGCTCAGAACTCATAGTGATAGTTTACTTAAATCAGATGAGCAATCTCTGTTGATTAACGATGTGCATTAAAGTGCAATTAAGCGTAGTCTTTCGCTCTATGTCTGAAATCTCAGCAGGGTTTGCGCGTGATTGGGTTGAATTCACTGACCCCACAGATGATGAGCAGATCTTCAAATGTGACTTAACTTGGTTGACCTCAAATTGGACATGCATCTACGGAGATGGCTGCAAAGGCGTTTTCCAAGATCAACCAAATAGCGGTTGCTGTACTGAAGGTGCGATGTACTCAAATGAGGCTGATGAGCTTCGAGTCATTAAGGCAGCAAAACGTTTGACCCCTGATATGTGGCAGTTCTATGACATTGCAAATCAAAAGGGTAAATTCGAAGTTTCAGAAGTCGACGAAGATAACGAACGTAAGACCCGCACTGTCGATGGATCTTGTATCTTCTTGAACCGAAAAGGCGAGTTCCCCACTTATGGTTGCGTCTTGCACCATTTGGCATTAAAAGAAGGTTCGCACTTCCTCGATGTAAAGCCAGATGTATGCTGGCAACTTCCAATCCGTCGCTCATTTGAGGTACGTGAAGTTGGCGAGCGCGAATATTCAGTGACTGTTATTGGTGAATATGAAAAACTGGCTTGGGGCGATGGCGGAGAGGATTTTGATTGGTACTGCTCAAGCGATTCAGATGCACATGTGGGCAAAGAGCCGGTCTATCTTTCAAACTCTGGGGAACTCAAAGCGCTTATGGGCGAGGCAAATTATGCAATCCTCAAAGAGATCTGTGATAAACGTATGGAGGGAATCGCCCTTGCTAAAGCCAAATCCCTACCGCTCTTTGTAATTCAACACCCTGCAACTGTCGCCGCTTCGCACTAAAGTTCACTTCGTGGCAAAACCCAAATCAGATCCTTTTAGATGTGGCGAATGTGGCTGGACCAGCACCAAATGGGTAGGTCGCTGCGGAGAATGCCAAGCTTGGGGTAGCGTCGAAGAGATCGGTGCGCCAAAGAAATTATCACTAGTGGCAGGCCATATCTCACAACCGGCAACTCCAATCTCACAAGTAGATCTCGCTAGCGCTACTGCGCGCCCCACCAAGATCGAAGAATTAGATCGCGTTTTAGGTGGCGGTATCGTTCCAGGTGCGGCCATATTGCTAGCTGGAGAACCCGGAGTCGGTAAATCCACGCTCTTACTTAGCGTTGCCTCCCAAGTGGCAAGCAATGGAGTTCATACTTTATATATCTCAGGTGAAGAGAGCGCATCCCAAGTTCGCTTACGCGCCGAACGAATCAACGCTCTCAATCCGAATCTCTGGCTCGCATCCGAAACCGATCTCGGTGCGGTAATCGCGCATATTGATTCAGTTAAACCTGAGCTATTGATTATCGATTCCATCCAAACCATCGGATCTACAACAGTAGATGGCGCACCAGGTGGCGTCACCCAAGTCCGCGAAGTCTCAGCTGCGCTCATTCGAATCTGCAAGGAGCGCGACATCGCACTGCTCTTAGTTGGCCACGTAACCAAAGATGGGTCAATAGCTGGCCCCAGACTTCTCGAACATATCGTCGATGTGGTTTTGAACTTTGAAGGCGAGCGACACTCAAGATTACGTTTGATTCGCGCAATCAAGAATCGATTTGGCGCATCCGATGAAGTTGGTTGTTTTGACATGAACGACTCCGGAATTCATGGCGTTGCAGATCCAACTGGACTCTTTACCTCACGCCATGCCGAACCAGTTCCAGGAACATGTGTAACCGTGACTCTCGAAGGACGAAGACCATTACTTGCTGAGATCCAAGCTTTGGTTAGCGCTGGTCGCGATAATGATTATGGCAACGCTCGTCGCGTAACTAGCGGCATGGATTCATCCCGAACTTCAATGACCCTTGCGGTTCTAGAACTTCGCGCAAATATTCGCCTCTCGGGGCGCGATGTTTACGTAGCCACAGTTGGTGGCATGAAGATGTCCGAACCAGCTGCAGATCTGGCGGCAGCGCTTGCTATCGCCTCTGCCGCCAAAGGTTTAGCACTTCCAGCAGATTTGATTGCAATCGGAGAAGTTGGCTTAGCTGGAGAGATTCGCAAAGTCTCCGGTGTAAAACGTAGACTGGAAGAGGCGCAGCGTTTAGGTTTCAAACGAGCGTTAGTTCCGGCAGGCAGTGAAGTTAAATTACCCGGTATGGAGATCGTCGAAGTCTCTCGAATCGATCAAGCCATCGGAAAAGTGAAGATCTAGATCGCTTCTGGCTCTAGCGCTTCTGGAGTATCAGGTGTGCCACCTTTAGGTTCGCCTTTAAAGGTAAAGACCGCATCTGCGCCCTCGCCTTCAACATCCACCAGCACGATCTCTCCGGACTTTAATTCATTGAAGAGGATTCTCTCGGATAGCGCATCTTCGATATCGCGTTGAATCTCACGACGTAGCGGACGCGCACCAAGTAATGGATCGTATCCACGCTTAGCCAACAAGATCTTGGCATTTGGCGTAAGTTCGATACCCATATCCTTTGTCTGCAAACGCTTATCAAGATTTGCAATCATCAAATCTACGATCTCGATGATCTGATCCTGGTTTAGCTGGTGGAAGACGATGACATCATCAATGCGATTTAGGAACTCTGGACGGAAGTGATTCTTAAGCTCGTCGCTTACCTTCGCCTTCATCCGCTCGTAGTTGCTAAGCACATCATCGGTATTGGCAAAGCCAAGACCCAAACTCTTGGAGATATCACGAGTACCTAAATTGGTAGTCATGATGATGATGGTGTTCTTGAAGTCAACCGTACGACCTTGAGAATCAGTTAAGCGGCCATCTTCTAATACCTGCAAGAGCGAGTTGAAGATATCTGGGTGGGCCTTTTCGATCTCATCGAAGAGCACTACTGAGAAGGGACGGCGGCGAACTTTTTCAGTCAACTGTCCGCCCTCGTCGTAACCGACATATCCTGGAGGTGCACCAAATAGTCGAGAGGCGGTGTGGCGCTCTGAGTATTCCGACATATCCAATTGAATCAAGGCATCTTCATCGCCAAATAAGAACGATGCCAAGGTACGTGAAAGTTCGGTCTTACCTACGCCAGATGGGCCAGCGAAGATAAAGGAGCCACCAGGGCGGCGCGGATCTTTAAGTCCAGCACGGGTACGACGAATTGCTTGTGAAAGCGCTTTGATCGCTTGTTCTTGGCCGATGACGCGCTTATGTAGCTCTTCCTCCATTCGAAGCAGACGTGCCGTCTCTTCTTCAGTTAACTTGAAGACCGGAATACCAGTTGATGCTGAAAGTACCTGCGCGATCAATTCTTCATCGACGACCGTTGCTTGATCAAGAGCACCATCTTTCCAAGCTTTCTCTTTCTCTTGGCGCTCGTTGATCAGATTCTTTTCATCATCGCGAAGTTTGGCGGCCTTTTCAAAATCTTGGCCATCAATTGCTGATTCTTTTTCGCGGCGGACATTTGCGATGCGCTCATCGTATTCGCGGATCTCAGGCGGAACCGTCATACGCTTGATGCGAAGTCGTGAACCTGCTTCATCGATTAGATCAATCGCCTTATCTGGCAAGAAGCGATCAGAGATATAACGATCGGCATAGTTTGCCGCTGCTGCCAGCGCGCCATCAGAGATCGAGACTCGGTGATGAGTTTCGTAGCGATCTCTAAGTCCTTTGAGAATCTCAATGGTGTGCGCAACCGAAGGCTCTTTGACTTGAATCGGTTGGAAACGACGCTCTAACGCCGCATCTTTCTCTAAATGCTTACGATATTCATCAAGGGTGGTTGCTCCAATTGTCTGGAGTTCGCCTCGGGCCAACATTGGTTTTAAAATTGAAGCGGCATCGATTGCACCTTCGGCAGCGCCTGCGCCTACCAAAGTATGTATCTCATCGATGAAAATGATGA
This sequence comes from Candidatus Nanopelagicaceae bacterium, assembly GCA_046094385.1. Classification (GTDB taxonomy): domain Bacteria; phylum Actinomycetota; class Actinomycetes; order Nanopelagicales; family Nanopelagicaceae; genus ZLKRG08. The sequence continues at coordinate 29,431 of JBJTHJ010000071.1, forward strand.
TATCGCCACGAGTTTTGATCTCTTTTAGCACTTTCTTCAAGCGCTCTTCAAAATCACCTCGGTAACGTGATCCGGCGACCAGCGCACCAAGATCTAAAGAATAAAGTTGTTTATCTTTCAAAGTCTCTGGAACGTCATTACGGACGATTGCTTGAGCAAGTCCCTCTACGACTGCAGTCTTTCCAACGCCTGGCTCTCCGATTAAAACTGGGTTGTTCTTGGTGCGACGAGATAACACCTGCATTACACGCTCGATCTCAGTGTCGCGACCGATGACTGGATCTAACTTTCCTTCACGAGCAGCTTGAGTTAAGTTGCGACCAAATTGATCAAGAATGGTTGAAGAAGCTGGCGTGCCTTCTGCAGGACCGCCTTGGGTTGCTGGCTCTTTTCCTTGATATCCAGATAGTAATTGAATTACTTGTTGGCGAACTCGATTTAGATCTGCACCAAGCTTTACCAATACTTGTGCCGCAACGCCTTCGCCCTCACGAATCAATCCAAGGAGAATATGTTCTGTGCCGATGTAGCTATGGCCAAGTTGCAACGCTTCACGAAGAGATAGCTCTAAGACTTTCTTTGCACGTGGTGTAAATGGAATATGTCCAGATGGCGCCTGTTGACCTTGTCCGATGATCTCTTCGACTTGTCCACGTACTCCATCAAGTGAGATTCCCATTGACTCTAGCGCTTTAGCGGCGACGCCTTCACCTTCGTGGATCAACCCAAGCAAAATATGCTCAGTGCCAATGTAATTGTGGTTGAGCAGACGAGCCTCTTCTTGTGCCAATACGACAACTCGACGAGCTCGATCTGTAAAACGCTCAAACATCTAGGGAACCTCCTTGGTTGCAAATAGCCTAACCAATCTGGGGGGTTTTTTATGCCCCTAGATATTGGGCCAATTCGGCGAAATTACCCCTAAATTTGCGATAAATGCTCTCAGAGCAGCTTGACCATCCTGGTATTGCCCAGGGTATTGGGCTTGGAGGACTCTAGATCGAGTAGCTCTGCAATACCTTCGTCGTAAGAGCGAAGTAATTGTTGGTAGACCTCAGGATCTACCGGTGCACCTTGGATCTCATTAAATCCGTGACGGCCAAAGAATTCCGTCTCAAAGGTTAGACAGAAAATCTTCTTTACCCCAAGTAACTCTGCTCGTTCAATTAATTTTTCAAGAATCTTATGACCTACGCCTTTGCCACGTAATTCCTCAGCGACTGCAACTGTACGGACTTCAGCAACATCTTCCCAAAGCACGTGTAACGCTCCGCACCCTACGACATCTGCACCATCTACTGCTACCACAAACTCTTGTACGGATTCGTAGAGAGTCACGGTCTCTTTCGAGAGAATTCTTCGTTGTGGTGCATAAAGATCAATTAACTTACGGATTCCTTTGACATCCGAAGTTCTGGCAGCGCGCACCTCTATCGACATCTAATCTTCCTTAATTATTCTCTTGCTCTGGTTTTACCAACGGGAAGAGGATGGTTTCGCGGATACCAAGTCCAGTTAGCGCCATCAGTAAACGATCTGCACCCATTCCCATGCCGCCCATCGGTGGCATTCCAAATTCCATGGCGCGCAAGAAATCTTCATCTAACGGCATCGCCTCTTCGTCACCTTTAGCTGCAAGCCTTGATTGTTCGACCAAACGTTCGCGTTGAATTACTGGGTCGATTAACTCTGAATATCCCGTTGCCAATTCAAATCCATCGACATAGAGATCCCACTTCTCTACTGTTCCTGGAATCTCGCGGTGATGACGTACAAGTGGCGAAGTATCCACTGGAAAACCCATTACAAAAGTTGGCTTCATGAGATTGGCTTTGCCCACATGCTCGAAGATCTCTTCGGCAAGTTTGCCAGTGATCCACTTTGGATCTACCTTCATGCCCAATTTCTCAGCGATTTTCCGCAACTCTGCATATGGCGTAAGTGCAGTTACCTCTTGGCCGACGCCACTTGAGATCACTTCATAGAGTGAGACCTCTGCCCACTCACCACCTAAATCTGATTGGCGGCCATCATGATGAGTAACTACATGGGTACCAAATACATCCATCGCCGCATTTTGAACTAGCTGCCTAGTTAGATCGGCGATAGTGCGCCAATCACCATAAGCTTGATAGGACTCAATCATCACAAACTCCGGTGAATGGCTCGAATCCGCACCCTCGTTACGGAAATTGCGATTGATTTCGAAGACGCGTTCGATGCCACCGACTACGCATCGCTTTAGAAATAACTCTGGCGCGATTCGTAAGAAAAGTGGGATGTCATAAGCATTCGATTGGGTTTTAAATGGTCGAGCGGCAGCGCCTCCATGCATCACCTGCAACATTGGAGTTTCTACCTCTAGAAATCCGTGGCTGGCAAAGGTATTGCGAAGTGAATTCATCACTTTAGGTCTAATTCGCGCCATCTCTCTGGCTTGTGGTCTGACAATTAGATCGACATATCGTTGACGAACTCGAGTCTCTTCGTTTAGCGGTTTATGTTCTACCGGCAATGGTCGAAGTGACTTCGCAGCTAAGATAAAAGTATTTGCCAGAATTGATAGCTCACCACGCTTGGAGGTGATAACTTCTCCGGTGATAGAGACGATATCTCCTAGATCAATATCTGCTTTCCATGAATCTAACTGTTCTTGTCCGACTTTATCTAGCGAGAGCATCACTTGAAGTTCAGTGCCATCACCTTCGCGCAAGTTTGCAAAGCAGAGCTTTCCGGTATCACGCTTGAAAATTATGCGACCAGTTACTGATTCAATATCTCCAGTTGCAACATCGATTGCCAATCCTTCATATTTATTACGAATCTCAGCCAAAGTCTTGGTTCGTGGGACAGAGACTGGATAGGCCTCTCTGCCAGATTCGATGATCCGATCGCGCTTTTCGCGTCTTATCCGAAGCTGTTCCGGTAGGTCGGAATCGGCCTGGTTTGAAGGATCGTTTACTGATTCGCTCATATTGCGCAAAAGTCTATCTAATTACCGATTTCTTTACTGATTTCGCTCGTGAATTAAACGAAGTCCTATCAGAGTTAGATCTGGCTCATGTTCATCCAGAGTATCTGCAACTCCAAATATCAATGGGGCTAATCCACCTGTCGCAATGACGGTTGGCTGCTCTTTATATTGCGCTTGCAATTCCTTCGAAATGCGCGCTACCAATCCATCAACTTGGCCTGCAAAACCGTAGATGGTTCCGGATTGCAACGCCTCTACCGTGTTCTTTCCAATCACCGAACGCGGCTCTAACAATTCGACTTTCCTTAATTGAGCTGCGCGCTGCGCCAGTGCATCCACTGAAATCTCTATACCTGGTGCAAGCGCGCCACCTAGAAACTCTCCCTTGGGTGAAACCACATCAAGATTAGTCGAGGTGCCAAAATCGACCACGATTGCTGGACCGCCATACAAAGTATGAGCTGCCAAAGTATTAACAATTCGATCCGCGCCAATCTCTTTTGGATTATCTACCAGCAATGGCACACCGGTCTTGATGCCAGGTTCGACGATTGTGGTTGGAGTATCTGAAAAGTATGTTGAGATCATGGTGCGCAGCTCACGTAAAGTCGCTGGAACGGTTGAGCAGATTGATAAGCCGCTGATATCGATGCCCTCGACTAAGGCGCGCATCTGTAACCAAATCTCATCTGCAGTGCTTCGTGGATCTGTCTTAACACGCCATGAATGAACTAAGTCTTCGCCGAGAAAGGTACCTAATACGGTATTTGTATTTCCGACATCTATGGTTAATAACATCTTGATCTCCTAGTACTCCATGTTGTCAATCAATCGGACTCCACCAATCCAACCTGCAACTATTGCTCGTTGTCTTGGTGCGGACTCTTCTTTGAAATTTTCTGGATTAATCACGGTTGCGTAATCTGTCTTCCAAGCTGGCTCACTATCTAAAACTTCTCGTAATTGATCTGCTCCAGCAGATAGCGCTTTGTAAACCACCAGGGCTCGGCTTCGATCCTCGCTTGAAAGGCGAATATTCCTAGATGACATCGCTAAACCATCGCTTTCTCGAACAATTGGATGTGCCACGATTTCGATCGGCAATTCAAATCTGGATACCATCTCTTTGATCAGAAAAAGTTGCTGGAAATCTTTCTCACCGAATACTGCAAAATCTGGCTTAACTAGGTCAAATAACCGCTTTACTACCGTAAGCATCCCGGTGAAGTGTCCTGGCCGTGATGCTCCTTCAAATAGCTCTCCCACCGGTCCAGCTTCAATAAGTGTCGGATCATTTGGATAGATCTCTTCGTAAGTTGGAAACCAAACTTCGCTTGCACCTGCTGCAAGTGCAATCTCTTTATCAGCTTCTGGTGTTCGCGGATATTTCTGCAGATCATCTTGGTCATTGAATTGGAGGGGATTAACAAAGACGCTGACTATTACCTTCTCGCTTCGATTGCGCGCAGCTTTAATCAACGCAGCATGCCCCGCATGCAACGCCCCCATGGTCGGGACAAATCCCGTTTTACTCATTTATAAAACTCCAGTCCAACTTGGGTACCGGGTACAAGGCCAATAATACTTAATTAATTTTAATTTTGAAAACCCAAATTACAGTAGAGCTAATAAATCTGAGATTTTGCCATGTGTAAGCAAGATGGCATCAGGTTCTAGTTCATGCCATGGCTCAAGTACAAATCTTCGTTCATGGGCTCTCGGGTGAGGCAAGGTCAACTCTTCAGCTTTAGAGATTAACTCTCCATATTGGATGATATCCAGATCAATTACTCGTGGTCCCCACTTGATATTGCGTTCTCGACCCATCGCCTTCTCAATCCCATGCAACATCGAAAGCAAGGAGATTGCTGGTAATTCACTCTCGACTATGCAGACCGCATTCAAGAAATCTGGCTGCTCTGTGAACCCCACTGGTTTTGTCGAGTAGTAATTGGATACTTTTTGGACATCCGTGGCTTCACTTAAGAGTGCTAATGCCAAATCTAAATTCGCTTTGGTATCACCGATATTTGAGCCAAGCGCGATTACGGCCCTCATCTAATCCGCTCGATGGTGACTGCGATATCCAAGACATTTCCGTTAACTGGAGCGTTTGGTTTATGAATTGTGACTGCAACTCGGTTTATTTTATGGAATTCAAAGAGAATTCGGTCTGCGATTCGACCGCCTAAATGCTCGATGAGTTGGCAAGGATCACTTTCAATGTCCTCGGTGACCAGATCGACAATCGCTGCATAGTCCACAGTGTCGTTCAAGTCATCACTATTTGAAGCGCTCTCTAAATCCAGCTCTGCCAAAATATCCGCATAGAAAACTTGGCCATCCCTGCGTTCTTCTGGGAGAACGCCATGGTATCCAAAGGCTTCAATGCCTTTTAATTCGATTCGATCACTCAAAGTACTTGTCCAATCAATTTAATGGCATCAACATGTGGTTTGACGGTATGCGTGCGCACGCCCCAAATATGTTTTGTCGCAAGCCAAGTTGTCAATGCAATTGAAGCGCTCTCACGATCTGAGGGATTAGTGCCACCTAAGAATCGTTTTCTCGATCCGCCAACCAAGATAGGAAAGCCCAACTCTTTGAACTTATCTATATTGCGCAGAATCTCAAAGTTATGCTCTGAGTTCTTTGCAAACCCTAAGCCTGGGTCGACTATTACTTTGGCTGGTTCGATGCCTGCAAGCATTGCTGCCGCTACCTGCTTGGTAAGCTCATGAATTACTTCGTTGACTACATCAGCATAGTTAGCAAGTGAATCCATGTCCTTGGATTGGCCACGCCAATGCATACATATATATTGGGTTTTTAGCGCTGCAACAGTGGCATGCATCGCAGGATCTGCCAAGCCCCCGCTTACATCATTAACGATCTTTGCACCTGCTGCAACTGCCAGCGCTGCCACTTCGGCTCGCATGGTGTCAACGCTTACCATCGCTCCGGTCTTTGCCAATGCATGAATTACCGGGATAACTCGCGTCAATTCTTCATCCATTGAAACGCGTTCAACCCCAGGTTTAGTTGATTCTCCGCCCACATCAATTATGGTTGCGCCTTCTTCGATCATTTCCAATCCACGGGTAATTGCTCTTTGTGGATCTAGGAATTGGCCGCCATCTGAGAATGAATCAGGCGTGACATTTAATATGCCCATCACCAAAGTCATGGCATTTACCGATTCGTAATTAAACTAATAGCTTCAGCGCGAGTTGCTGGATTTCGCAATTCTCCACGTACCGCCGAAGTCACAGTACGCGCCTCGGCTTTACGCACTCCGCGCATCGACATGCAGAGATGCTCGCAATCAATAATCACAATCACACCCGCACAATCCAAAATCTCAACCATGGCATCGGCGATCTGTGAGGTGAGACGTTCCTGAACTTGAGGTCGGCGTGCAAAGACATCAACCAAACGCGCAATCTTGGATAGCCCAGTGATTTTTCCATTTGGAATATAACCAACATGTGCAACGCCATGAAACGGGGTTAGGTGATGTTCGCATTGGGAGAAAACTTCGATATCACGGACGATTACCAACTCTTCATGTCCGATATCAAAGGTGGTAGTTAAGACATCTTGTGGCGATTGATACAGTCCAGCCATATTTTCAGCGTAGGCACGAGCAACGCGGGCTGGCGTATCTTTCAAACCTTCGCGCTCTGGATCCTCACCGAGTGCTAGAAGTAATTCGCGTACCGCTGCCTCTGCGCGCTTAGCATCGTAAGGGGCTTTAGCTCTGCCATCTTCTGGTCCCATCGAAACTGATTCGATCTCACTCAACGCTATCTTCTCTCTTCTTAGTAGCGCGCTTTTTTGGTTTGCTCTCCTTTGGAATATCCACTGGAGGTAGCGACGATGGCTTTCGTAAATTAGATCCAGTCCATGCAGGACGTGGCTTGATTGGCTTTACCTTCTTGAAGATCTCTTGAATTTCATCTTTGAGAATGGTCTCTTTCTCAAGGAGTACCAGCACCAGTTGATCCAAAATCTCTCGGTTGCTCTCTAGAATGTGAAAAGCTTCATGATGAGCATTATCAATTAATTTCCTGATTTCATTATCGACAACTGCCGCTAAATTCTCAGAGTAATCTCTTTGATGAGATAGGTCTCGACCCAAGAAAGGTTCTGAGGAGTTTGTGCCAAGTTTTACAGCGCCAATGGTCTCTGTCATTCCATACTGTGTGACCATCTGGCGAGCTAGCGCAGTGGCTTTCTCGATATCGTTACTTGCTCCAGTTGATGGATCGTGGAAGATCAATTCCTCTGCAGCACGTCCGCCCAACGTATATGCCAATTGATCCAATAATTGATTTCTGGTAACTGAATACTTATCTTCATCAGGTAGCACCATGGTGTAACCCAGTGCGCGCCCACGCGGCATGATTGTGATCTTATGTACTGGATCGGTATGTGGCAGCGCATGGGCAACTAAGGCATGGCCACCTTCGTGATATGCAGTAACTCGGCGCTCCTCATCGCTCATGACGCGGGTCTTCTTCTGTGGCCCTGCCATTACGCGATCGATAGATTCGTCGATTGCACTTAAAGTAATCAATTTCTCGTTGTTGCGTGCGGTAAGCAATGCAGCTTCATTCAAGACATTCGCTAAATCTGCTCCGGTAAATCCAGGGGTGCGTCTGGCAACTGCAGTTAAATCTAGATTCTCTGCCAGCGGTTTATTCTTAGAATGCACTTTTAGGATCGCTTCGCGTCCTTTTAAATCAGGTCGTTCTACTGGAATCTGTCGATCAAAACGACCTGGGCGAAGTAGCGCTGGATCTAAAACATCGGGACGATTGGTGGCGGCAATCAAGATCACTTGTGTCTGATCGTCAAAACCATCCATCTCTACTAGCAATTGGTTAAGTGTTTGTTCGCGTTCGTCATGGCCACCACCTAAACCAGCGCCTCTTTGACGGCCCACCGCATCAATTTCATCAACAAAGACGATCGCTGGCGAAGTCTCCTTTGCACGATTAAATAAATCTCTGACACGAGCAGCACCAACGCCTACAAACATCTCGACAAAATCTGATCCCGAGATTGAATAGAAGGGTACCTTGGCTTCACCAGCAACTGCGCGAGCCAGCAGGGTTTTACCAGTTCCGGGAGGACCGTAAAGTAGAACACCTTTTGGAATCTTGGCACCTAGTTCGCGATATTTACCCGGGCTTGCTAAGAAATCTCTGATCTCTTCCAATTCTTGAACCGCTTCATCTGCGCCAGCTACATCTGCAAATGTGGTCTGTGGCGCTTCAGCATCTTGCAACTTCGCTCTGGATCTTCCAAATTGCATCGCACGGCCGCCACCATTTGCTTGGCTCATCATCCAGAAGAAGAGCAAGGCGATAATTAAGAAAGGTGCAACTGAAAAGAGGAAGGTGACCAGAATAGATTGCGATGGAACTTCAATATTCCATCCTTTGGCAGGTGGATTTCCGGTGAGCGCATCAATGATGGTCGGTTCTTGACGGACAATATAGGAGGCTTGAACTTTATTGGAACCATTGATTTTAAAGCCACTATTAAGTTCGACTTTGATGATCTGGTCTTTATCGACCACGGTTGCCGTTGCCACCTCACCTTTGGAGATCGCATCTAAAATTTGAGATGTTTTTACTTCCGTATATTTTGAAGACGCTGAGGAGATCTGACCAAAGAAAGTAACTGCCAAGATACCAAGCACAATCCAAAAAAGCGGACCCCGTGTAAATCTACGGATGCCGTTTGGTTGTGGTGGCACGTTTGGTTTACGAGCTGGCTTCTTCTCGGTCATTTTCTTCTCTCTACGATCCATGATGTTATGAGTAAACGTGCTTTGCTAAAACCCCAATGAAATCAAGGTTGCGATACTTCTCGTCGAAATCCAAACCATAACCCACTACGAAATCCGTAGGAATATCAAATCCCACATACTTAACATCGACCTTTACTTTGGCCGCTTCTGGTTTGCGTAGCATCGTAAGAATCTCAACGCTCTTGGTTCCACGAGATTCTAGATTTGATTTCAACCAATCTAATGTCAGACCAGTGTCAACGATATCTTCAACAATTAGCACTTCGCGATTAGTGATGTCGCGATCTAGATCTTTAAGAATTCGAACCACACCACTGGACTTGGTTCCGGAGCCATAAGAAGAGACTGCCATCCAATCCATTTCAAGATGGCGATCAATTGCTCTAGCCAAGTCGGCCATCACCATCACTGCTCCTTTGAGCACGCCAACTAACAAAAGGTCGCGATCTTTATAGTCTGCAGAAACTTGCGCTGCCATCTCTTTGATGCGCGTTTGGATTTGATCTGCCGATGCAACTACGCGTTCGATATCTCCAGCAACGTGTCCGTATTCCACGTTCACCCTTTCGCTCACTCAAATCTCATTTTTAACCTACCCTGGCCAGTTGGCACCAGAGTCTTAATTTGAGAGCGTTAGTCTGCCCGAAATTCTGGAAACCTTCACACCCGAAGGTAGGCTCACCTCTTTTTGACCCTTCCAGTTGGAGATTAGGGCATCTACTTGGCCAATCTGATCGGCACTAAGTTGCATCACACCTTTTTCAAAGAGGGCTATGCGTAAAACTCGGGTTCGAATCGCCTTTGGCAACGATTCCAAAGCGCTGATTGTTAGTGAATTATCGGTGAGCCAAAAATCTGCTGCGAGTTTATCGAGAGCATCAGCATCATCTCGCAGCAGGTTCGAACTTCTAACTAGCGCATCTGAGATTCCTGGACCCAATTCGGACTCCATGACTGGAAGTACATTCTTGCGAACTCGTACCCTTAAGAAATTCAAGTCATCGTTATGTGGATCTTGCCAGGGTTCCAATTTTAATTCTATACATGCTGCCAATGTTTGCGCTCTAGTGATATTTAGAAATGGCCGAAAGTAAATTCCGGTTTCAAAAGCCATCCCCGATAGAGATCGCGCACCGCTACCACGAGTTAGCCCAAGCAAAACTGTCTCTGCTTGATCATCTCTAGTATGACCTAAGAGAACTGCCACCGCCCCGTGTTCTTTAGCTACTTTATCTAAAGCTTGATACCGCGCTCGACGAGCAGAAGCTTCAAGCCCATCTGTGATCTCCACATTTACCTTTTCGATGAGGCATGGAAATTCAATCTGTTTGGCAACTTTCTCTGACTGCGCATCTGAGCCGGCTTGTAATTGATGATCCACGGTCACGCCAAGTAATCTCAAGGTCAACTTTTCGGCTTCAATCTTTGCGGCAGCAGCCAGTGCTAACGAATCAGCGCCACCAGATACGGCAATCAAAATCAAATCGCCAGGTGAGAATTTACTTAAGGTTGCTCGTACTGCACTTCTAAGTGCTACGAGCGCATCCATGTCGTAAAGATTAAGGCCTTCCTGCAAAAGGCATCAAGCCAGGCATGGAATACATATTCGAATACTTCAAATCAACGCGCTTATTGCGCGCCTCCCATACCATTCCATTTCCTGCATAAATTGAAATATGGTGAATTGCGGCGATTGAACCGTTGTATGAATAGAAAAGCAGATCACCCGGTTGCATTTGTGAGAGCGGAACATGGTACGTTGCAACAGAATACAAGGCAGCATTTAATCGATCCCAATTTGGCCAACCCAATCCGGCAGCTTTATATGCGGCATAGACCAAGCCAGAGCAATCAAAAGAATTAGGTCCTTCAGCGCCCCATACATATGGTTTACCTGCTTGCACTTGTTTCTTTGCATATTCGACTGCGATAGCTCTCTGCGCAGCAGTCGTCCTTATAGTTGAACGTCCCTTAAATCCGCGATCTGGCCAAATCTTCTTTTGATCAATGATCGTGGCTGCCACATTTGAATTCTGCTCTTCAAGAAGCGCTAATTGGCGACGCTGCTCAAGAGTGGTGCGTACCTTGCGTGCAGCAATCAAATCAGCCATTAACTTGTCTTGGACTCGTTGTAGCTTCTTAACTTCCTCTGCCTGTGCGGCTCTGGCTTCATCTGCGATTTTCTTGGCCGCAGCCACTTTTTCAGTTGCAACTTGTTGCGCAGCTTTTGCTTGGTCGGCTGCAGCTTTGGCCTCTTTGGCCACAATCTCAGCCTCTTTGAATCTGGTGAGCGCTTGTGAATTTGAAGCGCCGATCTTTCCAAGTGTTGATAATTGATCAATCAAATCTTGTGGGCCATTAGAACTTAATAGTGGCTGGATATCCGAGAAGCTACCACCCATGATGTATGCATTGGCAGCTAATTTTCCGATTTTACGATGTGCTTCATCGACAGCCTTTGCAGCTTCGATTGCATATGCAGTTGCAGCATTTGCAGTCTGAATGGCTTTGTTTAATTCGGAGACAGCCAAGTTGTACTTTGCTTGGGCAGCATTTGCTTTGGCGGTCAATGTTCGCAGTGAATCTTTTGCCTGATTTAATTGCTTGGCCTGGGCATCGGCAGCCGCTTTCTTGGCAGCTTCGGCTTTCTTGGCAGCGTTAATCTCTTCAAGTGTAGGTTTCTTCGTTGCAGCTTGAACCGGTGAAACGGTAAGAGTGAACATTGTGCAAGCAGCAATTACTGCAATCAGACTCTTGCTTGGCAACATGACCTCCAATATGGGGAAACTATCGGCAGGGCATAAGGATAAATGGCAAACCCTTGCAAGCTTGGGATTTGGCCTTAGTTGGCTACATCACGACGCTTAAATAACGTTGCAGTTATCAGGCTTGCACCTAATAAATAAAGTCCCACCCGTAGCAACGCTTCTGAGTAAGTGGGAGCGTTATCAATCCCAATCGGCGAACCACCGGTAGCGACCACTGCCAATAGATTGCCAGGCATCCAATTTGATGCCGGTTTCCAAGCAATCGAAATAATGCTTTCGACTACCAACATGTAGGCAGTACCAATTGAGATTGAGCTGATTGGTGATCTGAAAATCAGACCTAAAAGCATTCCGATGGTTCCATAGCCAATGGTTGAAATCAGTACATTAACGAATGAATGTAGTAATTCCATCTGCCCATCAGAAGTTAGCCAAGCATCTGTGGTTACTTTGGCGCGGCCCGCTAAACCAAAGGCAAGCCCAACTGCAGTAACCGCGCTTACGATCACAGTGATAACGGCAAATGAAATCATTGAGAAATACTTACCGATTAATAAGCGAATTCGGCGAGGTTGACGAACCAAGAGATTTCGAAGCGTTCCGTATGAGTATTCCTGTGCGGTTTGTGCAGCGAACACCGAGAGCGCAACCAAACCCAAAAGGCCATTTGCGCTATTAAAGCCAATTACAAAACCATCCGGTAGTTGCAGCATTTCCCGCGTTATTCGATTGCCCCGGTCTGCATTCCCAGTTTCAGCATCGATCAATAGGAAGAGCAATGAAGTTACCAATCCAGTCACAAAGACCACTGAACCCATGGTGCCTAAGAAAAATATCGGACGTCTTAACTTGCGCCACTCGGCAAGGAAAATTCTCATTGGACACCATCTGTCAACTCAAAGAAAGTCTCTTCGAGAGAGGCACGAATCGGGGTCAATTGTGCAAGCACGATGCCATTTTCAAATGCGATCTTATTAAGATGCACTGCAAAAGATTCATCTGCATCAACGCGAACATGATCTGCTTCAATGACAGCTTGATGTCCGCTCTTGTTTATCAATTCAGCCAAGAATGGCAGTGAATTGATTGAAGATGGTTTAGCCAAGATCGTTGGCTTACTTCGATTTAACAATTCTTGCATCGGCCCAGCAAAGACCATATGCCCTTTACGAAGCATCACCAGATATTTGGAGATCATCTCTAACTCGGATAGCAGGTGTGAAGAGACGAATACCGTAACCCCTTGGGCAGCTAGCTTTTCAAGTAAATCACGGACCTCTTGAATACCTGCAGGATCCAATCCATTAGTAGGTTCATCTAGGATCAATAACTTTGGATTGGGAAGCAAAGCTGCGGCAATTCCCAATCGCTGCTTCATTCCTAGTGAGTAATTCTTGTATTTATCTTTGCCTCGCTCTTTTAGCCCAACCAATTCAATTAACTCATCGCAACGCTTGAAATCTATTCCGCCTAACTTCGCCAAGACTTTTAAGTTTTCAAGGCCAGAGAGCGCAGGATAGAAAGCTGGGCCTTCGATCATCGCGCCAACTTCCTTCAAATACTTCTCTGGATGAGAGATTGAGTTGCCAATAATTGAGCCGCTGCCTGCACTTGGTTTGATCAAACCTAGGAGCATTCGGATAGTGGTGGTCTTTCCAGAGCCATTTGGACCAACAAAGCCACAGATAGTTCCAAGTGGCACATCAAAGGTTGCATTCTCAACGGCGGCGATATCACCATATCTCTTGCTGAGATTGCTTACCGTTATCGCTGGGGTAGTCATGGATATACCCTCTCACAAACTCCTAGTCCCTTGGTAAGCACTTTGGAAAGTAATCTAGAATCTGATGGTGAGCAAGCGACCTTGGGGATATCAACCAATCAATGAACGTCCAGAGCCTGATTGGAAATTAAATCCACAGACCGAATCAGTTCGTGCCGGGCTTGCCAGATCTGGCTTTGGAGAAACATCTGAAGCGTTATATTTAACAAGCGGTTTCACTTACTCCTCTGCGCAAGAGGCTGAAACTGCTTTCAAAGATGAACTTGATCATTATCTATATGGTCGTTTTGCAAACCCTACGATTTCCATGTTCGAAGAGCGTTTGGCAACTTTAGAAGGCGCAGAGCGGTGTATTGCAACTGGAAGCGGTATGTCTGCCATGTTTGCCTCAGTTGCCTGTTTGGTTTCAAGTGGAGATCGGGTTGTGGCTAGTGCATCCATGTTCTCTTCTTGTCATGTGGTCTTGACTGAATTTCTACCAAAGTGGGGCGTAGTTACCGAATTGGTAAAGGGCAATGATCGTGCAGCATGGGAAGCTGCGCTCTCAAAACCGACAAAAGCGGTATTTATCGAGACGCCGAGCAATCCACTGATGGATATCGTGGATATCAAAATGGTCTCAGAGTTAGCGCATAAAAATGGCGCGATTGTAATTGTAGATAATGTGATGGCATCACCGGTTTATCAAAAACCACTGGCACTTGGCGCCGACGTAGTTATGTATTCAACTACCAAACATATTGATGGACAAGGTCGAGTACTAGGTGGTGCGGTACTAGGTAGCGCTTCCTACATCAACGAACAATTCCAACCTTTTATTAGACATACTGGTCCAGCGCTATCACCATTTAATGCTTGGGTAATGCTTAAGTCTCTTGAAACTATGCAGATGCGTGTTGAGAGAATGAATTCAAATGCACAAGCCGTGGCTGAATTCCTAGCCAGCAACTCAAAGATCAAAAATGTCCGCTACCCTGGTTTGAAATCACATCCTGATCACGATTTAGCCATGCGGCAGATGAATGGTGCTGGTGGCACCACGATTGGAATTGAATTTAATGGTGACAAGAGCGCAGCGTTTAAATTTATGAATGCGCTACGCGTTATTGATATCTCAAATAATCTGGGTGATTCCAAGTCGCTCATAACCCATCCGGCTTCTACAACTCACCGCAGATTGGCGCCAGAAGTCCAAGCAGATATGGGTATTACCGATAGCACTTTACGCCTATCGGTAGGCCTTGAGCATGTGGATGATTTGATCCAAGATTTGAAGCAAGCTTTAAAGTAAGAGCTGACCTACCACCAGCAAAATCGAGAAGAGCGTCAAATAGAGAATCGAAAAATTAAAGATTTTTCCAGCCACTTTCTCATATTCAGATTCATCTTTACGAAGTTTGAAAACTTGTTCGCCAAAGACTATCGCTAGAACCGCGGTCAATAGATAGCTCCATTGTGCAAGCCCTGCGCTATAAATTGTGGCAAAGGAGCAGAGCGACATCATTATGGTGTGAAACCACATCTCGATGTAAACGCGTTTGCGAGTTGCAACCACCGGCAACATCGGAATGTTCGCAGCTGAATAATCTTCCCGATATTTGATTGCAATTGCCCAAAAATGCGGCGGAGTCCAGAAGAAAACCACCAGGAAGAACCAGAATGCTGGCGCTGCCAAAGAATTAGTGACAGCCGACCAGCCAATCAAGACGGGTAGGCAGCCAGCAATGCCACCCCACACGATGTTCTGATTGGTATTTGGTTTTAGTGCGACTGTATATATTGCAACATAAAACAGGATTGCAAATGAAGTCAATAAAGTTGCTAAAGGAGTTGTGAAGAACCAAAAGATCAAAAGGCTGGAAATCATCAAGAAAGTTGCAAACCTTGAAGCGTCTCTCTTGGTTAGGACACCTGCGGCAATAGGTCGATTTTTGGTGCGTGACATTAATTTGTCAGTTTCGGATTCGATGACCATATTAAATGCATTTGCAGCGCCTGCCGCCAATGTGCCACCGAGTAGTGATGCAATTGTTGGAATCAATGGTGGCCAACCTTCCGCCGCCAAGAAAAGCGCTGGGATGGTTGTGATAATGAGCAACTCCACAACTCGAAGCTTCATTAGCTCTATGTATGGGCGCACGAGCCAAGATTACTAAGGAAAATTGAGTGCGCTCTCCACTTTTTTCCCGAGTGAAAACTAACTGGTGACTTAAATAACTGCCGCTATCTGAAATCTAGCTTTGGATACTCTCCAAATTCTCGTTACCAGAGTCCCCATCTAAATTTGATGGTGTTGTAAAAGTTGGAACTAACGGAGCAGCTAACCTTCCTAGAATCCGATCTATCGTAGATCTCGCAGCGCTCTCTGCCGCGTAATATCTGCCAACTCGATCTGCCAAGATCACGAAGGCATATTCATGATCGGCAGATTCGATAAATCCTGCCAAACTAACAACTCCACTTAATGATCCAGTCTTCGCTTTAATCAGCCCCACGCTATGAGGAGAAGTTGTAATGAAACGATTCTGTAAGGTTCCAGAGATGCCGCTTACGGGTAGGCCATCAATTAGAGTTTTATATTTGGGATCAGCGTGAATCTTCAACAAGACTTGAGCCAAAGTCATCGCACTGACTTTATTTTTATGCGATAACCCGCTGCCATCCGTTACCTGCATGACTGGATTATTGATCAAGTGGCGCGCCAAAACATCGTGAAAGACAGGATCAATTCCAGTCTCGCCAAAACCGTATCCAGCCTCTTTTGCAGCTAATCTCGCTACATAATCTGCGACGAAGTTATCGCTCCAAAGCAAAGTGTGTTCCAGGATCTTGGCTAAATTAGGTGAAGTATGAGTGGAGATCGTCGAAGTTATATGTTTATTGTTCTCTTCCAGGGTAATCGGACGCCAAGTGATTCGGTAGCCGACCCTACGAAAGTCATTGGACATATTAATTCGGGTTCTACTTGTTAAACCATAATATCTGATCGTAATCGATCTACTTTTGGCGTTAACTCTGATCTTATTTACCAGAGTACCGCTCCAAACGAATTTATCACTTCTTGCTAAACGAGCGCTTGGGGTAATTGAAGGGTCAAAATCCCCTGAAATTTGAAAGGTATTTTTCAAATTAGTTTTATAGATGTAGGTAGAGAAAGTCTGCTCTTCTGGTAAATAGTCGAGGATTGACAGAGCGCTTATTAATTTCAAGGTGGATGCAGGTTTTCTTGCACTTGCACCATCCCGGTTGAAAACTACTTGGCCACTTTTTAAATCAACCAGAACCATGGCCGGATTTCCTAAATTCTTATTTCTTATCAACTCTGAAAAGACTATGGGAATTCGCTCCATCTTGACCGGTGTGATGGCGTGCGCGTTTGGTGTTAGGCATATCAATGCCAATACAGTTGCGAGAAACTTTAAACGCATCAAATAGCTACGGCGATAACCACATTAAATACAGTCAAACCAAGCAAAGTCGCCCAAATACCATTTGAAAGCTTGGCCTTATTCTGGTTTTGATATCCAAGAATCATGATTACTATCAAGACCACGAATTTCAAGCCAACTTTTGCATGGCTCATGTCATCCTCAAGCGCGGAGTTAATTCCAACTAGCGCAAAACCAGCAACCAATGCGGTCATCGCTGCATGCATGAACCCTTTGGATAGCTTCTTAACTGGTTTGGCAGTCTGGGTGATTAAGAGAACCAGCATGCCAAGCACGCTTGCGACGTGAATCAGAAGAAATATCGATTTTGCGATTTCCATGGCTACCCCCAAATTGACCAATTGCATACGAATGCTATTAGAGTTCCCATTATGCCGAATACACCCGCCGATATTGGCCCAGGTGAGTTTTATCCTGTAGTTGGCGTGGGGCCTCATCCGAAACCTTGGCCGACCGGTGATCAGTACGACCCCGATTTACTAGAAAATGGCGATCGCAGAAATGTCCTCGACCACTATCGCTATTGGAAAGTATCTGCGATTGTCGAAGATTTGAATACCAAGAGACATGGATTACAAATTGCAATAGAAAACTGGCAACATGATTTAAATATTGGTTCGATAGTCAGAACTGCCAATGCTTTCAACGTGAGCGCAGTTCACATTGTCGGAAAACGCGACTGGAATCGACGTGGGGCGATGGTCACGGATCGATATTTAACAGTAATACACCACCCAACAGTTGCTGAATTCTCTAATTGGTGTAGCGAGAACAGTTTGCCGATTATTGGTATAGATAATGTCGAGGGATCAAAGAAATTAGAGTCAGCAAAGTTGCCTGAGAATTGCGTTCTGCTCTTCGGTCAAGAAGGTGCAGGTATGTCCGAGGAGGGCATTGCAGTCTGTGAAGTTTTATATGAAATCGCACAGTATGGATCGACCAGATCCATGAATGCATCTGCAGCGGGTGCTATCGCCATGTACCACTGGGCGTTACAAAATCTACCGCGATAACTCGTGCAGCAGTCCTGAGATTGCGCTATCTATCATCTCGTAAACTGCTTCAAAATGTCCTATCGCCAACGAATATGGATCAGGTACTTCAAGTTTTACGTAATCAGATGAATCGCGATTTACCTCTCGAAGTTTGAGGTCAAATTCACGTAAGTAGAAAACTTTGTGTTTCACCTCTTCGTTTGCCAACGCCATCACATTGCCAAAATTTGATGAGTCCATAACTAAGATCAAGTCGGATGAATAAAAATCATTCTTAGAGAATTTCTTTGCGATGTGATCATATTTCAAACCGTGTTTCTCCCAAGTCTCTTTGGACATGGGATTTGGTCCTTCTCCTACATGCCAAGGGCCAGTGCCAGAACTATCGACAATGATTTTGGGGCTATTGATCTCGCCTCTGCGATTATGCAAAATCGCTGCCGCCATTGGAGAACGGCAGATATTTCCAAGGCAAACCATGGAGATGATCACTTGGGTCTTGCCCTCTAGATGCTTAAGCATGATTGGCGAATTGTAATCTTTGGGAGTGAAGCGTTGGTTATCGAGGAACTTGATCGTTTTAACCATCGTCTCCATGGCCCAAGATGCCGCCAGCGAATTGATCTATCCGCTGATGCCACTATTAATTGCCGGCGTAGTTGGAGCTGCACCATTGGCGTTAGGCATCATCGAAGGTTTCGCAGAATTTGTGGCAGGAGTATCGAAGCTTTATGCAGGAAAATTCAGCGATCGTTTCGGCCGCAAAAGGTTTGTAGTTGGTGGCTATTCTGCTGCAGTTTTAGGAAAAGTATTTGTGGTCTTTTCGCTTAGTTGGCAGGGGATTTTTGCAGGAAGAGTTATTGATCGAATTGGAAAAGGTTTTAGAGGTGCGCCCCGAGATGCGTTGATTCATGATGGTGTTGAAGATAGACACTTGGGCAAAGCTTTTGGTTTTCATAGAGCCGGCGATAATTTAGGCGCAGTCATTGGTCCATTGCTTGCACTATTTTTATTGGCGCTCACCAATGATGACGTCAGAACCGTTGCCAAATGGGCGCTGATTCCTGCACTTCTTAGCGCTGCCTTAACTTTTTTTGTGAAAGAAGTTAGAGCAGTAAAACCTGCCCAGAGATTTGAAAAAGTACCACTAACGCCAAAATTGAAGAAGACCATTGCGCTATTGGTGGCAATTCAATTGACCAATATCCCAGATGCATTACTACTACTTCGTTTGCACGATATGGGATTTAGCACCAAGGGGGTGGTGCTTGGATATGCGCTTTATATGTTCGTTGCTACTTTGGCAGCATACCCAGCAGGCAAAGTTGCAGATCGGTTACACCCAAAACAGGTTTATCTAGTCGGGCTTACCATCTTTGCAATTGCTTATATAACATTAGGTTTAACCAATAGCCACGCCGTCGCGCTAATTGCACTAGCTCTATATGGCTTCTTCCCCGCCCTTACCGATGGAGTTGGAAAGGCTTGGATCGGAAGACTTAGCTCTCCCGAAGCTCGCGGTTATTCGCAAGGCCTATTCCAAGCAACCATGAGTTTTGCCATCTTGGCAGCTGGAATTTGGGGCGGACTCTTGTGGAGCAGTGGAACTACGGAAATCGCATTGGTAATAGCGGGAATAGGCGCTTTAGTCGGTGCCCTCTTGATCAGCCAATATAGATCTGACGCTATCTAATCTGCGATCGATCTCAATAGCTTCCTCTTCCCGACCGATTTTTCTAAGAATCGAGGCGATTTCACTTTCGATGTCAACGATGAATTCGAAATCGCGAGGCTCTTCTTCGGATGCAGTAGTTAGTACCTGATCTAAAGTCGCCAAAGCATCTTCATGGTCTCCTAAAAGATCCAAAGCTTTGGCAAATTCAAAGAGCGTGATGATCTGGCGACGATGATCGTGTGCAGTCTCGAATACATCCAAAGCGGCACGCGCTTTATCTAGGGCCTTTTCGCCATCTTCAAGTTTGTTATAGCAAGATGCAATTTTTTGATCACAACGTGCTACATGTAAAACCTCTTTATGTTTCTTGTAAAGTCCCCGAGCTTCTTCGAAGGTGGCGATGGCCGCTTGATAATCGCCTAGTTCACGATATGCACAACCAATCAAGTGCAAATCTGAAGCAGCTCCAAGCTCGTTGCCATCTACCAAATGTTCTTGAGCGCATTCGTTCATCGTTTCGACGACTTGTTGATACTTCTTTGAGGAATACCACCATTCACCCAAAGTGCAAGCAAGCTCTAGCGCTATCGGTGATCTATTCTTACGCAAAAGATCAACTGCTTTGGACATCGCATTAGCAGCTTCATCAATTCTCTTTAATTGATTTAAGTTGTAGCCGATTGCCGAATAGGCTTGTGCTAATTCTTCGACAGTGTTATTGGAGCCAATTTCGGTGTAAATATCTCGCGCACTCTCTGCGAGCGCTAGCGCTTCGTCATACTGTCCACGCGCATACACTCGCGCACTTAATTCGTAATAGGTATTGGCACGTTCCAGGCCATTGGTCTCTGGTATTCGATCCCAGAGCATCTCCTCTGTGATGATCTCTTCATTCTCTTCTTCGCCCATCATCGCCTCCTGCTTGAAGCAAGTAATCTGGAATCGAACATGGGGAATTGCGCTAAAGATAGACCTCTTCACCCTTTGGCGTTGCCCTTTTCACGACAATTATTGGAGAAATTGATGAGTCTTTGACATAGCCAATATCGATCTTGCTTGTCCCTTTCTCGCTTCTGCCCTAGACTGGGCTTCTTGCAAATGATTTGCAAAAACTAAGAGGCAGGGGCAGATGCATATTCCAGATGGGTTTATCGACCCTAAGACCTCAGCCGCCTTTGCCGCCGCCGCGATCGCCGGCGTTGGCTATGCCCTGCGCGGTGCAAAGCGCCAATTAAGCGAGAAGAGCGCGCCCCTTGCTGGCCTTACCGCGGTCTATGTCTTCGCTGTTCAAATGATCAATTTCCCTGTCGCAGCTGGTACTTCTGGCCATCTACTTGGCGGTGCGCTCGCGGCAGTTTTGGTTGGACCCTTTGCCGCTTCACTTGCCATAACTGTGGTCCTACTTATCCAAGGCTTCCTATTTGCCGATGGAGGCTTATCTGCCCTTGGTTTAAATATCTTTAATATCTCATTGCTTGGTGTCTGGTTTGGCTATGGAGTCTTTTTGCTGGTGCGAAAGATCCTGCCAAAGAAGAAGAGTTCGATCGCAATCGCTTCTGCAATTGCCGGATTCTTATCAGTGCCAGTAGCAGCGTTAGGTTTCGTATTGCAATATGCAATTGGCGCAACCGCAACCTTCTCAACCCAGACAGTTTTAGCTGCAATGGTCGGAACGCATTTACTCATTGGAATTGGTGAAGCCATCATCACCTTCTTAACTGTTAGCGCAGTGATTGCAAGTCGCTCTGATTTAGTATTTGGATGGCAGGCAATAAAGCCCGCCTTGGTGATCAAGTGATAAACCAAAAAAAGTTCTATCTAATTTGCGCAGTAGTCACTTTGATTTTAGCTGGTGTGGTCTCGTTCTATGCCTCTTCTTCGCCTGATGGACTAGAAAAAGTTGCGGAACGAATTGGATTTATTGACACCGCCAAAGATCATGCAATCGACAATAGTCCATTGGCAGATTATGGTGTCAAAGGCATAGAAAATGATCGCGTCAGCGTTGGAATCTCCGGAATCATTGGTGTGGCCATCACGGGTGTTGTTGCATACATAATTTTTATGGCCTTGGCACGTAAAAAACGAGATAAATAAGGATATTTAGCGATGGAATCGGTGGATGTTCACCATGGGCACCACCATGGTCATGATGTCGGTGAACGCTTTTATATTCATCGCCACTCCGTCATTCATCAATTAGCACCGCAAGCCAAAATTCTCACTATTTTTGCTTTTCTAATTGTGGTCATTTCAACTCCAATTCAGCGCTATCCAGCCTTTATCGGTTTTGCACTAATCGTGCTGGCATTGATTTTCACAGCTCAACTACCACTTTTCACGGTATTAAAACGGACTACCGTTGAAATACCTTTCTTGCTCTTTGCGATTTTGATGCCTTTTGTAAGCCCCGATAAGAACGCTGGGTTGATAGCGGCTGCCTCAATTATCAGCAAGGCCACTATTGGCACACTGCTTGCGATCATTCTCTCTAGCACCACCCCAGCTCGTGAAATTCTCCGGGGGTTTGAGATTTTGAAATTGCCCAACCTTCTGGTTCAAATTGCAACCTTCATGTTGAGATATCTAAATGTAATCAACGATGAGATGGAACGCATGGCGGTTGCACGAGCATCACGTGGTTTTGAACCTCGTGGCATCAAAGATTGGAAATTTCTTGCATCTGCTGCTGGCGCACTCTTTATTCGATCTTACGAGCGAGGTGAGCGAGTGCATTTGTCCATGATCTCTAGAGGTTACGAAGGAAGATTACCTGCAATCGAAAACCCTCGAGTTAAGAAAAATGAGAAGCTCGTTATTTTTTCACTACTAATTGTGGCAATGCTGCTCTCTCTTTTCGGAGGAATGCTTAAATGACAACTTCCAAAGTAACCAATAGCCTTTTGATTAAAGATCTGGCATTTGCATATCCAGATGGTAATCAAGCGCTCTTTGGCGTTAATCTAGAGATAGCGCCAGGTGAACGAGTTGCCTTACTTGGGCCAAATGGCGCTGGCAAAACTACTTTGGTCATGCATCTAAATGGAATTCATGCCGCGCAGCACGGTGAGGTTTTGGTGGCCGGTATCAAGATCAATACTGATGACAAGGAATCACTCAAAGATATACGTGCCAAAGTCGGAATCGTCTTTCAAGATCCTGACGATCAATTATTTATGCCTACCGTCCGTGAAGATGTGGGCTTTGGCCCATATAACTTGGGTCAACGGGGCGAGGAATTGGAGAACACGGTTCGAAATGCGCTAGATCGCGTAGGTATGCTTGAATTTATTGATCGAGCGCCCCACCATTTATCTTTCGGTCAACGTAGAAGAATCGCAGTTGCAGGGGTCTTGGCTATGCAACCGGAGATTCTGGTGCTTGATGAGCCCTCTTCGAACCTCGACCCTGCCAGTCGTCGCGAATTAGCTGAGATCCTAAAGTCATTGAAAATCACGCTTTTGATGGTTACCCACGACCTGCCTTATGCGCTCGAACTCTGCCCGCGCTCTGTGATTTTAAGTAATGGCAAAATCGTCGAAGACCGCGCTACCAAAGAGCTCTTACAAGATTCGAATACTCTAGGAAAATATCGCCTCGAGCTACCAGTTGGATTTACTGCGATTTAATGGAGCCCCCGGTCGGGATCGAACCGACGATCTGCTCGTTACGAATGAGCTGCTCTACCACTGAGCCACGGAGGCGCGAAGAGATTTGATTAATCGACTAATACTTCGCCGTTAGGCGTTTGAAATTTTACGGCAATGATTCCGGTATCGCCATCTGCCTCTGCGGGACTTAACCAACGAATCTCGATCTCATTTCCAAGCGCTTCCTTGTATTCGCATCCTAGATACTCACGAACTTTGGTGGGTTCACCAGCAACTTCAATTACGGTTATTTTTGAAGCTGGCTTTCCATCTGCAGATGGATGATGGTTTTCCACCCATTCAACGAAGAATGGTAGTTGGCGGTCTTCCAGGGTTGCCAAGATCCCAATCTGTTTCCAACGTAATGTCTCACCGTCTGGTTTGGTGCGAGAACCTTCAACTGCTGCGCGCCCTAAACGGGTTTCGATTTTTGCAACATCTTCTACTGAAAGCACCCAAGTTAGCCAACCGCCACCTTCATCAGCGCGCTCTTTTACTGCACGACCGAAAGGAGTCTTTTCAGTTGCCGGGTGATCCAATGGACAGACAACTTCTACGTAATGACCGTTTTGAAGTGGTGCTGTGAAGTTGCGTGTGCCAAAGCGAGGATGCATGCCACCATCTACGAAAGTGGTCCCAAGCTTTGCACCCAAACGTTGCACAGTGTCAGAGATTTGATCATGAGATGTTACGTAAGAGATGTGGTCTAGACGCATGGGAGAATTTTGCACCAACTCAAGGGGTGCTCCTTACCATCGTAAAAACCGATACCAAAACCAATTCCAGAGGGTTTTAGGCGTGAATTACGCGCTACAGCGGAGGTTTTCCGCAGGGATTTCCCCCGAAATTAGATACTTTTCGACCGTCTGGTCCACACACTCCGATCCACGGTTATAGCCAGTGTGGCCATCAGAATCCAGAGATATCAATCTGGAGTTGGCCAAGACTTCAGATAATTTAACAGCCCAACGATAGGGAGTTGCGGGGTCATTGGTGGTTCCGATTACTAATACCGATGATTTCAATGCGATGTTATCGCTTACCTTCATGAACTTTCCATGTGGTAGATACTGACAAGTCAAATCACTATAAGCCACATACTTTCCAAAAAGTGGCGCAGCTGCTTTGACCGCTTCCGCATCAATTTCGGATTGCGGAAAATCATTACAAGAAATTACGGCTAGAGCATCGGCTTCGTTACTGCGATAGGTACCATCAGCTTCGCGACCAGTATATGCATCTGCCATTTTAAGTAGCGCTTCGCCTTTACCGTCAAAGAGATCTCGTAAGGCAGTGCGCAGAGCTGGCCAACCAGATTCTTGATCGTACAATCCCATAGCGATTCCGTAAACTGCCAGCGACTCCGTCAATTTTCGATTTGCTACTTCTATGGGGTTCTCTTTTAACTCCGCAAGTTTCTGTTGCATTTGAGTTACT
>JBJTHJ010000072.1:0-9471 GCA_046094385.1 Candidatus Nanopelagicaceae bacterium
GGTGCAACCAATTTAGTCACCCCACTTGCAGATGCTGCAATGGATTCCGTGCCGGTGGTTGCAATCACTGGACAAGTTCCAGGACCTGCAATCGGAACCGATGCCTTCCAAGAGGCTGATATTCGTGGCATTACTATGCCCTTTACCAAACATAATTTCTTGGTAACTGATGCCAACGAGATTCCAAATGCGGTAGCGCAGGCATTTCATATTGCAACTACTGGACGCCCTGGACCTGTTTTGGTGGATATCGCAAAAGATGCGCTCCAAGCAATGACTGAATTTAATTGGCCAAAAGAGATTAAGTTGGCAGGTTACAGAATCCCAGGTGAACCTGATCCGCAATCCGTTGCAGATGCCGCACAATTAATCTTCGAATCCAAAAAGCCCGTTCTATATGTAGGTGGCGGTGTTATCAAAGCTAACGCATCTAAAGAGTTGTTGGAATTAGCTGAAGCATCTGGTGCGCCAGTTGTCACTACCTTGATGGCGCTCGGTGCTTTCCCTGATTCACATCGTCAGCATCTTGGAATGCCAGGAATGCACGGTTCAGTATCTGCAGTTACTGCGTTACAAAAGGCTGATCTTTTGATTACTTTAGGCGCTCGCTTCGATGATCGCGTTACTGGAAAACTTTCTAGCTTCGCACCAAAAGCTCGCGTAATACATGTGGATATTGACCCAGCAGAGTTGGGCAAGAACCGCAGCGTAGATGTGCCGATAAATGGCGATTTAAAGGCGGTAATCAAAGCTCTCATTCCGGCAGTGAAGAAAGTTGGCAAGCCAGACTTAGCAGCTTGGTGGAGCGCATTGGATAAATTGAAAGCAACTTATCCAGTTGGATACGACAAACCAACCGATGGCTCTCTAGCGCCACAATATGTAATTGAAAGAATCGGGCAGATCTCCGGATCTGATTCCATCTATGTGGCTGGCGTTGGACAACACCAGATGTGGGCTTCGCAATTCATTAAGTATGAGAAACCACGTACTTGGTTGAATTCGGGTGGAGCTGGAACCATGGGATATGCGGTACCAGCTGCAATGGGAGCAAAAGTGGCAGCGCCGGATACCACGGTTTGGGCAATTGATGGTGATGGTTGTTTCCAAATGACCAACCAAGAGCTGGTTACCTGCGCACTTAATAACATCCCGATCAAAGTTGCGATTATCAATAACGAATCTCTCGGAATGGTTCGTCAATGGCAGACGCTCTTTTACAAGGGGAGATATTCAAATACCGATCTAAACTCCAAAATCGTTCCCGACTTTGTTAAATTATCTGAGGCGATGGGCTGTGTTGGGCTTCTCTGTGAAAGCGCTGATGAAGTTGATGCCACAATCGATAAAGCAATGGAGATTGACGATCAGCCGGTAGTAATTGATTTCCGAGTAAATCGCGATTCGATGGTTTGGCCAATGGTTGCTGCAGGCACTTCTAACGATGACATCATGATCGCTCGCGAAACCGCGCCAGACTGGGATTCACAGGAGCTATAAATGGCGAAACATACATTGGCAGTTTTGGTTGATAACTCTTCAGGTGTACTTGCTCGCGTGGCTTCGCTATTTGCTCGTCGTGCATTCAATATCGATTCATTGGCTGTAGGCCCTACCGAAGATCCCACTATTTCGCGCATGACGATTGTGGTAAATGTTGAAGGGCATGCACTTGAGCAAGTAATACGCCAGTTAGATAAATTGATCAACGTCATCCATGTCTCCGAAATCAAACCGACCAAATCAACCCAAGAGGAGCTGATATTGGTCAAAGTCAAAGAGAACCCGCGTATCGAATCTATTTTGGCGAAATACAACGCCAAAATCGTTGATAACACTGAAGGGGCAGTGATCGTCGAATCGACCAATACCGTGCAACTCAACGAAGAGCTTTTAGATTCATTGAAGCAATTTGGCATCATCGAATTTGTGCAATCAGGTGTGGTGGCCTTATCGCATGGCACACAAGCTTTGGCAGATCAAACTCTAGATATTCAATCTATCTCAACTGATCGACCAGCAGATTATCAGAACTAGTTAGCAGCTAAAGAGCAAGCAGAGAAAGAGGAAACCAATGGCAACGATGTATCACGAAGAAGATGCAGATCTATCAATCATCCAAGGACGTAAAGTCGCAATCATTGGTTATGGTTCACAAGGTCATGCTCATGCACTCAATTTGCGCGACAGCGGAGTGGATGTACGAGTTGGCTTGAAAGAGGGATCACCATCTCGTGCGAAAGCGGAAGCAGAAGGATTAAAAGTAACGACAGTTGCAGAAGCGGTAAAGGAAGCAACCGTGATCATGATTTTGGCTCCTGATCATGTTCAGCGCCATATCTACAATGAATCAATTTTGCCGAATCTCAAAGAGGGCGACGCGCTCTTCTTCGGACATGGTTTTAATATCCG
Organism: Candidatus Nanopelagicaceae bacterium; assembly: GCA_046094385.1. Lineage (GTDB taxonomy): Bacteria > Actinomycetota > Actinomycetes > Nanopelagicales > Nanopelagicaceae > ZLKRG08. Next base: position 2,413 of record JBJTHJ010000072.1, read on the forward strand.
ATTCGGCTATATCAAGCCACCAGCAAACGTGGATGTTTGCATGGTCGCACCGAAGGGTCCAGGACATTTGGTTCGTCGCGAATATGCAGCTGGTCGCGGCGTTCCGGTAATCGTTGCAGTTGAACAAGATGCCACTAAGAGCGCTTGGCCATTAACTCTTTCATATGCGAAAGCGATTGGCGGTTTAAGAGCTGGCGGAATTTTGACTACCTTCACCGAAGAGACCGAGACAGATCTATTTGGTGAGCAATCTGTTCTCTGTGGTGGCGCATCACAACTAGTTATGTATGGTTTCGAGACCTTGGTCGAAGCTGGATATCAACCTGAAGTTGCTTACTTTGAGTGTCTACATGAATTGAAGTTGATCGTTGATCTGATGTACGAAGGCGGTATTGCAAAGCAGCGTTGGTCAGTCTCTGACACTGCAGAATATGGCGATTATGTATCTGGCCCACGGGTGATCGATCCATCAGTAAAACAACACATGAAGGAAGTATTAGCAGATATTCAATCTGGAGCATTTGCTAAGCGCTTTATAGATGATCAAGAAGCTGGAGCGCCAGAGTTCAAAGCACTTCGTGCGAAAGGTGAAGCTCATCCAATCGAAGCCACCGGTCGCGAACTTCGCAAGATGTTCTCTTGGATCAAATCCTCTAACAAGGATGATTACCAAGAAGGAAAAGCTGCTCGTTAAAGGCAAAATAATTCGAAATGACCAAACCAATAGTGCTAATTGCAGAGGAGTTAAGTCCAGCGACAGTTCAAGCTCTAGGACCTGACTTCGAGATTCGCCATGTAGATGGCGCAGATCGCGCCGCACTGATTCCAGCTCTAAGTGCTGGTGTTGATGCGGTATTGATTCGTTCTGCGACCAAAATGGACTCAGAAGCAATAGGTGCAGCTAAAGGTTTACGAGTTATTGCACGTGCTGGAGTTGGTTTAGATAACGTGGATGTTCCTGCGGCTACCGATGCAGGTGTAATGGTAGTTAATGCGCCAACTTCAAATATCGTCTCAGCCGCTGAACTTGCGATTGGATTACTACTGGCAAGTGCGCGGTACATCGCACCCGCGAGTGCTTCTCTTAAGGGTGGCAAATGGGCGAGATCAAAATTCACTGGTGCTGAGGTTTTTGAAAAGACTTTAGGCGTTGTGGGTTTTGGCAAGATCGGTCAATTAGTTGCGCATCGAATGCAAGCATTTGGTATGAATGTGATCGCCTTTGATCCATATCTGCAACCAGCACGGGCTGCACAATTAGGCGTTCAACTAGTCACGCTTGATGAATTACTAAAGAAATCTGATTTCATCACGATTCATTTGCCAAAGACCAAAGAGACTGTCAATTTGATTGGCGAAGATGCTTTAACGAAAGTTAAACCAACAGTTCGAATTATTAATGCCGCACGTGGCGGGGTGCTTGATGAGGCTGCGCTATACAAAGCTATAAAAGAGGGGCGAGTTGCAGGTGCCGGATTAGATGTCTTCGCCACCGAACCCTGTACAGAATCACCACTCTTTGAATTAGAACAAGTAGTGGTTACACCCCACCTCGGCGCTTCGACCGATGAGGCCCAAGAGCGTGCCGGGATCGCAGTTGCCATCTCCGTTCGTAAAGCGCTAGCTGGAGATTTAGTGCCAGATGCGGTCAATGTAAAGGGCGGCGCAGTACACGAGGAGATTCGTCCATCACTACCGTTAGTTGAGAAGATGGCAGAGATTGCAACGGCTTATGCCGGTGGATTGCCATCTAGCATGGAGGTAAATGTCCTTGGCGAGATCGCAACATACGATGCATCCGTATTGGCAATCTCAGCATTAAAAGGTGCTATCGAATCCACGCTCGAAGAAGATGTTACATATGTAAATGCGCCGAAACTTGCAGAGGATCGTGGGATGGTCGCAACTGTAAAAAATGATCCGCATTGCGAACAATTCCGCAGCTCAATTCAACTTAAAGTAGCCATGAGCGATGGTAAGAATTTCATCGTAGAAGGCACCCTAGTTGGAATTCGTAAAGTTGAGAAGATCGTCTCTATTGATGGCTTCGGACTCGATCTCTCTCCGGGCAAGCACATGATCTTTTTACGCTATGTTGATAAGCCCGGAGTGATTGGAAGTATGGGAAGTGCCCTTGGCAAAGCCGGAGTAAATATTGCAGGCATGCAGGTTTCAAGACGTGAAATTGGTGGCATGGCGCTAATGGCGTTAACTGTTGATGATTTCGTTTCAGAGGCTATTTTGGAAGAAGTTAAGAAAACCACTGGCGCTGATTTAGCCCGAACTGTGAACCTGGAGAAATAATGACTAAGAATATAAATCTCGCAGTTATCGCCGGCGATGGCATCGGCCCTGAAGTTGTTGCTGAAGGATTGAAAGTGCTTGATGTAGTTGGCGCTAAACATGGCGTCACTTTCAATAAGACCAATTACGACCTAGGCGCTGGTTACTGGCACCGAACCGGAGAAGTACTGCCAGATTCAGTGATGGCAGAGATTGCGAAGTCTGATGTGATCTTGCTTGGCGCAGTTGGTGATCCATCAGTACCAAGTGGAGTCTTAGAGCGTGGTTTACTTTTAAAGCTACGCTTTGCTTTTGATCATTACATAAATTTACGCCCAGCTAAATTACATAAAGGCGTGAAAAGTCCATTAGCAACTGATAAAGAGATTGATTTTGTTGTAGTTCGTGAAGGCACCGAAGGTCCGTATGTCGGAGCTGGTGGCACTTTGGCCTACGGTACCGAAGCTGAAATCGCGACTGAGGAATCACTTAATACTCGTCGAGGCGCGGAACGAGTAATTCGTGATGCCTTTAATCGCGCCAAGAGCCGGCCACGTAAAAAATTGACCTTAGTACATAAGAACAATGTATTAACCCGTGCCGGTGGACTTTGGACTCGTACCTTTGAAGAGGTGGCTAAAGAGTTCCCAGAGGTTGCAACTGATTACCTTCACGTGGATGCCGCATCAATGTTCTTTGTGACAAACCCCGAAAGATTTGATGTGGTGGTTACAGATAATCTATTCGGCGATATCTTGACCGATATTGCAGCTGCAATTTGTGGCGGTATTGGTCTTGCGGCATCTGGAAATATAAATCCAACCGGTAAATTCCCATCCATGTTCGAACCTGTACATGGTTCAGCGCCAGATATCGCAGGTAAGCAGTTGGCAGATCCGACTGCAACCATCATGTCAGTTGCGATGATGTTGGATCACTTAGGTTTTGCAGCAGCAGCGCGCGAAGTTGAAGCTGCAGTCGCAGCAGATCTAGCCACGCGTGACGATAAGAAGCGTTCCACATCTGAAGTGGGCGATGCGTTAGTAAAGGCGCTCTCCTGATGAAAATTAATTTAAATCCAAATGCAGTACCGGCTGCAGAGCGCGATGCCAAAGTCGCTGAAGGTGGTTTTGGTAAGTACTACACCGATCACATGGTCACAATTGATTGGGACGAACAAAACGGTTGGGCCGAACCCGTATTACAACCATATGGTCCATTAACACTTGATCCCGCAACTGCCGTATTTCATTACGGACAAGAGATTTTTGAAGGCATGAAGGCATATCGCCAACCTGATGGAAGCGTTGCGTTATTTCGTCCAGAGGCAAATGCAGAACGTTTTAATCGAAGTGCAAAACGTTTAGCGTTGCCAGAGTTACCGGTTGCCACATTTATTGAAACAGTAGAGTCGCTGGTAAAACAAGATATTGGTTGGGTGCCAAATAAAGTTGGAGAATCGCTTTATATCCGCCCATTTATGATTGCTACTGAAGTTGGTCTAGGTGTGCGCCCGACTAATAAAGCTAAATACATCTTGATTGCGACCCCTGCTGGCGCTTATTTCAATCCGTCAAAAGCGGTAACTGTTTGGATTTCAACTGAATATGTTCGCGCAGCTCCGGGTGGTACCGGTGAAGCAAAGTGCGGCGGAAATTACGCGGCATCGCTAATTGCACAAAAAGCCGCTGCCGCCGAAAGTTGCGATCAAGTGGTTTGGTTAGATGCAGTGGAACGCAAATGGGTTGAAGAGATGGGCGGTATGAACCTTTATTTTGTAAAGGGAAATAAGTTGGTCACTCCAAAGTTAACCGGAACTTTGCTACCTGGCATTACTCGCGATTCAATTCTCTCAGTTGCTAGAGATTTAGGTTATGAGACCGAAGAGGTCATGCTCTCAGTTGATGATTGGAAGAATGGAATCGCATCTGGTGAAATCACCGAAACTTTTGCATGCGGTACCGCGGCGGTAGTTTCACCAATCGGAGCAGCAAAATCTAAGTGGGGCACTTGGGTTACTGGCGATGGGAATCCAGGTCCAATCACTATGAAGATTCGCGAAGCGTTATTAAATATTCAACATGGCGTCAATTCAGATCAGCATGGTTGGGTAAAGGTCGTTAAGTAATGACACCGATGCCAGATAATTTTCATGTCTACGACACCACCCTTCGTGACGGTGCGCAGCAAGAAGGTTTGAATTTAAGTGTTCATGACAAACTGCAAATCGCACGCCATTTAGATGAACTTGGCGTTGGATTCATTGAGGGCGGTTGGCCTGGCGCAAATCCAAAGGACACTGAATTCTTTGAATTAGCAAAGCGAGAATTAAAGCTAAAGAACGCAACCTTTGTGGCATTCGGTGCGACTCGTCGTGCAAATACCAAAGCAGCCGATGATCCGCTAATTGCCGCACTTCGTAACTCTGGTGCGCCAGTTGTAACCATGGTTGCTAAAGCCCATGATCGCCATGTTGATTTAGCTCTTAAGACTACGCTTGATGAGAATCTAAATATGATTCGCGATTCCATTCAGCATTTAAAGTCCGAAGGTCAGCGCGTATTTATTGATGCAGAGCACTTCTTTGATGGTTATCGCGCAAACCGCGCATATGCGCTAGAGGTAGTGCGAGTCTCCGCAGAAGCTGGCGCTGATGTAATCGCGCTCTGCGATACCAATGGCGGCATGTTGCCAGATGAAATTGCCGATGTAGTTCACGACATTTTGGGCGCTTCAAGTGCGCGACTTGGAATTCATTGCCACAATGACACTGGTTGTGCAATTGCAAATTCAATGGCAGCAGTAGCAGCAGGTGCCACCCATGTTCAGGGAACCATAAATGGTTACGGAGAGCGCACTGGAAACGCTGATTTGGTTTCAATCATTGCTAACTTAGAGCTTAAGAAAGATCAGAAGTTATTACCAGATAATTTACTGCGCGAATCTTTCCGTATCTCGCATGCAATCGCAGAAGTTACCAATGTAAAGCCATCTGCACGTCAGCCATATGTTGGCATATCTGCCTTTGCACATAAAGCGGGCTTACACGCCTCTGCCATTAAAGTAGATCCAAATCTTTACCAACATGAAGATCCGGCAAGCGTTGGAAACGATATGCGCATGTTGGTATCAGATATGGCCGGTCGTGCTTCAATTGAATTAAAGAGCCAAGAACTTGGCGTGGATCTAGGTGGCGATAAAGAGTTAATTACTCGAATTGTCGAACGCGTTAAAGATATGGAAGCTAAAGGTTTTACCTTCGAAGCTGCCGATGCCTCTTTTGAGCTTTTGGTTCGCGAAGAGATTGCTACGAAGCGTCCCACATTCTTTAATGTCTTACATTGGCTAACTAGCGTAGAAAGCGATGCCGATGGCAGCTTCGTGACCAAGGCAGAGGTAACAGTCTCTGCAAATGGTGAATCACTTATTTGCACCGGTACTGGAAATGGTCCGGTGAATGCATTTGATACCGCACTTCGTTCTGGATTACTAAAACTCTATCCAGAGTTAGCAGAATTGGAACTTACCGATTACAAAGTTCGTATCTTGGAAGGTCGCTTAGGTACCCGTGCGATTACCCGCGTATTGGTTGAAACTTCAGATAAGAATGGATCTTGGAATACGGTGGGAGTTCACGAAAACGTGATTGCGGCATCTGCGATGGCGCTAGAAGATGCGCTAACTTATGGATTAATCCGTCAAGGACGTAATCCAGAATAATCAGGTAGTAACCTTGCGTTTGTGAATAACGCGATTGAAGCATTTACCTCGTATTTAAATCGCGACCGTTCTTTATCGGATAACACGATTCGGGCATATGTTGGAGATCTAGAATCACTAGCAGCGCACCTGATAGCGCTAAATGTTACCGATATCAATACTTTGAATATCAGCCATCTACGTAGTTGGTTAGCAAATCAACAGAGCAAAGGCGCATCACGTACAACTCTGGCAAGGCGAGCGACCTCAATTAAGTTATTTACTAAGTGGGCTTTTAAAGAGGGTTTACTACCAAGCGATGTGGGTTTTAATTTAGCCACGCCTAAAGCGCATCGCGTACTACCTGAAATTGTGGATGCGAAAACTGCGGATATTGCGATGCAATCACTAGAAGCGGTAGCCGAAGAGACTGGCGAATTAACGGCAGTTAGAAATTTGGCGATGGTTGAGATGCTTTATGCCTCAGGTGCGCGAGTATCCGAAATCTGTGGACTGGATTTGAAAGATATTGATTACGAACGTCAGACCATTAGAGTCATTGGTAAGGGAAGCAAGGAGCGCGTAATTCCGATTGGCAGACCAGCAATTGCGGCGCTAGGAAAATGGTTAGCAGTAAGACCACAGATGGCAAATGAAAAAAGCGGCAGCGCGCTCTTTCTTGGCGCGCGTGGCAAGCGAATTGATCAGCGACAGGTGCGCGAAGTAGTTTATAAAGCTATTGAATTAGGACCACATGCACTGCGCCATTCGGCAGCCACACATCTACTTGAAGGTGGCGCAGATTTGCGCACGGTCCAAGAAATATTAGGTCACGCATCGCTAGCTACTACTCAGATTTACACACACGTATCTGCTGAACGTTTACATTCGGCATTTAAGCAGGCGCATCCTCGTGCCTAAAAACACTTTGGTAATAATTCCTACATTTAACGAATCTGGTTTTATTGGAAAGTTGCTTAAAGATCTTTTCGAATTCAAATTAGATGTTTTAATTGTTGATGATGGTTCGACGGATGGCACGACAGAGCTGGCGAAATCAATTGATACTAAGGGAAA
>JBJTHJ010000073.1:0-1241 GCA_046094385.1 Candidatus Nanopelagicaceae bacterium
CATTGATGCGCGTGGACCAAGATTCTCGGCGCTACTTACCACGATCGTTTTAGGCGTGGCACTTGCAACCACCAATCCGTGGTTACTTATCTTTCAAACTGCAGTCTTCGCAATAGGTGCATTTAAAGGGCCACAACACACCCCATATGCGCTGGTCTTTAAGAAATTGGTAAAGCCGAAGCTAAAAGGCAAAGCTGAGATTGAAGATGTACGTCCACCACAATTTGCACAGCGCGTTGGATTTGGATTTACCGTGGTTGCGATTTTGGGTCTCTTCTTCGCACCGACGCTAACCACAGTGGCGGTAAGTTTCGCCTTAGCTGCAGCATTCTTAAATGCCGCCTTTAATTTCTGCTTAGGCTGTGAGATCTACCTACGGATTGCGCGACTTCGAGCCAAGTCCGCCAAGTAATCACTATCTGTTGTAATTAGCTTTCGAAAAGCCAAGTAGAATTCGCTTCATGGCCGGAAAGCACGAACTACATCAAAAGGGCTTACGCCTTACCCCGCAGCGTGAATTAGTGCTGGCTGCAGTTCGTGAACTTGGACATTCCACCCCCGAAGAGATTGCAGAGCATGTTCGCAAATCTCATCCAGGCATCAACCTCTCAACTGTTTATCGCAATCTAGAGACGCTTGAGAATGTGGGGTTGGTGCAGCACACCCATTTGGGCCATGGCAGCGCTACTTATCACGCCTCCGAAGAGTTAAATCATCTCCATTTAGTCTGCGAGATCTGTGGCTCGATTGGCGATGCACCGCTAGAAGTCGCGGCAACTTTTGTGCAAGCGCTATCTGATGATTATGGATTCAAGACCGATGTTTCACACTTTGCAATCAGCGGTCTCTGTGCTGATTGTGCAAACAAGTGAGCAATTACGCGAGAGTTGAAAGCGCGCCAGATCGTGGCGCGATTTTGCACTTCGGAGATCCAGTAAAAGAACAGCGTGCACTTGCAGCAGGTACGGCTTGGGCAGATCTATCGCATCTGGAGATCGTAGCTATCACCGGTGTTGATCGCTTGCGATGGCTACATGATCTAACCACCCAACATTTAGAAGCTTTCCAAGGTGGTTGGAGCACTGGGTTAATTTTGGATCACTTAGGGCATATCGAACATCAATTCTTGATTTATGATGGATTAGATGCAATTGAGACCTCTTGGTTGATAGTCGATGTTGATCGCGCAGCTTCATTGATTGAGTATCTAAAGAAGATGCAATTTACGATGCGCGTTGAGG
>JBJTHJ010000074.1:0-21006 GCA_046094385.1 Candidatus Nanopelagicaceae bacterium
TGGGATTCCACTTACCTCGATGTGGAATGGTGATTCTCCCCAAATATTCGATGACCTTGGAAAGCCATATGAAGTAAATAATTATGGCGATGAAGGTTGGGGCCAAATAGATTTATTGACTGCAACCTCTCACTCCGTAAACACCATCTACGTTCCGCTTGGAATCAAAGTAGGGCCAGATAAGGTAGTTGATGCTGCGCGTCGTGCTGGGATTCCGGATCGCGTAGCGATGATGCCAACTCCTTCAGTGGTACTTGGTGCAGCTTCACCACATGTAATAGATGTAGCAAGCGCATATGCCACATTTGCAGCGCAAGGTGTCTACGCCTCACCATGGTTTATCACCGAAGTAACCGGTTCCAACGGCGGGCTTTTATATCAAGCGACGCCACCATCACCGATTACAGTTTTTAGCAAAGAGGTAATGGCAGATCTAACTTACGCGCTACAAGAGGTGGTTCGAAATGGAACTGCAACTTATGGAACTTCAGGTTTAGGTCGTCCAGCAGCTGGTAAAACCGGAACTTCGGAGCAGAATGCCTCAGCTTGGTTTGCTGGCTTCACCCCACAACTTTCAACTGCAGTTGCGATGTTCCGCGATAACGCTTCCCAAACTTTAAATGGAATTGGTGGGTTGACTTCGGTAACTGGTGGAACTTTCCCTGCTCGTATTTGGACTGCATATATGAAAGGTGCGCTTAAAGATCAACCGGTACTCTCATTTCCAAAGCCAGTAAATATTGGTGGCACCGACCCAATCGTGATGACTGAGGGCGGAAAACAGAGTCGAAAGAAGCCGTAAGCTGTTTAAATCTTCAAGGATCTTGATTGCGCTGGCGATCTTGGCAAGCCTCCTATCCTTCGCCAAATTCTCACATTGCCAAGAGCGCGGTTGGCAATCACCGGATAACTACATCCACGCTTGTTATACCGATATTGCACCTCTATATACAGAGCGCTACTTGGATCGGGATATCTGGCCCTTTGCAAGCGGCGATCGCAGCGTTGAATATCCAGCGCTGATGGGTGTGGCGATGTATTTGACCGCGCTACCGGCAAATGATGTAAATACTTATTATTTTTTAAGTATCTTCCTGTTAGCGCTGCTATTCATAGGTAGCGTCTATTTATTACAACGGATGAACGGATATGGTTTCTATTACGCGTTAGCACCTGCGGTAATCGGTTCACTCTTCATCAACTGGGATCTTTGGGCGATACCAACCATGCTGCTTGCTATCTACTGGTTCGATCGAAAACGTTACGATTACAGTGCGATCGCACTTGGAGTTTCGGTTGCCACCAAATTCTTTCCGGTGTTGTTATTGATCCCAATATTGGTGATTTTGGTAAGGAGTGAGAAATCTCCAGTTCGATATCTATCAATCTTTGCCGCTACTTGGTTGAGCATCAACCTACCAATTGCAATTACCACCCCTTCGGGATGGTGGCATTTCTATAAATTCAATTTAGAGCGTGGACCAGATTGGGGATCAATCTGGAATGTCGCACAGATTTTTGGTTGGACAACTGGCCCTACCAATTACATCTCGCTACTTGGTACTTTAACTATCCTTGCTTGGGTCTGTGTTTATCTCTTTGGTTTGCGCGAAGTGCCAACTCTGGCTGAAGTCGGCTTTATAGTTTTCACCGCCGCTTTAATTTTAAGTAAAGTCTATTCACCACAGTATGTACTTTGGTTGACAGCGCTTGCAGTGATCGCAATTAAAACTAAAGAAACTCTGATTATGTTCTGGGTTTGGCAGATTGCAGAACTTGCCTATCATGTGGCGATCTGGCAGCACTTAGCTTTGATTACTGACGCTAAATTTGGTTTGAGCCAGAGCTTCTATGGCGCAATAAGTCTGCTCCGCCTGGTGGCCGCAATCGCGATGATCTTCGCCCTAGTTCGCCAGGTCGCAAGAAGCCGTTTTACACAGGGAAAACCATGGGATTTCCTCTTTAATAGCGCCTCCAGTTACCCTTAACCCCTCATCAAGAAGGTTCGCCTCCTTAATGATCACCTCTGTTACGGAAATACCGTAACCGCATAGTCCGAAGGGGTTTATTGATTCATGCGTCATTATGAATTAATGGTCATCCTTGACCCAGAGCTCGAAGAGCGCACCGTTACACCAAGCCTCGAGACCTACTTAAAAATCATCAAAGACAGTGGCGGAAAAGTCGACAAGCTAGATGTTTGGGGACGCCGTCGTATGTCATTTGAAATTAATAAGAAGGGCGAAGGCATTTACGCAGTTGTAGATATGCACTGCGAGCCAGCAGCAATCAAAGAGTTGGATCGCCAACTTAATTTGAACGAAGCTGTACTACGCACCAAAGTTATACGTCCAGAATAAAACACCCAGAGTAGATAAATAGAGTAGATAGAAGGTAGAGAAATGGCAGCAGGAGATACAAACATCACAATCATCGGCAATTTAGTTGATGATCCCGAACTTCGTTTCACCCCATCAGGCGCTGCAGTCGCAAAGTTTCGCGTAGCTTCAACTCCGCGTTACTTAGATCGCAACACCAATGAGTGGAAAGATGGAGATTCTCTTTTCTTGCAATGTCAGATTTGGCGTCAAGCAGCTGAAAATGTGGCAGAGTCACTAACTCGCGGAATGCGCGTAATTGTCTCTGGCCGACTAAAGCAGCGCTCATACGAAACCAAAGAGGGCGAGAAGCGCACCGTATTTGAAGTTGAAGTAGATGAAGTTGGTCCATCACTACGTAATGCAACTGCGAAGGTCACAAAGACCACTCGCGCTGCAAGCGGCGCTCCAAGTGCTGCGGGTGGATTTACCGCTGATTCCTTTAACGATGATCCATGGGCCTCAAGCGCTCCAGCAGGTGGCGGTTGGACAACCAATACCGACGAACCACCGTTTTAATAGTCAACTAACCAACCATTCCTTCTTAAACAGAAGGGCCCGAAAAGGAGCACCACAATGGGAGCACGTAATAACCGTACGCTCAAAGAACCAAAGAATAAGGGCGCTAAAGCAGCGGCTCTTAATAAGAAATTCAAGAAAAAGCCATGCCAGTTCTGCCGTGACAAGGTTACTTATATCGATTACAAAGATATTGCCTTGCTACGTAAGTACATCAGCGACCGTGGCAAGATCCGCGCACGTCGCGTAACTGGTGCCTGCACTCAACATCAGCGTTCCGTTGCGACTGCCGTCAAAAACAGCCGTGAAGTAGCGCTACTTCCATATACCTCAACCGCACGCTAACCAGGCTCACAGAAAGAGAAACGGAGTAAATACAAATGAAGCTAATCCTTACTCGTGAAGTATCTGGCCTTGGTCATCCTGGCGATGTCGTAACCGTTGCAGATGGTTATGGACGTAACTTCTTGTTACCTAGCAATCAAGCTATCGCTTGGAGCCAAGGTGCAGAGAAGCAGATCGAAGGCATCCGTCGCGCTCGCGCAGCTCGCGTGATTCGCGATCTTGATCATGCCAAAGAGATCAAAGCAAAACTTGAAGCAGCAACCATCACCATCAAGGTAAAGGTCGGCAGCCAAGGCAAGCTTTATGGATCAGTTACCGATAAAGATGTCGCTAGCGCAATTAAGGCTGCTGCTGGCATCGATATTGATCGCCACAAGATTAAGTTGGCGCACATCAAGAAGATTGGCAATCACACTGCAAAGGTATCTCTACACGGCAATGTCGTGGCAAGCGTCACCGTTGCAGTAGTCGCTGCCTAACTTTAATTGATAAGACCCCTGGCAATTACTGCCGGGGGTCTTTTATTTCTTAGCAACTGAAGCTTGGAAGATCGATTCGATGGCATCATCTAGCACTTCATTAAATTGCGATTCGCTCTGATCGACTTTTAATCCTTCTGTTAAGGCGCGAGAGAATGAGGCGATCAAGTTACGATTTTTACTCAGTAAATCATTGGCTTCATGTCTTGAGTAGCCACCAGATAGCGCCACCACACGGATTACCTTTGGATGTTTAGTCAGCTCTTCGTAAAAGTTTGGCTTTGAAGGAAGCGTCAACTTAAAGATCACTCGTTCTTCGATATCTTCAAGCGCCAAGAGCAGCTCTGCCTTTAACAACTCCTCGCACCTCTCTTTGTTTGGCGATTTGATGTCGACCTCTGGTTCGATAATTGGGACCAAGCCACCGTTTTGAATCACCTTGGCAAAGGCAAATTGTTGTTTGACAATCTCCTTGATGCCAACGGGATTTGCATCTTTGATCACCGAGCGCATCTTGGTACCAAAGACATCATGAGATACCGCAGCATTTATCCTAGGGATCAACTCTGGGATGGGCTTCATTAACTGCACCCCATCAGCTTCGGCAAGCAGACCATCATCAACTTTCAAAAATGGCACGATGCCCTTTTCTTGCCAGAGATATTTTGCAGTTGCCATTCCTGCTACATGGCTAACCATGGTCTTTTCAAAGAGGATGACGCCCAAAATTCGATCAGAGGTAAATACTGGGCTAGTGATGATGCGTGCGCGCATCTCGTGTACAAGATGAAACATCTCATCTTCATTCTTATAAGCATCTTCAGAGATTCCGTAGAGTTTTAGCGCTTTTGGTGTTGAGCCACCGCTTTGATCCAAGGCCGCGATAAACCCTTGGCCACTCTCCATTCTTGCCAACATTTTCTTATTGTTACTCACCTTTTAATCCTAGAATCCAAAGTTCTCATCTACCTCTTTCCCGGTAATTAAAGCTAAGTCAGAACTGGGTCAAATCTCAATATGTGATAACTCTCGAAATACTTTAATCCACATCACCCAAAGGCGATTTTGAGCGTAAATCAGGTGGGATTTACCAAGTTATCCACCCTTTATCCCCAGCCATCCACAGCTTCATCAACAGCATTTGCAGAGGTTCTACACAGCCTTCTACACAGGGTTACGCGTGATTATTAGGAATTGTCATACCTGGGTGAGAAGTTTCTCCCCGTGAGCATCGCAGAGTTTCCCCGCGCCGGTAATTCAGGTGGCAATTCCGAACTCGAACGGACGCCGCCACAAGATTTAATCGCCGAACAATCAGTACTCGGCGGAATGTTGCTATCTAAAGATGCGATCTCTGATGTGGTCGAAATTCTAAAGCAGCGCGACTTTTATAGACCAGCTCACGAACTTATCTTCGATGCAATTTTAGATTTATATGGTCGCGGAGAACCGGCAGATGCCATCACCGTCTCGGCAGAGCTAACTAAACGCGGGGATATCGCTCGCACAGGTGGCGCACCATATCTACATACATTAATTAGCTCAGTTCCAACCGCTGCAAATGCCAGCTATTACGCAAAGATCGTCCGCGAACGTGCAATCGCTCGTCGTTTGGTCGAAGCTGGTACCAAGATCGTCCAACTTGGTTACTCCACCGAAGGCGATATCGATGATGTTGTTGATCAAGCGCAGGCAGAGGTCTATCAAGTAACCGAACGTCGCGCCTCCGAAGATTATGTACAACTCAATACGCTCCTCGAAGAAACTTTCGATGAGATGGAGCGAATCTCCAAAGGCGTTGGCCCCGAAGGAGTTCTCTCTGGCTTTCACGATTTAGATAAATTGACCAATGGATTCCATCCAAGCAACATGATCGTGATCGCAGCCCGTCCAGCTGTCGGTAAATCCACACTTGCACTAGATATCGTTCGTAACGCGGCAATTCACGACAAGAAAACTGCGGTGATCTTCTCACTTGAAATGTCTCGCTCTGAAATCACGATGCGTATGTTGTCCGCCGAAGCACGCGTTGCGCTAAATAACATCCGAAGCGGTGTATTAAGCGATGACGAATGGGCGCGCCTTGCTCGCCGTATGGGCGAGATCAGCGATGCCCCGCTATTTATCGATGACTCTGCCAACCTTTCAATGATGGAGATTCGCGCCAAAGCGCGCCGATTAAAGCAGCGCCACGACCTCAAATTAATCGTGATCGATTATTTACAGTTGATGTCATCTGGCAAAAAGGTCGAAAATCGCCAACAAGAAGTCTCGGAATTCTCTCGCCACCTAAAGTTGATGGCAAAAGAGCTAGATATCCCAGTCATCGCAATCTCACAGCTAAATCGCTCTCCAGAACAACGCGCCGACAAACGACCGATGCTCTCTGACCTACGTGAATCTGGCGCTATCGAACAAGATGCCGACTTGGTAATGCTCTTACACCGCGAAGATCTATACGACAAACAAAACCGCACTGGCGAGGCAGATTTACTAGTTGTCAAACATCGTAACGGCCCAATTCGTGATTTAACCTTGTCCGCACAACTTCACTTCTCAAGATTTGTGGATATGCCAGCCCCAAATCAAAACTTTGGAAATACCGACTTTACTCAGGCACGATCTGCCGAATAGAGGTAGTCGCTTTAGTTGCGATATAGATTCCAGTTATCACGGCAGCAGCACCAATTAATTGGATGGCATTAAAAGTTTCACTAATCCAGATCCAAGCAAAGATACCCGCAAGCACTGGCTCTAACATTCCGATTACCGAAGCCGATGATGCGCTGGTCTTTGAGATACCGATCAAGTTAGCAGTGTAAGGAATGATCGTGCCGACAATGATCACAAAGAGGATCAACATCCAACCATCTGCCAAAGTGCCAGCAGCTTGGCCACGCAAATCAATCTCTTTGGTAAAGATCTCAGTTGGATATGTCCAAAGCGGCAAGGTAACCCACCAGAACAACATGGAGATTCCAAAACCATAGAGCATCAAAGTTTCAGTAGGTGCGCGCTTACTCCACTTCTCGCCCAATAGAAAATAAGCTGTCAACGCAAAAGCATCTAGGAAGGCTGCAATCAATCCGATGCCATCGAAAGTTAGACCTTTCCAAACTTGAGCGATCAGTAATAATCCAGAGAAAGCTAAAAAGACCGCCGTCCACATTGACCGTGGCACATGTTGCTTTCGCACAAAGCGAATCCAAAGTGCGATCCAAATCGGCGCAGTAAATTCGATGATTAAGCCCACCGAGACTGGCATTCGTAGGATCGCCACAAAGTAGAAGTACTGCACCCCGGCATATCCGACGATTCCGTAGACCAACATCTCAGGCAGCGCTTTGAGATCAAAGCGGAGCGCGCTTCGTTTGAAGATCAATAAATAGATGAGGAAGAAAGCAAATGCCCCCGTTGATCTAACTTCAGCAAGGCGAAGCGGGGATAACCCCGCCTCCAGAACCAACTTGGAGACGATGCCATTTACTGAGAAAGCCAGCGCTGCAATAAAAAGTGCCAGAATTCCGGCGCGCTGCTTCATTGCGGCAGTCTATATGTAATTTATTAGAAGGCCTTCTCGGGAAGCTCCATGATGGAACCATCGGTGGCTTCTGCGATCTTTCGCTCTACAGTTAGATGTGGCAGCACTACATTTACAAAGTGTTTTGCGGCCGCGACTTTTCCAAGGTAGAAATCATCACCAGAATTTTCGGCAAGCTTTGCAGATGCGATCTCTGCTTGGCGAAGTAATAACCATCCGATGATTACATCACCTGCTGCAAATAAACAACGCGTCGAATTCAATCCGACTTTGTAGATCTCTTCTGGCTTTGCTTGACTTGCCATTGCATGTCCGACCAGAACCGTGACGATTCCTTGGAAATCACCGAGCGCTTTTAATAACTTTGCCTTCTCTTCGGCAAGTGCGCCACCAGATTCGCAGAAGTTCTTGATCTCCATTCCAAGTCCCATCAAAGTTGCTCCGTTATCACGGACAATTTTGCGGAAGAAGAAATCTAAACCTTGAATCGCAGTAGTTCCTTCATACAGAGTATCGATCTTGGCATCACGTACATATTGCTCAAGTGGCCAATCCTTGGTAAATCCAGAGCCACCGAAGGTCTGCAAACTCTCAGTTCCAAGTAGCACCCAAGATTTTTCAGAACCATAACCTTTGACGATTGGTAGCAAGAGATCGTTTAACTTCTCGAGTTCCGATAACTTCTTCTCATCCTGCTCCATCATGATCGCATCTTGGATAGTTGCCGTATACAAAACCAGAGCGCGCATCCCTTCGGCATAGGCTTTCTGAGTAAGTAGCGAACGGCGCACATCAGGGTGATGCATGATGGTCACACGTGGACTTGCCTTATCCATCATCTTGGTTAAATCCGGCCCTTGTACGCGTGATTTTGCATATGAAAGCGCATTTAAATAACCGGTGGAGAGCGTTGAAATTGCTTTAGTTCCGACCATCATTCGCGCATACTCGATGATCTGGAACATCTGTCGAATTCCGTCATGAACTTCACCGAGCAGATAACCAACACATGGCTCTTTCTCGCCCATATTCAACTCTGCGGTCGCTGAGATATTTAAACCCATCTTATGTTCAAGCTTGGTTGCAAAGACGCCATTACGTTTTCCAAGCTCCCCGGTCTCCCAATTGAAGTGATATTTAGGAACGATAAATAATGAAAGTCCTTTGG
Organism: Candidatus Nanopelagicaceae bacterium; assembly: GCA_046094385.1. Taxonomy (GTDB): domain Bacteria; phylum Actinomycetota; class Actinomycetes; order Nanopelagicales; family Nanopelagicaceae; genus ZLKRG08. The sequence goes on from JBJTHJ010000074.1 coordinate 8,431, forward strand.
TGCCAACTGCGCCACCTTCAGGGCGTGCAAGTACAAAGTGAATGATGTTCTCTGCCAAATCATGTTCGCCAGATGTGATGAAGCGCTTGGTGCCAGTGATATGCCAAGTTCCATCAGCTTGTTTAACTGCTTTGGATCTTCCAGCGCCGACATCAGAACCAGCATCCGGTTCGGTAAGCACCATGGTGGCAGTCCATTGCTTATCGATCATCTGCTTTGCAATCTTCTTCTGCTCATCGGTTCCAAGCGTGTATGCAACATGTGCAAAAGATGCGGAGACATAAATATGTAGCGCTGGATTGGAACCCAAGATCATCTCTGCCATCGCCCAACGAAGTGAACGTGGAATTAAAGTGCCACCTAATTCAACTGGGGTATCAATTCGCCACCACTCGCCATCCATATATGCGCGATAAGATTTTTTGAAAATCTCGGGAAGTTTTCCTTCGCCGGTCTTTGGATCAAACTCCACACCTAAACGATCGCCATCTACGAAAGATGCTGCGACTTCGTTTTCAGATAAGCGCTTCATCTCTTCTAACATTCCGTTGGCGGTATCTTTATCGATATCTGCAAAGAGTCCTTTTCCTAAGATCTCTTCACGTCCAAAGAGTTCAAAGAGGCAGAACTGAATATCGCGCAGGTTTGCTATGTAATGTCCCATAGGCAAAGGATGCTACTGGTCAGTAACTTATGCAAGTACTTTTATTTAAGCGAGTAACCTGCCTGCCTATGGGAGAGCGCATCGCCAGGGTTTCAAAGCCCGGAAGTAAATGGAAGCAGCTGGTCCGTGGTCAAAAGCGCGAGACCGTAGGCACGCCCCCGATAGATCCAAAACCGCTACTTACTTTGATTCATCTCTCTGATTTACATATCTGCGATGCCCAAGCGCCTACCAGATTGGAGTTTGTCGATCGCATGGCAGATCCCGGCCATCCGATGCAACCGATCTTGCATTACATCGGCACTTATCGCGCACAAGAGTTTCTCACCGTGCAAGTTTTAGAGGCGATGGTCCAATCAGTTAACCAGATTGAGCGTGGTCCATTGGTAGGCGGCAAGGTCGATGGCGTGATTGTCACTGGTGATGTCACTGACAATGCCCAGCTAAACGAACTGACTTGGTATAAGACTGTCTTAGATGGTGGTCCAGTAAAACCAAACTCAGGAAGTGACACTGAATTTGAAAGTTTCCATCGCGCTGAGAACACCGATGAGTATTACTACCACCCAGATGTAAAGGGCGCAGATCGTCCACAGAAGTTATATGACTTTCCAGCATTTCCGGGGGTTACCAAAGCTTCAATCCAACCCTTTGTGGCAAATGGTTTGAAACATAATTGGTATGCAATTCATGGAAATCACGATGCGCTCTTGCAAGGAACAGTGACACCTACACCAGAGCTACAAGAGGTCACTGTAGGCAATCGTAAATTCTCAGGTTTAAAACCCGAAGCTGACATTATGAAATTGCTAGAGAAATTCGGTGAGATTGGCGCAGCAGATTATCCAAGTTTAGATATCTTATTTACCGAAGAGACCACTGCCGATCCAAATCGTAGATTCTTAGATACTTCCGAGTGGGTAAAACAACATACCAACTGTGGACACGATCACGGTATGAAGCCGGAACAGCAAGTCAGTTACTACTACAAGGATTTCCCAAACCAGATTCGATTAATCGCACTGGATACCGTTAATGCTTACGGCGGTTGGCAAGGTTGTATCGACAGAGCGCAATGGGCTTGGCTCAAGCAGTTACTGGAAGATTCCCGCGATAAATATGTAGTTTTAAGTTCACATCACCCACTTGAGAAGCTATTTAATCCATATGCACCAGTTGGAGTGCCAGAGCCAGCGGTGCGCAAAGAGGTAACCGAACTATTGTTGCAATATCAAAATATTATTTTGTGGGTGGCCGGACATAATCATCAGAATTACATCAACGCCATCACCCATCCAGATGGTCGCCATGCCTTCTGGCATATTCGAACTGCTAGCCACATCGATTGGCCGCAACAATCTCGAGTAATTGAAATTGCACGTGCTGGCGATGAGATAGTAAATGAGATAGTAATTGGTACCACCATTGTTGATCATGCTGGGCCATTGGAATTTAATGGAAGCGCTGCAGAGCTTGCAGACCCAATCGCGCTCGCAGGATTCTCTAGGCAACTGGCGGCCAATGATTGGCAACGCCAAGAGGGGTTATTAGATATCGAACTCTCAGAAGGTCGCCCCGAAGATCAGAATGTCTGGCTACGTTGCAGCGATCCATTGAGGTAAGGTCGCGCTGTGCTTTTAAGCGATAGAGATATTCGTTCCGAAATCGAATCAGGTCGAGTCGGAATCGATCCATACGAACCAAAGATGATTCAACCATCATCTATTGATGTCCGTTTAGATAAATTCTTCCGAGTATTTGAAAATCACAAGTATGAAGTCATCGATCCATCTAAAGAGCAACCAGAGTTGACTCGTGAAATCGAAGTTGGCAACGATGAACATTTCATTTTGCATCCCGGAGAATTTGTACTTGCCTCCACTTACGAAGTCGTAACCCTTCCTGACGATATCGCTGCGCGCTTAGAGGGAAAGTCCTCACTTGGCCGCCTAGGTTTGCTGACGCACTCCACTGCTGGATTTATCGACCCTGGCTTCTCTGGCCACATCACTCTAGAGCTATCCAATGTAGCTAACCTCCCGGTAAAGCTCTTTCCTGGCATGAAGATCGGCCAACTCTGCTTGGTACGGCTCTCATCAAGCGCTGAAAACCCTTATGGCTCTGCAGTTTATGGCTCTAGATATCAAGGTCAGCGCGGACCAACCGCAAGTCGCTCCTGGCTAAACTTCCACAAGAGCGATTTGAAATAAAACTCTCCAACCGCTCGTTCTATTAACTAGTTCTATTAACTATAAGCAGAACCTGAAAGCGGAGGAACCATGGATACATCCCTACTAATCATCTTGGGAGTTTTGGCGCTACTAGTTGTATTTGGCATCATCCAATACAACAAATTGATCCGCCTTAATATCTCGGTCGATGAAGCTTTTGCGCAGATTGAAGTTCAATTAAAGCGCCGCTCTGATTTGATTCCTAACCTGGTTGAAACCGTCAAAGGTTATGCCGCTCATGAAAGAGAGGCATTTGAAAAGGTAGTTAGCGCTCGTGCAAAAGCAACCAGCGCAACCGGCGTTCACGATGTTGCAGCCGCTGATGGCATGTTAACTCAAGCCCTGCGCGGACTTTTGGCAGTCGCTGAGGCCTACCCTGATCTAAAGGCCTCATCTAACTTCTTGCAGCTACAAGAAGAGTTAGCTACCACCGAGAACAAAGTCGCATTCTCACGTCAGTTCTACAACGATTCAGTGCGTTCGCTAAATCAGACGGTAAAGACCTTCCCAACTAATTTCTTTGCCGGCTTTGCCAAAGTAGATGTGCGCGAATTTTATGAGGTCGAAGATCCACAAGATCGTAACGCTCCAAAGGTTCAGTTTTAATTAATTTCCATGGAAGTTAATTTCCGCGCACATCAAGCTGCCAACAAACGCAAGACCTTTATGTTATTGGCGCTCTTCGGTGCGCTGATGTGGTTGGTGGTTTATGCGGCGTTAACTTACTTTGGTGGTAGCGGCGCAGGCATCGTGCCGATTGCAGTTGGTCTATCTTTGATTTCAGTATGGGGAAGTTACTTCGCCTCCGATAAATTGGTTTTAACGATGACCGGTGCGCATTTGATCCAAGAGTCAGATAACCCCAGGCTCTTTGCGCTAGTTCAAGAGGTATGTATCGCATCAGGTCTACCGATGCCGAAGGTGGCGATTGTCGAAGATGTTGCGCCAAATGCCTTTGCAACTGGGCGCAATCCAGAGCATGGTTTGATCGCATTTACCACCGGTATTTTGGATGCGATGGATCGCGATGAGCTACAAGGTGTAATTGCCCACGAGATGGCCCACGTTGGAAACCGCGATACTTTAGTTAGCGCAGTTGCCGCTACGACTGCAGGTGCGATTGCCATCCTCTCTGACTTTTTGATGCGCATGATGTGGTTTGGTGGGCGCAGAGACCGCGAACATAACAATCCGATCGCGCTGATTTTCTCTTTGTTGATTTTGATTCTGGCACCAATCGCTGCGATGTTGTTGAAATCTGCGATCTCGCGCCGCCGCGAAGCGTTGGCCGATGCCACTGCAGTTCAATTTACTCGTAACCCAGCAGGCCTTCGAAAAGCTTTGGAAGTTCTGCAAGCAGATTCAACGGTAGTAAGCCATGCTTCAAATGCAGTTGCGCATTTTTATATCGAGTCCCCGCTTGATAGCCAGAGAGTCTCAAAGTTATTTGCAACCCATCCACCACTTTCAGAGCGCATTGCAATTCTTAAAGCGATGGAGAGCGGAAACTAAGCAGGCTTTACCGATCTAAGTAGCGCTTGCGCAACATCTAATACTTCGACATCTGCTTGTCTACCTTGCACGCCATCGCTAACCATTACGCGACAGAATGGACAGGCAACTGCGACCTCTTTAGCTCCAGTTGCGATCGCTTCATCTACGCGATTTAAATTGATTTGAGTACCTAACTTCTCCTCTTGCCACATACGGCCACCACCTGCGCCACAGCAGAAGGAGCGCTCTTGATTGCGCGGCATCTCAGTAAGTTGTAGTCCGCTTGCTTCAAGTAATTCACGGGGTGGCATATAGATCTGATTATGGCGACCTAGGTAGCAAGGATCGTGATAGGTAATGTGTTTAGCCTCTTTAGAGACCGGTTTTAATTTGCCATCTCGCACCAATTGATTTAGCAATTGAGTGTGATGCAGCATCTCTAATTCAAACCCTTGTTGTTTGTAATCACGACCGATCGTGGTGAAGCAATGCGGGCAAGTGGCAACCACCTTCTTCTTGCCACGATAGTTCTTGTAGACCGCTTCGAAAGTTTCGATATTCTCTTTTGAGAGAATTTGATAGACGAATTCATTTCCGGTGCGACGAGCGCTATCTCCAGTGCAAGTCTCGCGCTTACCTAGCACCGCAAATTTAACGCCAGCCATATGCAGTAACTCTGCGACCGCCTTAGTGGTCTTCTTGGCACGCTCTTCGTATGCACCAGCGCAACCAACCCAGAATAGATATTCGACATCTTCCGGAATTTCACCGGTGATTACTTGCACTGGGAAATCGCACTCGGCGATCCATGATTCACGATCAGCTTTATTTGAACCCCAAGGATTACCTTGGGTTTCAAGGTTTCGATAAGTTGCTTGAAGTTGTGAGGGAAATTGCGACTCTACCAATACTTGGAAGCGGCGCATATTCACGATGTGGTCGATATGTTCGATATCAACGGGACATTCATTTACGCATGCGCCACAAGTGGTGCAAGACCACAAGATATCTTCGGTGATTGCACCACCCATACCGACCATCTTCTCTGATTCCACGCTTGCTGCCATCGCGTGATCGCGCATCGCCATGATCAATAACTTCGGTGAGAGCGGTTTTTCAGTATGCCATGCTGGGCATTGTGATTGGCAACGACCACATTCGGTGCAGGTGGTCATATCAAGGAGCGCTTTCCAAGTTATATCTTTGCGCTCACCAAGACCAAAAACATCATCGTCGGCGGGGTCCTCAAAATTAACTTCTTTGCCATGTGACAACATGACTGGCAACGCTCCAAGAGATGGCTTACTTAAATCACCGGTATCTCTCTTAAAGAAGATATTGAAAAACGCCAAGAAGCGGTGCCATGCAACGCCCATAGTTAGATTAAGTGCAATCACAATGAACCAAGCCATTGAGATTACGATCTTGGCAGTTGCCCAAACTTTGATCGCTTCTGAAGTTGGATTGCTCTGCTCTAAGTTATAAAGTGCAATTACACAGACCACGATCGCCATGATGGTCGCTTCAACATAGTAAGCGCGCCATGAAACGGAACCTAAGAAGCGAGAAGTGCGACCCTTATGAAACCAACGATTGCCTTGGCGGATCGCAATCAAAATTACAATTCCGATTCCGGTTGCCCACGCGATAAATTGGGTGAAATATAGATAAGGCTTGAAATGTCCGATCAGCGGTAGCGCAAACTCTGGATTGAAGACTTGTCCATACGCAGTAACCAATGTTCCAAATAAAGAGAAGAACCCGATCATTACAAACCAGTGTGCAACTCCAGTTACCGAGAAGTTGAGCATCTTGGTATGCCCCATCGTCTCCTTCAACATATTGGCAAGGCGAGCGCGCTTATCGTTGCCACGCGTTGGATCGGGCTGCCCCGCTTTGTAGAGAGCGAGAAGCTGCTTCGCCGCACGAGCGAGCAGCGCTAGCGCAACGAAAGTGATGCCGTAGGAGATCAAGGGATAAATCATGAGCGTAAGGGTAACTTTATAAAGTCCAATTGAAAGCCCTATTTGAAGTCCAGAAATTGAACTTATGCCACTTTTATTATTTGATAGCGACATGGAAAATCGCAGTAGAAAAGGCGTTCGCGAAGTAGCCAAATTGGCTCAAGTTTCAATTGGAACGGTCTCTAATGTAATAAACCGACCTGAACTGGTCTCACCCGAGACAGTGCAGCGGGTCGAAGAAGCCATGCATGAAATTGGCTATATCCCAGGCGAGCGTAAGAAAGGTCGCCAACTACTCGCCTTTGGCCAGAGCGTCCAAGGCAGAGCGCTGATCGACCAGGTCTCAAAGGCCGGTCTTGAGGTCGCCGAGATCGATCTCTCTGATGACACCCAGCGCGAGCGCTTTATCCGATTCCTCTCAAACAATAAGTCCGCGGCAGCTGCCTTCTTGGTCGTGACCCAGGCGGGTAAAGCGGTAAACGGCCTCTCTGAATTTATCTCCCGTGGTGGGATGGTTTAAAGGAATAACTCGCCCCACCCCTTTGTTCCCTCTATAGCATTGAGTCGCGCCGACTCAACTTTTTAAGTAGGCTCGGCTCAGGTTTAGTAGCTATACAGCTTAAGAGAGCTTTAAAAAGGAGCAAGATAAATGGCTAGAGCAGTTGGAATCGACCTAGGTACAACCAATAGTTGCGTCTCGGTTTTAGAAGGCGGCGAACCGACCGTCATCGCCAACGCCGAAGGCGCTCGCACGACCCCGTCAATCGTCGCCTTTGCGAAGAATGGCGAAGTTCTAGTTGGTGAGGTGGCCAAGCGCCAAGCAGTCACCAACGTAGATCGCACCATCCGTTCCGTTAAGCGCCATATCGGCACTAATTGGAACATCGATATTGATAATAAGAAGTACACCCCACAAGAAATTAGTGCGCGTGTATTACAAAAATTAAAGCGTGACGCCGAGAGCTATTTAGGTGAGACCGTAACCGATGCAGTGATCACCGTTCCTGCATATTTCAATGACGCACAACGTCAAGCAACCAAAGAAGCTGGCGAGATCGCCGGTCTTAACGTATTACGTATCATCAACGAACCAACTGCAGCCGCTTTGGCTTATGGTTTGGATAAAGGCGATAAGGAACAGACCATTCTGGTATTTGACCTTGGTGGTGGAACCTTCGACGTATCGCTGCTTGAAATTGGCGATGGCGTTGTCGAAGTTAAAGCTACCAATGGTGACAACATCCTAGGTGGCGACGACTGGGATCAAGCACTTGTTGATCACTTGGTAAGTAACTTCCGCGCACAAAATGGCATTGACTTGACCAAAGATAAGATGGCGATGCAACGTATCCGTGAAGCTGCTGAAAAAGCGAAGATCGAACTATCTTCATCAATGCAGGCAACGGTTAACTTGCCATACATCACTGTTGATGCTGAGAAAAATCCGATGTTCTTGGATGAGACCATCACTCGCGCACAATTCCAGCAACTAACTGCAGATCTACTTGCTCGTTGCAAGAAGCCAGTTGAAGCAGTGCTTAAAGATGCTGGTATCCCAATTTCAAAGATCGATCACGTGCTACTAGTTGGTGGTTCAACTCGTATGCCAGCAGTTGTTGAGCTAGTGAAACAGATGACCGGTGGAAAATAGCCAAATAAAGTCGTAAATACGGATGAAGTTGTGGCCGTTGGCGCATCGCTTCAAGCCGGTGTTCTAAAGGGCGAAGTCAAGGATGTCTTACTACTTGATGTGACTCCGTTATCACTTGGTATTGAAACCAAGGGTGGCGTGATGACCAAGTTGATCGAGCGCAACACCACGATCCCAACAAAGCGCAGTGAAGTCTTCACTACCGCAGATGACAATCAACCAGCAGTTCAGATCCAAGTCTTCCAAGGCGAACGTGAAATGGCCGCTTATAACAAGCGCCTCGGTATGTTCGAACTAACTGGACTTCCACCAGCGCCACGTGGCGTGCCACAGATCGAAGTTACCTTCGATATCGATGCCAACGGAATCGTTCATGTATCTGCAAAGGATCTCGGAACTGGAAAGGAACAGAGCATGACCATCACCGGTGGCTCTGCACTCTCCAAGGAAGATATCGAGCGCATGATGAAGGATGCCGAAGCACATGCGGAAGAAGATAAACAGCGTCGTGATGAAGCAGAGATTCGTAACAATGGTGATTCACTTGTTTATCAGACCGAGAAGTTCTTAAATGAAAATCGCGAGAAACTTTCAACTGGTGAATCTGCCGAGAAATTAGCAGAGGCAGATACTGCCACTGCAGATCTAAAGAAGCTACTTGAAGGTGCAGATTACGCAGGCATCAAAGCAGCAACTGAAAAGTTAGCTGGAATTAGCCAAGCACTTGGCGCGGCGTTATATGCAGCTAATGCAGCTGGTGCGCCAAATGGTGGCACCGGTGCAACTAACGACGATGGCATCCAAGATGCAGAAGTTGTCGAGGAGTAATGACTGACCACGAATCAACCACTGATTCGGTAGATGTTGCAGCAGAGGTCGAGGCAGATAGCCTCGACCTCACTGCGCCTAATACCGCCGAATTAACCGAGGATCTCAAGCGTTTACAAGCGGAGTACAGCAATTATCGTAAGCGCGTCGAACGTGATCGGGCAGTGGCATCTGAAATCGCAGTCGCCGCTGTGTTATCCGAATTGCTTGCAACTTTGGATGATATTGATCGCGCAGCCGAACATGGTGAGTTAATCGGTGGCTTCAAATCAGTGACAGATCAATTGACTAACATCGTTACCAAACTTGGTTTAGAAAAGTACGGTAAAGATGGCGATGAATTTGATCCACAGATCCATGAAGCGCTGATGCACGAGACAAGTAACGAGGTAGAGGTCGCTATTGCTTCTAAGATCTTGCAACCTGGATATAAATTCAAAGAGCGCGTGCTTAGACCTGCGCGAGTTGCGGTGACCCAACCCGAATAACCATGGCTGCCAAGGATCTCTACGAAAAAGACTTTTATAAAGTCCTTGGCGTCTCTAAAACTGCTAGCGCAGATGAGATCAAGAAGAAATATCGCCAATTAGCGCGAGATCTACATCCAGATCAAAATAAAGGCGATGCTGCAAAAGAGGAGCGCTTTAAAGAGGTCTCTGAGGCCTATGACATCTTGTCAGATGCCAAGAAGCGCGCTGAATATGACGAAGCTCGTTCACTATTCGAACGCGGAGGTATGCCACGTGGTGGCGGAAATTACCAAGGCGATTTCAGTGATCTATTTGGCGGTGGCAACCCACAAGATATCTTCGCTAATTTATTCGGTGGTCGTCGCGGACCCCGTAAAGGACAAGATCTGCAGACCGAATCTTCAATCACCTTTCGCGAATCAATTTATGGCACCACTTTAGATTTACGATTAAATGTAGAAGGTAAAACACAACAGATCACTGCGCGAGTTCCAGCTGGAGTTCAAGATGGCGCAAAGATCAGAGTCAAAGGAAAAGGCGCTCTTGGTGAAGCCGGCCCTGGGGATTTATTCATATATTTACAGGTAAAACCCCATCCAATCTTTGGCCGAAAGGGCGATAACTTAACGATCAATTTGCCGATTACTTTTGCCGAAGCCGCGCTTGGCGCCGATGTGAAAGTTCCAACTTTGGAAGGAAACGAAGTAACGGTGCGCATTGCACCAGGTACGCCAAGTGGCAGAACCCTACGCGTCAAAGGTCGCGGAGTAACTCGTGGCCATGCAATCGGCGATCTACTTGTAACAGTAGATGTACAAGTTCCACGTCGCGCCGAAGGAAAAATCGAAGCTGCCATCAAAGCATTTGCAGAGGCCACTAAAGATGAAGATGTTCGCGCAGAATTTAATAGTAAGGCGCGCCAATGATGAGTGAAGATAGTAAAGAAATCGAAAAGCGCGAGCTAGATGAAGCTGCCGCAGTTTATGTAATTAGCGTTGCCGCAGAACTTTCTGGTTTACATCCACAGACACTTCGCCAATACGATCGCTTAGGTCTGGTCTCTCCGGGCCGCAGCTCTGGTCGCGGTCGTCGATATTCACTTCGCGATATCGCACTTCTTCGTAGCGTGCAGAAGATGGTCGCTGAAGGCATCAACCATGTTGGAATTAAACGAATCATCGAATTGGAGAGCGCGATGGCTAATCTATCCATCGAAGTCGCCAAATTACGTATCGAAGTCGATGAATTGATGCGACGCGATAATAATGTGATTGTTTATAAACCTGAGAAAGAATAAGGTCGCCGCATGTCAGCTAAAGATAAATTACGCGAAGAGATCATCAATAAAGCAGTCGTTCACGGAAAAGTGATTCTCTCAAGCGGCAAAGAAGCTGATTATTATGTGGACCTACGCCGCGTCACTCTAGATCAGGTAGCTGCGCCACTAATTGGCGAAGTGATGTTAGAGCTGACCAAAGATTGGGATTACGAAGCAGTCGGTGGCCTGACTTTAGGTGCAGACCCAGTAGCAACTGCCATGATGCATGTGGCGACCAAACAAGGCAAGAAACTGGATGCATTTGTGGTCCGCAAAGCTGAGAAAGCACATGGCTTGCAACGTCGCATCGAAGGGCCGGATGTTAAGGGTAAAAAAGTATTGGCTGTCGAAGATACCTCGACCACCGGCGGCTCTGTATTAACCGCAGTTGAAGCTTTGAAGGAAGCCGGCGCAATCGTGGTTGGCGTTGCAGTTATCGTCGAACGTGGCGCAGCGCCAAAGATCAAAGAGGCCGGCCTTGAATACCGTGCGGCATACCAGTTGGCAGATCTGGGTTTGAACTAGCTTAGATTTCGGCGGGTATTTATCTCTTTCAATACTTCAATAATCACCGGGATCAAACTTAAGAGAATAATTCCGCCGATTATCGGCAAGAGATATTTATCAACTGATCCTGAGATTTTGTCGCCAAGGAAGATGCCAAGCCCGATCACTGACTGAGTCCAAATCACCGCGCCAATGCAGTTGTAGAGAAAGAATTTGCGTGGCGGCACATTGATGATGCCTGCCAGTGGATTGATTAACGTTCTAACAAAAGGCACATAGCGCGCAAGAATCAAAGCTTTACCGGTGCCATATTTATTTAGCCACTTCTCAGTTGCCTGTACCTTCTTTTGATTAAAGAATCTGCCATCTGGACGTTCAAAGTATTTGCGGCCAAATTTGGCACCAAACCAATAACCAACTTGTGATCCGATTATTGCTGAGATCGGTGCAAGCACCAGAAGTGGCGTGGTCGGAATTTTGGTTCCCAGTACCTCAACTGCAGAACTGGATGCTGCGATACCTGCGATGAATAAAAGTGAATCACCCGGGAAGAAGAGACCGATTAGTAATCCAGTTTCGGCGAAGATGATGCTTAAGATTCCGACCAATCCCAAAGTCGTCACAATCGCATGGGCGTCAAAGAGGTCGGCAATGTTCATAGGGGCACTCTAAACAAAATCAGATAATTTAAGTAACATTAAACAGTGCTAATTCAACTTCGTGGTGGTGGTAGCTCCATCGTCTTTCATGCCACCGATCAGACCCTAGAGATATTGCATTGGGGCGCGGAAATTGGCGAAATTTCAGAGAGTTCCATCAAAGCCACCAAACGGAGCATCGCCCATGGAGATTTGGATGTAAATCCACGCAATTTGATATTGCGCGAACATTCCAGAGGTTGGCGTGGCCACCCTGCGCTACGTGGCCACCGAAGCGGAAAATCAGTATCTAATTACTTCGTATTAACAAAACATGAATCTAATACCGATTCACTAACAGCGCACTTTGAAGATAAGACTGCTGGGCTTTTATTAACTGTCAAATATCATTTAGATAAATATGGAGTGCTTTCAATTGAAAGCACGGTTACCAATAACGCAGAAGGCGATTACTTTTTAGAGCATCTGCTCAATTGGCTACCGTTACCTTTGCAGGCTAACGAAGTTCTTGATTTCTATGGCCATTGGTCAAAGGAGCGCCAACCACAGCGTCGCGCCATTGGTTATGGCTTAACCACCCGAGAAGGATTTGAAGGTCGAAGTGGACATGATTACACCATCGCGCAGATCGCCTTAAATAGCAGTACCAATTTTAGAAGTGGCGAAGCTTGGTCTTTGTCAGTCGCTTGGAGCGGTAACAATATCCACCATGTTGAAAAATTGATCGATGATAATTCATCAATTGGTGCAGGCGAATATTTATTGCCCGGTGAGATTATTTTGGCGAAGA
>JBJTHJ010000075.1:0-1284 GCA_046094385.1 Candidatus Nanopelagicaceae bacterium
TTTGTCAGTAGATGAAGTTAAGGCCAAATGGCCAGATGATTACACTTCCTGGATATCAAGCAGCGCTTTTACCCCACCAGGCGGAGAGTCTTATGACGACTTGGCAGCTCGAATCGAGCCAGCTTTCGACGCATTGGCAGAGAAATACCCACATCAAAAAGTGGTTGTTGTAACTCACAATGGCGTGATCAAACAATTAGCTAGTATCGTTTTGGAGGGTAATCCAAATTCACTATTCCATATAGATATTAGCCCCTGCTCGATTTCATCGTTTTCGATATGGCCAAGTGATGGATTACGTGCTGTTAGATCCATAAACGAAAGGGGACATTTCCGTTGATTACCAGCGCCGAATGGACCTACACGATTATGGCTTTGGTGGCATTTGCAACCGTGGACTTGATTGCCGCAATTGCCAGACGCAACAAACGAACCACGGTAATTGAAGCCGCTTTTTGGACGGTTATATATGTGGGAGCTGCCATTACTTTTGGTCTGCTGTTGCCCAATTGGGGTAATGACCAGATGCAGACAGAATTCTTTGCTAGTTGGCTAACCGAATATGCGCTCTCCGTTGATAATATTTTCGTTTTTATTCTGATTCTTACTAAATTGAAGATTGATAAGGAAAAACAACACCTAGTTCTACTTATCGGAATTCTATTGGCGATCGTGCTTCGTGCGATCATGATTACCGCTGGCGTCACTTTGATAGAGCGCTTTGGGTGGATGTTCTTCCTATTTGGAGCATTTCTTATCTATACCGCGTGGAAGTTGGCCTTTGAATCTAAAGATGAAGAGTGGCAAGAGGGAAAGATCATCCAATTTTTACGTAGTAAGGGCTTAAAGAATTTCACGATTGCTTTGTTTGCCTTGGGTATTACAGACCTTCTATTTGCCTTTGATTCAATTCCTGCCGTCTTTGGATTAACCCAAGATCGCTATGTTGTTATTACCGCCAATGTATTTGCTCTTATGGGGCTACGTCAGCTCTTCTTCCTCTTAGAGGAACTCCTAGAGCGCTTGGTCTATCTTTCAAAAGGTCTATCTGTGGTGCTTGGGTTTATAGTGTTCAAGCTCTTTATAGCAGGATTCCATCAGATCGGAATACATGAGATAGCAGGTATTCATCTGGTGAAGATACCTATTGAGGCAAGTTTGATGACGATTGCTAGTATTCTCTTAGTAACAGCCGTCACCAGCCTTGCTGCCACTAGAAACACTAAAAATTAATTATTTTGTTACATTTATTGCAGCTTCAATAATTGGTGTGGCTTCATCGAA
>JBJTHJ010000076.1:0-671 GCA_046094385.1 Candidatus Nanopelagicaceae bacterium
CGCTTTTATGGCGCTTGGATCTAGTTCGCGATAAACCTTCCATTCGGTCAAATGTAGGATTAAATCTGCACCGCTTACACACTCTTCGATGCTCTCTGCAAATTTCAAGTTTGGAAAACGTCTCTTGGCTGGCTCGATTGCCTTGGGATCATGAATTATTACCTCTGCACCTGCCGCGCTAACTTGTGCTGCAATATCCAACGCAGGCGAGTCACGCACATCGTCGCTATCTGGCTTAAATGCTGCGCCTAGAACTGCGATTCTAAATGATTTGAGGTCTAAATTCGATTGTCCTACCAACTCTGTGCGTACCAGATCGATTACTCTCTGTCTGGCTCTTAGATTTATGGAATCAATCTCTCTTAGGAATTCCAAGGCTGGTGAGGCACCCAACTCTTGAGCACGGGCCAGGAAAGCGCGAATATCCTTTGGTAAGCAACCGCCACCAAAACCAATGCCAGCTTGGAGAAAGCGATTACCAATTCTTGGATCGTAGCCAATCGCCTTTGCAAGCACTGTGACATCGCCGCCTGCAGCTTCACAGACCTCCGACATCGCATTGATAAATGAGATTTTGGTTGCAAGAAATGAGTTTGCAGCGACTTTTACTAGCTCCGCAGTTGGCAAATCAGCACGGACCCACGGAGTACCTTCAGCCAAGTTCTGTGCGT
>JBJTHJ010000077.1:0-1511 GCA_046094385.1 Candidatus Nanopelagicaceae bacterium
GCTTTACGAGAGGGCTTTTCAGATCGACGTCTCTTGAAACGGTTTCGGATGGCCCATGGTATGAATACAAAAATAAACAGAGCGAGTATTGAATTTAGTATTTTGGTAATCAGATCTGAGCCGGCCGAAGCATTATTTATAAACTGAGCAAAGATGATAAATGCGCTCCAAATCCACCAGGGGATTCCGAACTTCTGACGGACTTTTACTAACGAAGTTTTCAAAGTTACCATCCTAGATCCAGAGTTTTTAGATACGCCCTTAAATCTGAAAAGTATTTGGAAGTTGACATTTTATAGACCTTTTCAAAAGCGGCTGGAAATTCTTGCCCAGCGCCAATTAGCCTGATTAGCTCGAGATTGTCATTCAAAGTAAAGCCCTTCATGATCAAGTACTCATTCATGATGCTACCTAGTCCGTATTCGCAGCCGTTATTGAATCCAAATCCCTTTGCGCTTTCATTAGCTTCCCAACGAGCAAGAGCATCTTTGCAACTTGAACTATCCCGGGAACTCAACTCGGCTGCAGCAGCAGCACCATAGTCAGCAAATGTTTTACGGCCATCAAAATTGGTAGAAATTACTGACATTCCAACGTTTGCAGAGCCTTCGCGAACCCAATCTGGCACCTTCTCCCAGTTCTGACCCCAAAGTTCGTGTTGATAGAGATGCCAAATTTCGTGGCCACCTTGAATCAACATGGTGTAAGTCATGATGCTGTTGTTATTAGTCTTGCGCCAAACAATCGCCATTCGGCAGCTGGCACCGCCTTGATTTGGCCTTAACCATTCAGCCATATTTGGACAATCAGCTAATTGATTCTTAATCCAATCTGCTTCTTCACCAATAACCCACTTGGGGGTATATCCAAGGCTGGCAATACTTTCATACACGGAAAATGCATACTTAGCATTATCGGTCATCTGTATTACTAATGGATCATTTGGTGTTTGCAGCACAATATTTAACTCAGCTACATTCTTCTTTCGATTTGCGATTAACTTCGCTCCGTAGGCATCCAGAGCCTTAAAACGAGCTGCATGAACTCCGTATTTTGTCCATTGATCTTCAACTGCAGGTTTGGAAACTATGGGCTTTGACTTCGCAATCGCCCATTTAAGCTTGTTGCCACTTTTGCTGCAGATTAAAGTTTGATTCTTTACTTTTGCAGTCTTACTTAGTTGAGTACAAGCGCTACCAAGCTTTGGTGTAGCAGCATGTGCAGAAGTGTTTGAGACAACTAAAACCGTTGATAAAGCTACCAGTGCAATACGTTTCTTGGAAATGTTGCCAGCCTCTTCATGAGATGGAAAGAAATCTAGATTCACAGTATAGATATTAGTTAATTACTGGGCTATAGGTGGACAGTCAGAATTAATCAGAGATTAGGCTCTGATTTGGACGATTTGTCCGGCTTTATAGATGCCTTGGTTTTGCCCCTTTAGTAGATGCAAAGAATTCTCACCGAAGACAGTCCAATTATTCAGGTCGTAAGTGACGATTGCGGTTAAT
>JBJTHJ010000078.1:0-10997 GCA_046094385.1 Candidatus Nanopelagicaceae bacterium
ATGGCCATGATCGACCCGCTCGGCGAGTAATTCAATGAGTTGTTCGCTTAAATTTATGAGAACCTCACGTTCGGATTCCGAGAAATTTGCTTGATACTCGTTCTCTCCGTGACGTCTAAATCCACCCTTATCCTCTGCCAACTTATAGCTCTTCCTTGGAGATAGTTGCCCAGAGTCCATATTCGTGGAGTCGTTGTACGTCGCGTTCCATCTCTTCCCTAGAACCATTTGAGACAACTGCTTTGCCTTCATTATGAACTTTCAACATCAATTCGGTTGCGTGTGCTTTGGTGTAACCGAATAACTCCATGAATACATAGGTTACATAGGACATTAAATTGACTGGATCATCCCAAACTATGGTCACCCATAGACGATCGTTACTAAAGATCGCCTTTAGCTCCTCATCCAATTGAGTAATAGCCTCAGTATTAGATTTGGTATCAGCCTGGGCATTGATTTGAGTCTGTGCCATATCTGAATTTTATATCTGTATTGATAACTGTGCGTATATCCAATCAGCCCAAAAAGTCAGAGCTGTTATCAGAGTTGTAGCTATCGAATTGCGATAGTTATAGGTGCAGACTGCCCGCTATTAGCCGTTACCCGTAACTTGATAAATGGGCCAGAGCTTGCAGGATAAATGAATTGATAAGCGCCATTGGCATCAGAATTCGTACTCAACACTTCGGTCCACTTTCCATCAAATCGCTCTAGACCAACCCGGATTAGTTTGCCGGGTGTCACAGTGCCTGTGATCAAAACCGACCCTTTGGCACGAACGCTGCTTGGGCTGGATATCTTTATTTGCGGCTTCACATTTATCGCCTGGATATTTGATAGCCCTTCAAGTCGCTCCCACGTTCCTTCGCTTCGTAGACGCAACGCTTGATTTTGCCCCAAATAGATCTGCAAGCTAACTTTGCCATCAACACCGGTAGTCAAAGTGGAAATCTCACGCCAACTGGTTTCATCGTTGGTTTTTACCTCTAGTTTGATTGGAAGCGATGCGATCGGTTGTTTATCAGCCAATGTAAACAGCCCGCTCAAATTGATAGGCGTTCCATAATTAAAGGTATCCAAGTCGGTCAAGAGCGTTGAAACCACTTTGTCAGGTGCGATCGATAGAGCCACATTTCTAATATTGGTCATCGCATCTTGATCCTCAAAGCCAACAGTCCAAGCCACCACTCCACCCAAGCGATATTTCGAAACTAATTGGGCACGCGCTTCAAAAGCTCTGGCATCTTGATACCAAGCGGTTCTCGTGGCCGTGCAACTAGTGGCTAAGCCCGTCGAAGTGTTGCCGTTGTATGTCTTTTGATAAGTGAAGGTCGCTTCTTGGAACTTTTCATCATATTTGATCGTGGCACCATAACCTGCAGCCAAAGTATTGGCATTTCTCATCAAGAAGGTTGCAGCTTTGGCAGAAGTAGTTACAGTCTTTGCAACATCAGCGGGACAAACGCCGTTTACTCTGGTAACCCAATCTCGTCCATATCCTGCAACGCCAACAAAAACTTTTGAAGCAGGCATGATTGAAACTGCATATTTGACGGTATCTTCAGTCCAACTAATTGGACCAATTGGTCCTGGCTTTGAAACTGAGAAGTCATAAGTCATGATTCTCAATCGATCAATAAATGGCGCAATTTCGGCCCAGGCATAAACATAATAGCCACGTTTGCCACTTGTTGGATCCAACAAATATGGAGTGGTCATCGACAACAATTTGCCATTTGTCTTCAAAGCGGCACTTAACAACTTTACAAAAGCCACCCAATTTGGCTTGGTCTTATCCCAGCTGGTATTTCCATCAACGAAGGCAAAACCTTCAAAATCCAAATCGATTCCATCAAAGTTATTCTGTATCACCAAATCGTTTATGACACTCACGGCTGCCTGCCTGCCGCTCTCTGTCGCAAGTAAATTAGCTAAGACCAATTTATCTGTGCCATCTGTGATTGTTGGAATGATCGTAAACCCAGCATTTCGCATTGCGGTAAGTGGTTGAATGATTGGAACGCTTGGATTTGCAGGTGTGTATAGGTCTTGAATTGATGCAGTCTTTCCGTTGTACTTGAAGGTGTACCAAAATGGCAACACTTCACGAATTAGGTCTGCGCTATTTAAAGCTGCAGGTAACGATGTCTTCATGGCGTAGTAAGGAATCCAACCACTGTAGATCTTGCGTGGTTGAGGATTCTCTGCGATGGCAGGCTGCAAGTTAAGTGCTAACAAAGCGCCAATTACGGCTACCTTTACTAACTTGCTAAACATAAGTCGCAGTTTACTTTTATAGGTAGAATTATCAGATGAAGGACTTACTGCGCACCCAAGATTTATCGCGCGACGATATAGAACTTCTCTTGGATACTGCTGCGAAATTTGCGACCGAGCCTTTGAGTGCAGCAAATCACTTAAAAAATAAGACGGTTGCCATCTATATGACTAAACCTTCTACTAGGACCAGATTGGCGTCGGAGACTGCCACCGCTCACTTAGGTGGCACTCCAATTTTTATCCGTGGCGAAGAGTTGCAATTGGGTCGAGGCGAGACGATTTCAGACACCGCAAAGATCATAAGTGGTTTCTGTGAAGCTTTGATTATCAGAACTTATAACCAAACAGATGTCAACGAGCTGGGAAAACATGCGACGGTTCCAGTTATAAATGCCTTAACTGACGAGGATCATCCGACTCAATTGCTTGCGGATTGGTTAACTATCCGAGAAGTATTTGGCGAGAATATCAAAGGGCGAAAATTCTCTTACTTTGGAGATGGAAACAATATGTCCCATGCCTGGTTGATCATGGGTGCGATCATGGGTGCACATGTGGTCGCAGCAACACCAGAGGGCAAATGGTCCCCTAATTCAGATGTATTAAAAGTTGCGCAGGAGCTTGCTGCACTTTCTGGGGCAACCATCGAATTAACTTCGGATCCGAATTTAGCGGCCAAGGATGCTTCCGTGATCTATACCGATGTCTGGATGTCTATGGGCGATCCAGAATCTGAGCGCATTGAGAAGACAAAGGTATTGGCACCATTTGCAGTGACTGAGTCTTTGATGTCACAAACTGCATCCGATTCTATTTTCATGCATTGTTTGCCAGCACACAGAGGTGAGGAAGTTACAGGTGCAGTGATCGATGGAGATAAGTCTGTAATTTGGCGCCAGGCTTATCATCGTCGCACCACCATTCAAGCATTGCTCTATCACCTAACTCGCAGAGAATTAAAAGGTCGTTAAAGGCTAGTTTTAAAGAGTTTCACTTAGTACATTTATCACATGCGTGTTGCGGTCCCAAAAGAGATAAAGCCCGGTGAGCGGCGAGTAGCACTAGTTCCAGATGTGATCAATAAATTCACAAAATTAGGCTACGAAGTGGTAATTGAAAGTGGCGCAGGAATTCATGCGCAAGCAACCAACGATGACTACCAAGCTGCCGGAGCCAAGATCTCCACAGAGGTAATCAAAGATGCTGATGTGGTGCTCTCGGTGCAGCCGTTGACACCAGCGCAAGCTGCAAATTTGAAGAAAGGTGCAGTGACCATCTCCTTTCTCTCGCCTACCACCTCTATAGAAAATATCGAGGCGCTGGCAAAAGCAGGTGCGACTGCCTTTTCCATGGAATTGGTACCGCGCATCTCAAGGGCGCAATCCATGGATGCGTTAACTTCGCAAGCTCTCTGTGCGGGCTATAAAGCAGCATTGATTGGCGCAGAACTTAGCCCCAGATTCTTTCCTCTTCTTATGACTGCAGCGGGAACCGTAACTCCAGCGCAAGTGCTAGTGCTAGGTGCCGGTGTTGCCGGATTACAAGCAATTGCGACGGCCCGCAGATTAGGTGCAGTTGTTAGCGCATATGACGTTCGACCATCTTCGGCGGATGAAGTTAAATCCATGGGAGCAACTTTCATAGATTTAAATCTTGAATCACTTGCTGGCGCTGGAGGTTATGCCCGTGAGATGACTGAAGAGCGTGCAAAACAACAGCAAGATTTACTTACTCCTTTTATTGCGAAATCAAATGTCGTGATCACAACAGCTGCAGTGCCTGGTCGGACCGCACCTAGATTGATGACCAAAGCCATGGTTGATTCGATGGCACCGGGATCAGTAATTGTTGATTTGGCAGCAGAGACCGGCGGCAACGTTGAGGGATCGGTTGCTGGTCAGACCGTAACCACCGAAAATGGAGTAATAATTTGGGGCGGTAAAGATGTTCCAAGTTCATTACCTTTTCACGCATCCAGCCTCTACTCCCGCAACTTACTAAACCTACTTTCTTTAATCACTAAGCCAGCCAAAGATGGCGAAGCTCTTGCTTTAAGTATTGATTTTGAAGATGAGATCGTCGCAGCCTCTGCCTTAACTCACGATGGTGCAAGGAGGAATTCATGAGTAATGGTCTAGCACTTCTAGCCATTTTCACCTTAGCGGTGTTCGTTGGTTTTGAAGTGGTATCGAAGGTATCTACGACTTTGCATACTCCTTTGATGTCTGGTGCAAATGCAATTCACGGCATTATTTTGGTGGGAGCAATTCTGGTAGCAGGACATGCAGAGACCACATTGGAATTGGTCCTTGGCATTATCGCAGTGGTGCTTGCCACCATAAATATGGTTGGTGGATTTGTAGTGACTGACCGCATGTTGGAAATGTTTAAAGGCAAGAAGCAATGAATCGTAACGTCTATGACCTGCTTGGTTTGATCTGTGCAGTTGCATTCATTCTTGCGTTGAAAGGACTCTCCTCCCCAAAATCTGCGCGCCGCGGTAATTTAATAGGTGCAGCTGGTGCTGGAGTTGCCACGATTGTGGTT
The DNA here is from genome assembly GCA_046094385.1 of Candidatus Nanopelagicaceae bacterium. Classification (GTDB taxonomy): domain Bacteria; phylum Actinomycetota; class Actinomycetes; order Nanopelagicales; family Nanopelagicaceae; genus ZLKRG08. Next base: position 4,831 of record JBJTHJ010000078.1, read on the forward strand.
TTCTTCTATCAAGAAGAGAACACCTCGCTTAAAAATATCCCTTGGATCCTAGGTGCAGTACTACTAGGTGTGGCTTTTGGTGTGCCTGCCGCTCGCATGGTGCAGATGACTCAGATGCCGCAGATGGTCGCGCTATTTAATGGTGTAGGTGGTGGCGCAGCCGCACTAGTTGCCATAGTTGAGTACCTAAATCTTGGTGATACCGCTTCGACCTTGGCGGTCATTGCAACTGTGTTCACGGTTGTGGTTGGGTGCATCTCATTTAGCGGATCTATCGTGACATTTTTGAAGTTGCAAGAGTTGATGACTACTCGGCCAGTGATCTTTCCAGGTGGTCGCTTCGTCATCGCAGGCACTTTGATTGCAATCATCGTAAATGCCGGATATGTAATCGCCCAAGGTGGCAATGGATTACTTGAACTTTTGGCTTTGCTTTCTCTGCTATTTGGCGTGCTCTTCGTGCTTCCAGTTGGTGGTGCAGATGTTCCAATTGTGATCTCGCTATTAAACGCCTTTACCGGTTTGACAGTGGCAGCAAGTGGTTATGTACTCGAGAACATTCTCTTGATTGTGGCTGGAACCTTAGTTGGTGCATCCGGAACCATCCTTACTCGCTTGATGGCAGCAGCTATGGGGCGTTCACTCTTTGGCACCCTCTTTGGCGCATTTACCGCGAAAGCATCAACAACAAGTGGCACCGAAGAGAACCGTCCAGTTAGAAGTGGTTCTCCAGATGATGTGGCGATCTTGCTCAATTATGCGCGCCGAGTAGTAATCGTGCCTGGTTATGGACTTGCAGTTGCACAAGCTCAACACACAATTCGAGAGATGGCAGATCTCTTATCTGCAAAAGGTATTGATGTGGCATACGGAATCCATCCAGTTGCAGGACGCATGCCGGGGCATATGAATGTTCTGCTTGCCGAAGCAAATGTGCCATACGAACAACTTGTGGAAATGGAAGAGATCAATCCGACATTCCCGCAGACAGATGTGGCTTTAGTTGTTGGAGCTAACGATGTGGTTAACCCAGCAGCAAAGACCACCCCTGGCGCACCCATTTACGGAATGCCTATTTTGGATGTTGATCAAGCTGCAAACATCATTTTCTTAAAGAGATCTATGCGACCTGGATTTGCTGGAATCGAGAACGAGTTACTTTACGATCCAAAGACCACTTTACTATTCGGTGATGCCAAAGCCTCGCTCACCAAAGTAGTTAGCGCTTTAAAAGCTCTTTAAACCTGCTACTAAGCGATCTACATCTTCTTTAGTTGAATATGGTGCAAGACCTGCACGAATTGCACCTTTATCTCCGAGTCCCAATTTATGTGATGCTTCAAAGGCATAAAAGTTGTGAGCCGGTGCATTAACTTTCAAGGTTGCCAGATGCTTATAGATTGCAACGCTATCTTTGCCTTCGATTGTGAAGTAAAGAGTTGGAGTACGAAGTTTGGCATGCCCATAGGTGCGAACTCCAGGTAACGCCCTAATCTCATTCTCTAGATATTCAAAGAGTGGATGTTCATATGCCTCCAGAGCATTCATCGATTGCACGATCCGCTCACGTCTGGAGCCAATAGCTTCCTCATCCATACTTGCCACAAAGTCAATGGAAGCGGTGACACCAGCCATGATCTCGTAGGGCAAAGTGCCAAATTCAAAACGTTCTGGCACCACGCTAGTTGATGGCGCTAATTTGTCATTTTTGATCTGCTCAAGTAACTCGGGATGCGAAACCAAAGTGCCACAGTGCGGACCAAATATCTTGTATGAGGAGAATCCCAGGAAATCTGCGCCAATATCTTTGAAATCAATCACCGCATGAGGCGTTAAATGAACTGCATCTACCAGAAAAAGTGCGCCACTTCTCCTAACTTCTCTGGCAATTGATTTGATATCTGGTCTTGTTCCTAAAGTGTTCGCGGCTCCGGTAACGGCTACAAATTTGGTTTTTGCACTTAGTAGTTTTGTTACTGCTTCGGTAGGTAATTCTGCAGACTCAGGATCAAATTCGGCCCACTTTACCGTGACCCCTTTGGCCTGCGCAGCCTGAACCCAAGGGCGAATATTTGAATCGTGATCTATTCGGGTAACGATAATTTCGTCACCTGCTTGCCAATCTTTGGCCAAATTCCGTGACATATCGTAAGTAAGCTGAGTCCAACTTCTCCCGTAGATAACTCCGCGTGGGTCGCAATTTAGTAAATCCGCCACTGCACTTCGATAACCTTGAACAGAAGCTTCGGCATTTTGTTCTGAAAGCGTAACGGTATTTCGATTGGAAGTTGGCTGAGTTATTGCATTTGCAATTGCAACTGCGACACTTCTTGGAACCTGTGAACCGCCTGGTCCATCAAAGAAGGCAATACCTGAATCTAAAGATGGAAATTCTTTTCTGATGCGATTTACGTCAAATGCCATAGCGCTTAATCTATCTAAACCTATCTGTGTCTCTCTATATCTTTCGATGTCTAGCTAGAAAAACTGTTGAGAATTCATGAAGTTCGCTTCAAAAGTTCATCGAGGCTCCAAGCTTTGCCCGCTTTGACGCTATCTACATAGCCTTGAGCAATTTGAGTCCAGATAGCTAGTGAATTACCGGTAACCTTTTGGAAAGCATCCTCTTTTGAAGCTCCCTTTTTCTGTTCAAGAATCAACTGCTCCATTATCTCCAGTCCTTTGACTGCTGTCAGCGCTTCGACTCCCAAATAACCAAGCACATAAACATCGCTCCAATTCGGTGGAAACCGCTCTGTGTAATCAGATAATGGAGTCTTAACTCTTTCAAGTCCTGAAAGTTCCAAAGCTCGCACATCATTTCCTGCGCCAGCAGCAGCGCCTAGCGATACACCAGCAAACATTGCATAACCCTCTTGTAGCCATGGTGGTAACGCATCTCCAAATCTTTTTAGCTGACTATCTGCGATGAAGAATTGGATCAGATGCGTGTATTCATGAGCACCTACCTGTAGAAAGCCACTAAATTCATTTAAAGTCTCTTCCGATTGAGAGTAGCAATATAGATACCAGGGTTGACCTGTCTGAGAGTAAAACTCTGCATAACTACAACCATTCCACTCCGCAAATTGATTCTCAATATTCTTGAAATCACCTGTGTTGGTGCTGAGATTATTAGATTTCGCTACCTGTTTGATCCAATTCAAATTACTTCCAATTACGATCGGATAAGGCTGAAATGGTGTATCAACTTTGTTCCAAAGTCGCGCTCCTGCCTCTTTGCTACCTTGAATAATTTTTATTGATCCAGTGAATTTCGGATCAGTAATAAATTTGAAGGTCAATTTAGCGGGTGGATTATTGTTATATTTTTCAAGAAGATTTCTAAATGCTCTTGTGGCTACTGAGTCTTCAGCTTTGTTAATTAAAGTCCATTTACCTTGAACGCAACGAAGTGGACCAGACATTGGAAAGCTCTCTTGACCCAACTTTTGGCATAGCCCACCTCTTACCGCATCTCTAGAGGAAAGATAGGTCGGTGCAGTCTTTTGCCCCGAAGTTGAGGCTTTTTTGATTGGACCAATCTTTACCCAAAGTAACTTTTTGCTAGATTTTTTACATTGAAACTCAAAATTACTGAACTTGGTGATCTCACCTGACTTTGCACAGGTCTTGCCACTTGGATTATTTGCATAGGCTGGCAATACCGAGAGACTTAGCGTAGAAATCAGCAGGATTCGTAAAACTTGCACTGAAGAAGTTTGCCCTGATTTAGCTGAACACTCTAGAGTTTTGCGCTATTGCCACTATTATTTTGTAATGCGCAGCCGAGCCAGTGAAGTAAATAAGGCACTTGAGGCCAAAACTGACGAGGAACTCGAAGAGTCAGGTTCCCTATTTGATACTTTTCTTGAAGATATAAACAATGAGGATTTTGATGATTTCGACTCTTTTTATACTTTGGCTACATTCTTAATCGAAAATTTCTGGCCCAATATCGGTATGTTCACGGAGATCTCAAGTCAGCTCTTCTCAGAATTTGAACTAGGTAGCATTGACTGGATTTGGGAAGCTCCAGAATTCCAAGATGTTATTCTCAAATTCTTAAATGATGACCTACATTTTGGTTGTTTTGTATTGACCGAGCAGAGATCTAACGAAGATTTCACGGAAAGATTTGCCAAGTTGGCACTTGATAATGAGTGTGCAATATGTGCCGAAATTGGCGATGGCTGGATAAGCCCTAAGTCATATGTTTGTGAAGATCCATATACTAAAAGTGATACTCTCAAGAAATTCTTTGAAATGGGTAAAAGCCTTTATAGCTCAGGTGAGGATGAAAGCAAATACACCGCATTGATGATTTTCAGGTCTCTGGCTCAAAATCCAAATACCCCCATAGAGATACTGGAGTACCTCTCTGAAATTAAAGAAAAGTCACTGCGTCATGAGATTCGAAATTTTAATTCAGGAATGACAGAGGAAGAAGCGCAATTTGATGCCTTCGTCAGCAGCAAGGCTCTAGAGACTTTAGAAGATATAAAGTAAAAACAAGCGCAGAAGTTAAAACTTAAATCTCTTGGTGGTAGATAGTGGATTTGAACCACTGAAGGCGTAAGCCGGCGGATTTACAGTCCGCTCCCATTGGCCGCTCGGGCAATCTACCGTGAAGCGTGGGCTAGGTTATCAGGCTAATCAGATAGAAAAAAATCGCTTAAAAATGCTAGATCAAGAAGAGTTCTTTGGCTTTTTCAACTGCTCTTTCGCGGCCATCGACATCCAACTTTCGATAGATATTTCGAAGATGTGTCTTCATGGTATTCATAGACACATGAAGCAGATTTGAGATAGCGCTAATTGGTTTGCCCGTTGCTAGGTGGCGAACGACTTCAAGTTCACGTGATGTAAGTGGCACAGGTATCCCTTCTTGATTCAGTAATTGTTGCGTCTTAATTCTTTCAGTGAGCTGGCTAGCAAGTCCCTCTAGAAAGACCGTTGGCTTCTTTGAAATAGCCTTCAAAATAATGTCAATTAAATTGTGCTGGAGAAGAATCAATTCAACCGAACCGGTCTTTTCGATTAGCTCCAGGGCTTGGCTCATGTAACCGACAGCAATACTCTCTTTATCGTAGTAATACTCAGCAAAAGCGACAGCCTTATAGATCTTCTCGCGATTGGTGTTCTCAGGTAGTGCCTCAATCCATTTATACATATCTTGGCCATGCCACATCATGACCTCCGCACGAATTTGATTTACAAATACCAAATTAGGAACTCTGGTCAGTAATGTTTCTATTCTCTCTACATCCTTAATCAAATATCGTGCATACAGTTCATTGACATCTGGAATGAAATGCAGATCATGATTAAAGATAAAGCTTGTAAGTTTTAATTTCTGCTCTCTAATTATTGCTAAGGATTCTGTGATTCTTCCAGAGTGCGCAAGCTCTTTCGCTAAAATGCCTTCGGAGATGAAATACCAGGGCCATTGTTGTAATTTCTCACTTAATTCCATAACCTCTTTGAAAATTCTTGCAGCTTCACTTTTCTGAGCAAAGTTCTGTTTGCAACTGGCTAACACATAGAGCGAATCAATCGGGGCCATCAATCCTGAGTAGCCATGCTGTCTGGCAATTTCAATATTGCGAATAGCTATCTCTTGGGCCTTGTAACAATCTCCTGCGACTAAGAAATAGATGGCCGCCACTGAATTTATCAAGTAGAGGATATTTACACTGCTATCTTCGACTTCATATTCCTGTACCTGCTGATATAACTTCTCCAACTGCTCATTTTCATCCAAAATCAGGGCCTTTTGCGCAAGTAAACGAAGGACATCTAAAAATTCGCCCTCTTCCAAATTAGGCAAACTCTTGTGATGTGTCAGGAATTGATTTGCAGAGATCTCTAGTTCACTAAATCGGCCAAATGCAAAGTCAATGTGCGCCTTCGCTAAAGCGGTGGCTTCATCTACTTAAATCTGATCCACCGTATTTTTGAAGCGATATTTGATTGTCGAGAGTTTGGCCTCAGCACCTACGAAGTCACATTCGATGAGATAGGCCATCAGATCTAAAACTTCAGATGCCGCGACTCTTTCTGGGTTTCGTTCTAATAGAGCTTGGCCATACTTTCGTAACTCATCCGATCGCATTTGAAATGCAAGCTCTCGGAGGTTGTTATGTGGCATGAGCTAAGGGTGATAC
>JBJTHJ010000079.1:0-1656 GCA_046094385.1 Candidatus Nanopelagicaceae bacterium
GGCCATTGATTGCCATAAACGCCTGAAGGCTGGAATCGCTAAGACGCTCCTAGTCTGATCTGGACCAGGTGCTGCTGGTGTTGGAAGCGACTTTGCCATAGTAGGTAGAGTCTATCGGCCACCTCTTAAAGCATAGAAAATTGGAGATTTCTTAGCAGTTCTAAACCCAACCGTATTCGAGGGCTCTTTGCGCAGCTTCACGTCGATAACTTACTGCGAGCGCTTGATAAATTCTCATGGTTTCGTGGCGAATGGTTGATACCGAATATCCCAACTGTGTTGCCAAGTCATGATTGGTCTTTCCTTCAACCATGCCTTTCAAGATATTCATCTGACGTTTGGTCAAAGAATCTACAGAGGCAATTCCTTTTTCACTTCCCAATTCGCGCTCGCTTGAGAATTCTTGTGGATGAATTAGCGATAAATATAAAGAAATCAGCGAAGAGATTTCCTGAAGTTCAGTTAACGCAGATTTCTTCTCTTCATCATTTAACGTGTTGGAAAAGATGATGTTCATCCAGCCATAGATAGTTCCGCGTGCGCGAAGTTCAACAAGCACTTGGTTACCGCTTTGTGTCCAAGGACCAGGTTGGCGACCTGCTGCAATTTGATTTACTTCCAAGTCTTTGTTATCTCGCCAAATCTGACCTGGTACTAATTTTCCGGTCTCATTGGTATCGAAGCCGTACTGCCCTAAGTAGTGATAGCTATCGTCTTTGTTCAATCTACCTAAGCGCACACAACTTGCGCCACGATACTTTAGATAATCAGTGACTAATGCACGACAAATTTCATCTGGAGTTGGTCTATTTGCAAGCCACCCGGCAAATCCCTGCATTGCCTCCATGAATCTCTCTCCTCACAAGTTCAGATATCGGCAACTTTGTGAGATTAGGGTAAAGGTCTAGGGCGACAAAAAGTAAGGACTAGTTCAATAAAAGTAGGCCCTGCGGGGATCGAACCCGCGACCCACGGATTAAAAGTCCGTTGCTCTACCGACTGAGCTAAAGGCCCCTACTTGGCTAACTGCGAAAGTTTAGCGATGAATCGTCCAATTACTTAATTGAGCTATTTAGTCTTAGCTGCGGCTCGTTTCAAACGGTCACGTATTGCAATAGAAATTCCATCGCCCGGAGGTTGAGCGACCACTATCCGCTTTAGCACTTTAGTATCTCCATCACGTAGCGCTGCATAAAGATCGTGGGCGAAAGCTTCGGGTGAGCTTGGCTCTGCCAATCGAATTACCCCTGGTGGTGTTTTGATTTCGGCTAGTGCAATGAAGCCATCACCTGGCACTGGGGTTATATCCAAGACGACTTCGGCCTTGGGGGCGTAGTGATTCTCTAGGGAGCCTGAAACTCTGATCGCTGAGTTCTCAACAATTTCAACTTCTAATCCAGTTACACAATTTATATCTGTTGGCGTGATTGCACCTGGGCGGAGAATCTTTGGGTGAGAGCTGGTGCAATCAATGATTGTCGATTCAACGCCAACTTCACATGGGCCACCGTCCAAAATTACATCCTCTTGATCCAAGAGCGCGCCGATCTCATCTTGAACAGCTTGGGCTGACGTTGGAGAGACTTGTCCAAAGCGATTGGCAGAAGGCGCGGCAACGCCTTTGCCGCCAATTTTTGAAAATTCATTTAGTAATTG
>JBJTHJ010000080.1:0-1260 GCA_046094385.1 Candidatus Nanopelagicaceae bacterium
CGAGCTAGCGCTCTCTTGCCAATATCGCACCGTAGCCAGCACCGCATTCATCGCGCTTCCAGAAGTTTTTATCGGATTAGTTCCAGGTTGGTCTGGAGTAACCATCCTGCCAAAGATGATCGGACCGACCAACGCCGTAAAAGTAATCCTCCAAAATTCTTTGAATAACAACACCATGTTGAAGGCAAAAGAGGCGTTAGAACTTGGCATGGTCGATGAGCTTTATCAACCAGTAGATTTCTTGGAACGCAGCGTCCAATTTGTGGCCGATATTTTAAATGGCAAAAAGCAGATCGAGCGTAAAGACCATTCAAATGATCCTGATTGGGATAGCGCACTTGCACTTGGCCGCGCTGCTATAAATAAGAAGTACAACGGCGCAAAGGTTAAGAACGCTGAATATGCACTTGAATTGATCAAAGAATCAAAGAGCAACACCATCGAAGCAGGTTTAGCACGTGAGATAGAAGTGATGGCTGATTTGATGATGGGCGATGAATTCCGCGCATCCATCTATGCCTTCAACTTGATTCAAAAAGGACGCAAGAAAGTAGCTGGCGCACCAAAGGCGAACTTGGCGCGCAAAGTATCTAAAGTGGGTGTGGTCGGTGCTGGGTTAATGGCATCTCAATTGGCGCTGCTCTTAGTGCGAAATCTTAAGTGTCCAGTAATCATCAGCGATTTAGATCAAGCCCGCGTTGATAAAGGCGTCGCATATATCAAAGCCGAATTAACCAAATTGGTGGAGAAGAAGCGGATGTCACAAGAATCCGCCAACCGCCTTGGCGCACTGATCATCGGAACCACCCAAAAGAGCGATTATGCAGGTTGTGATTTCATCATCGAAGCGGTCTTCGAAGAGCTACAACTTAAGAACGAACTATTTAAAGAGTTAGAGAAGCACATCTCGCCAGAGTGTGTCCTTGCCACCAATACCTCCTCCCTATCAGTTGAGAAGATGTCAGCTGGCTTGCAGCATCCAAATCGCGTGGTGGGCTTTCACTTCTTCAACCCAGTTGCAGTGATGCCGCTACTTGAGATTGCGCGCACTCCAGCTACTGATGACGAAACCACCGCAACTGCGATCGCGGTTGGCAAAGATTTGAAGAAGACCATGGTGATCGCAAAAGATGCACCAGGCTTCATCGTCAATCGCCTACTTACTCGCTTCATGGGCGAGATCACCGATGCGATGGATGAAGGAACCCCTTACGATGTTGCAGATAATGCACTTCGCGAGATCGGCTTTCCGATGACGCC
>JBJTHJ010000081.1:0-18096 GCA_046094385.1 Candidatus Nanopelagicaceae bacterium
ACATACGCGGAATTCCTACTCCGATCTGTCCATACTGCAATGGAACTTTTTTCAACATAACTGCTTCTTTTGATCCAGAAACCTACGAAATCCAAATGTATTTAATTGACAATGCAACGTGTGCAAGCTGCGATTCGCGAATAACTGCGCCTACTCCAACAGATTTGCCTACCGCATAAGGCTTGCAAATCTCGATCCCAAATCAGTCTTAGAAAGTATTTGTATCGATCAAGCCTTTCCAAACCTTCTATTTCTCGAGGCATACTCTTCGATCGCTTTCCAGAGAGTGCGGCGATCTGCATCTGGCCAAAGCACATCCATAAATACCAACTCCGCATAAGCACTCTGCCAAGGCAGGAAGTTGCTAAGGCGCTGCTCGCCTGAAGATCTTAAAAATAGATCCACATCAGTTGGTAGCTCCAAATATCTAGCAAAACTCTTCTCGTCGAAACTTTTGACTTTACCGCGTTTAAAATCGCGAGCCATGTTTTCAGCAGCGAGCGCGATCTCGGCACGACCGCCATAATTCACGCACATATTAAGAGTCAACACTTTATTGTTGGCAGTCAATTCTTCAGCTTCTAGTAGCTCATCCACCACCGAACTCCAAAGTCGCTTCTCCTGCCCGACCCAACGAATTCGAACTCCAAGTTCGTTCATTTGATCTCGGCGCCTTCTTAAAACCTCCTTGTTAAAGCCCATCAAGAAACGGACCTCCTCCGGAGATCGCTTCCAATTCTCAGTACTAAATGCATATGCACTTAGCTCTTTCACGCCAATCTCGATCGCACCTTCGACCATGTCAAATAAGGGGGCTTCACCAGCTTTATGACCTTCGGTTCGTTTTAAGCCGCGATTTCTAGCCCATCTGCCATTGCCATCCATGACTATGGCTACATGTCTTGGAATCTGTGACTTCTCTAATGTTGGCGGTTTCGCGCCAGACCAATGTGGTTCGGGTTTACGTACTTTCATACCCGCTCCACGATCTGCAAACTTCGAAGTCCTCGCTCTAAATGCCATTGCAGATAAGCCGCTATCAAACCATTTGCCTCGCGGCGATTGCGTAATTCGGAGGACATCGCGCTCTCCCAATCACCGCTTAGCAAATCTGACATCAACTTCAAAGTCTCGGGCGCAGGAGTTGCCGATGCACTTGGACGACAATCTGCGCAAACTGCGCCGCCGCCGACTAAAGAGAAATAACGATGCGGTCCGGGGGCATCACATTTGGAGCAATTTATTAGCGATGGCGCATAACCACCGACTGCCAATGAACGAAGCAAGTAAGCATCCAAGATCATCGAAGGGTCATATTTATCATCGGCGAGCGCTTTCATCGCTCCAGTTACCAATTTGAATTCTTGTAACGCCGGCTCATGTTCGTGGGAGGTAAAACGCTCGGCCGCCTCCAGAATTGTTCCCGCTATAGTCCAGCGCGAGTAATCATCGGTAAGCGCTTCGCCGTAATTGAATATGGATTCGACTTGAGTGACGGTATCAAAGGTACGTCCGGTATATAACTGGATATCGATATGCGAACCTGGCTCTAAGCGAGCGCCGAATTTAGATTTGGTGCGGCGCACCCCTTTGGCTACTGCACGCACTCGCCCATGTTCACGAGTTAGTAATGTGATGATTCGATCGGCCTCACCCAATTTCTGGGTACGAAGCACAATCCCCTCATCGCGATACAAACTCACGTGGGATAAGTTATCGGTTACACCTAGCGAATTGCGCGATTTGCAGCGGAAATGATCGCCTTTAGCGCCGCAGTGGTGGTGTTTGGGTCGATTCCAACGCCCCAGAAGACTTCGCCTTCAATTGCACATTCTAGATATGCCGCAGCACTGGCATCTCCACCTGCTGAGAGCGCATGCTCTGAATAATCTAAAACTCTCACATCAACGCCATATTCAATGAGCGCATTACAGAATGCCGAGATCGGACCATTTCCGGTTGACTTCAACTCTCTCATCTGGCCACGATCAGTGATTTTAACTTCGATCTTCACATCTTCTCCGAGTGCGGAGTTGGTGGCCACTCCCTTCAAACGAAAACGTCCCCATGGCGCAGTCTCTGTTGGAAGGTATTCATCTTCGAAGATCTCCCAAAGTTCTTTTGGAAGCACCTCTCCACCTTCGTTATCGGTCTTCGCTTGAACCACTTTGCTAAATTCAATCTGCAATCTACGTGGTAGATCAAGATGGTGTTCGGTCTTCATCAAATATGCAACGCCGCCCTTACCGGATTGGCTATTAACTCGAATCACCGCTTCGTAGTTACGGCCGATATCTTTGGGATCGATCGGTAGGTACGGGACTGCCCAAGTAAAGTCATCAACTCTCTGGCCGGCAGCCTTGGCATCCTTCTCTAGATGCTCAAAACCTTTCTTGATGGCATCTTGATGCGAACCGCTAAATGCCGTGAAGACCAAATCTCCACCATATGGATGGCGCTCTGGGACTCGAAGTTGATTGGCATATTCGACAGTTCTACGGATCTCATCGATATTTGAAAAGTCGATCATCGGATCGATGCCATGGCTAAATAGATTAAGCCCCAAGGTAACTAGGCAGACATTTCCAGTGCGCTCGCCATTTCCAAAGAGCGTACCCTCGATGCGATCCGCGCCAGCTAAATATCCAAGCTCCGCTGCCGCCACGCCAGTACCTCGGTCATTATGTGGGTGAAGTGAGAGCACTACCGAAGCTCTGCGATCTAAATTGCGACTCATCCATTCGATGGAATCGGCGTAAACATTTGGCGTTGCCATTTCCACGGTGGCTGGCAGGTTGATGATGCTCTTCCACTCTGGGGTCGGCTGCCAAATGGCATTGACGGCATTGCAAACTTCTAGCGCAAATTCCAATTCGGTGCCGGTATAAGACTCAGGTGAATATTCGAAAGAGACTTCGGTGCCTTTGACCGAATCCACCATCTGTAAGCAAAGCTCTGCACCGTCGGTTGCAATCTTCTTGATGCCACCTTTATCAAGTCCAAAGACCACGCGTCGTTGCAAAGTAGAGGTCGAGTTATAGAGATGGACAATGGCCTGCTTTGCACCCTTTATCGATTCAAAGGTGCGCTTGATTAGCGCTTCGCGAGCTTGAGTTAAGACCTGGATAACCACATCATCAGGAATCAAACCCTCTTCGATGATCTTTCGCACGAAATCAAAATCTGTTTGTGATGCCGATGGAAAGCCAACTTCGATCTCTTTGTAGCCCATCTTGATAAGGAGGTTGAACATCGCGAGTTTGCGCGGGGTATCCATCGGGTCGATTAGGGCTTGGTTGCCATCTCTTAGATCGACGCTTGCCCATTTTGGCGCTTTGACCATCTTCTTGGTCGGCCAGGTGCGATCGGTAAGTCCAGCTTCACCAAGCGGTAAAAATGGCGCATAGCGGCCAGTTGGCATGGAACTTGGGGCTTGATTTGGGAAGTTCATTTTTTGGCTCCTGTTTACTTTTTAGCTATTTATCTTTGCATCCGGTTTTTTACTTAACTTAATTCACCGGCAATGCAAAACACACCGAGACGGGAAAGGCCGGTTAGTTGGCCCCGCCACGGCTGCTAAGTAGGAGCAAGCCCTTAAACTGAAACATTGGCGCTAGTTTAATTTACAGAACTGGTAGATGTCTATCCAGCTCAAAGGCAGATACTTGGCGGGCATATTCGGCCCATTCCGCCTTCTTATTTCTTAAGACATAATCGAAGACATGTTCGCCTAGAGTCTCTTGGACCAATTGGCTACGTTCCATGATCGCGGTAGCCTCATTTAGATTTTGAGGCATCTCGACTGTGGGGTAATTATCCGGCAGCTCAAGCTCTTTGCTCACGCCATCTAGGCCTGCTGCAATCATCACTGCAAAAGCTAAATATGGATTACATGCTGAATCCGGTGCGCGAAATTCGATACGAGTGGAGTTGGATTTCTTCGGTTTATACATTGGGACTTGGATCAAGGATCTACGATTTGATGGTCCCCAGTTGATCAGATTCGGCGCTTCGCCGCCACCATGAAGCCGTTTATATGAATTTACCCATTGATTGGTAACTGCTGTGATCTCTGGGGTATGTTTCAAGATACCAGCCACAAAAGAGCGACCGGTTTTCGATAAGTTGTAGGGCAATCCACCGTCATAGAATGCATTTGTATCATCTTTAAATAAAGATACATGGGTATGCATGGCAGAGCCTGGATACTCGGTAAATGGTTTCGGCATGAAAGAGGCATAGAAGCCCTGTTCTAGCGCTACCTCTTTGATTACATGGCGGAAGGTCATGATGTTATCTGCAGTAGATAAGGCATCTGCATAGCGAAGATCAATCTCCTGTTGTCCAGGTGCGCCTTCGTGATGGCTAAATTCAACTGAGACGCCCATCGCCTCTAACATCGTGATGGCAGCGCGACGAAAATCGTGGCCAATCATGTTAGGGGTGTGATCAAAATAGCCTGCGTAATCAACTGGCTCTGGTTTCTTACCTGGTGTCGGTGCCTCTTTAAATAGGAAGAACTCGATCTCGGGATGGATATAAACGGTATATCCCATATCCGAAGCTTTGCTTAAAGTCCTTCTTAAAACTTGGCGGGGATCAGATGGTGATGGTGCGCCATCTGGCGCCACGATATCGCAGAACATACGAGCAGCTCCTGGCGCTTCTGTGCGCCAAGGCAGAATCGAGAAGGTATTTGGATCTGGTTTTGCCAACATATCCGATTCCATTTGGCGGGCATAACCTTCGATTGATGATCCGTCAAAGCCGATACCCTCTTCGAAGGCAGCCTCCAACTCCGCTGGCGAAATCGCAACTGATTTTAAGAAACCAAGGACATCGGTGAACCAGAGCCTGACGAAACGAATGTTGCGCTCTTCGACGGTGCGCATTACAAATTCGACTTGGCGATTCATATCAAGGTTTCGATCTGGGGAAGACATGCCAATATCTTAGAAAATCAATGTTTCTACTATGTTAAAAGTGAATCTAGCCAGTTATTAGCCAGTTATTAGCCAGGAATTAGCTAGGAATGAGTGAAGAGTTGCATACTAATTAACGCTCACTCCAGCGTGAGGTGATGGGTAAACGGCGGTCTTTTCCAAAGGCTCTGCTTGAGATCTTGGCCCCTGGCGGGTATTGACGCCTCTTATATTCGGCGCGATCTACCATGGTGATTACTCGGTTTACCAGCGCTGCCTCAAAACCGCTTGAGATCAAAGAGGCTGCTCCCTCATCGCCATCTACATACCTAGTTAGCACTTGATCTAGTAGTAGGTAATCTGGCAAGGAGTCTCTATCTTTCTGATCTGGACGAAGCTCTGCTGATGGCTCTTTCTCAATCGATGAATTGGGGATCGGCGGGGTCTGATCCAAATAGATTGCTAGTTCATTTCGCCACCTAGCTAACTGCCAAACTTGAGTCTTATAAATATCCTTAATCGGCGCATAGCCACCAACGGCATCTCCATACAAAGTGGAGTACCCAACTGCCAGCTCTGATTTATTTCCGGTAGCTAAAACCAAGTGGCCCTCTTGATTTGAAATTGCCATCAAGGTGGTACCCCGAACTCGGGCTTGTACATTCTCTTCAGCAACTCCGGTCAGCTCTAAATTACTGACAAATTCATGGACCATCTGCTCAATCGGAACGATTCGGAAAATTAGGCCAGTTCGCCGAGCCAATTCCTCGGCATCAGCTATCGAATGCTCTGAGGAGTATTTGCTCGGTAGCGCTACCCCATGAACTCGATCTGGGCCGAGTGCATCTACCGCAATACTCGCAACGAGCGCCGAATCAATTCCACCTGATACTCCAAGCACCACCGATTTGAAGCCATTCTTATATACATAATCTCGAAGACCAACTTTTAGAGCCTCCCAAATCTCGGCTAAATCATCCTTGCGTTGGGCGATTCCACCATGCATCGTGCCCTCTATCTTTTGATGCTCTTGGGTAATGACCACATCTGGATTTGAGGTGGCAAGCGGCAAGGTCAAATCATGAATCGCCAATTGATCTTCAAATTGCTTGGTGCGCATTAGTAACTCACCTTTGGCATCAACCAAGATGGAATCTCCATCGAAGATCAAATCATCTTGTCCACCGGTCATATTGACATAGGCCAAGGCCGATCCAAATCCAAGTGCGCGCTCCTGAACCAGTGCCAAACGCTGGTCATCTTTATTTCGTTCGTATGGAGAACCATTTGGCACCACCACCAAACCGACATTGCGCTCTGCAAGCTCTGCAACTGGTCCGCGGTTCTGCCAAATATCCTCACAGATTGCGATACCCACATCTATGCCATTGATTCGAACTACCAGAGATTTCTCACCTGGCACAAAGTTACGAAATTCATCAAAGACTCCGTAATTAGGCAGATGGTGCTTGATATACCTGGCTTTGATCTCGCCTTGATAAATCACGGCCACGGCATTCTGCGGCGCTCCGATGGGTTGGCCCAACTTATCTACCGCCCCATCAATCTGATCTAGGTAGCCAATTACCATCGCCATATCTCCAAAGCCGCTACTTGCCACTCGCTTTGCCAACTCTGAAATCGCGATCCGGCTGGCATTTCTAAATGATTGGCGAAGCGCTAAATCCTCAACTGGGTAACCGGTTAGCACCATCTCTGGAAATACCAGTAATTGCACTCCGGCTTTATGTGCCAAGGCAGCTTGGGTCGCAATTAAATCCGCATTAAATGCCAGGTCTCCGACGGTCGGATTTACTTGGGCCAGCGCAATTCGCAAGCTACCCAGATTGCTGCTACTCATAATTCAAGAGTACCCTTAGATAAGTACCAGGTGACAATTTAAATTGCATCTAGGGAGGAATAGGTTATGACTACCATCAAAGATTTAGCCGACCTTAAAAAGCGCGGCCAAAAGTGGGCGATGTTGACCTCTTATGAGATGGCTACCGCCGAGATTTTCGATGAAGCCGGGATCCCCGTCTTATTGGTTGGAGACTCTGCCGGCAATAATTTCTTCGGTGAGGCAAATACCATCCCGGTCACAGTTGATGAATTGATTCCTCTAACAAGAGCAGTTTCTAGATCTGCAAAACAAGCGCTAGTAGTTGCAGATCTACCTTTTGGCTCCTATGAATCCGGGCCAGATTTAGCTCTAGCTACCTCCCTTCGATTCTTTAAAGAGGCCGGGGCGCATGCGGTAAAACTTGAAGGTCCACATCTCGGGGCAATCAAGAAATTAGTCGGAAGTGGGATTCCAGTAATGGGACATATTGGCCTAACCCCACAGAGCCTTCATCAATTAGGTGGATATAAAGTGCAAGGTCGTGAGCATCCTGAGGTCCTAATTGAGGCCGCCAAAGCGATCGAAGCTGCCGGTGCATTTGCCATTGTTTTAGAGATGGTGGTCGCCGAAGTAGCAAGCGAAATTACCAACCAGTTAACTATTCCTACCATCGGAATTGGTTCTGGAAATGGCACTGATGCCCAGGTTCTGGTCTGGAATGATGCCTTTGGATTGACCAAAAATCCCCCCAAATTCGCCCGAAAGTACCGAAATTTACGCTCAGAACTATTAAGTGGGGCTAAAGAGTTTGCAGATGATGTTGCAAATGGAAATTTCCCCTCCGATTCGGAAAGTTTTCGCTAAATCTGCGATCAATTTTGCAATTTGACCCACTTTTAAGCGATTGATAATCGGAATTTGGCGCTTTTCATCTCCAGAAATCATGAAAAATTCGGTGAAAATTCGGTAGAAATCCGAAAAAAATAATCGAAAAAATTCGCGACACGCACCCCTAAATTTCGCACAAAATGTTTGTGCAATACGCATTTACCTGTAAGACTTCTCCTTGAAAGAACTGGTAGACGGATCCGGTTCAGTTCGATAGGAGAAATACGTGGCAGCACGTAAGAAGGCAGCAGCTAAGAAGGCTGCACCAAAGCGTCGTCGTAAGAAGGCAGCGGCAGCACCTGCAGCTCCAAAGCGTCGTCGTAAGAAGGCAGCAGCTAAGAAGGCTGCTCCAAAGCGTCGTAAGAAGGCAGCAGCTAAGGCTGCAGCTCCAAAGCGTCGCCGTCGCAAGAAGGCAGCTAAGTAATCTTCTGATTACAATTAGAAAAACCCGCCACTTTATGTGGCGGGTTTTTCATTTTAAAATTACTTTGAAATTACTTCTAGATTATTCCTGAGGCTCTGCTCTACCTTCTCAAAGGCAATAACGATATTTGCTTGATCTGCTTTACTTATTTGATCTATGAAGCGCTTACGAATACTTTCAACATGATCAGGGGCGGCCTTTACAATCGAACTCCAACCTTTATTGGTCATCACCGCCCAAGTACCACGTTTATCAGAGGCGCATTTTTGTCGCTCCACCCAACCTTTACCTTCCATATATTTAATCCGATGCGAGAGACGACTTCTAGAGAGGATGGTCTTCTCGGCGAGATCCGACATTCGAAGGCGTCGTTCAGGGGCATCGGAGAGATGAACCAGAATCTCGTAATCAGAGAGTGAGAGGCCATTGGTGGCAAGGTCATCATCCAAGGCTTCAAGCAGACGGCGGCTAGCCACAATATATTTACGCCATGCAGATTCCTCTGCCGGGGTTAGCCATCGGGGTTTTATCGCCACGGTGCAATTCTATCGGAAAGTTGAAACTTCAACTATCTTAAACTCCTGAAGAAATGAGAGCTATGAAATCCGGAATTAATCAAGAACTCTTTAATAAGCAGATCCGTCCGCAGGATGATCTCTATCGCTTCGCTAATGGCGCTTGGCTTTCAACTGCCCAGATTCCAGATGACCGCGCAAGCGCTGGCATCACTTATGAACTCTTTCTTCAGGCCGAGGCGCAGGTAAAGGCCATCATCGAATCCGATGGCGGCAAGATCGGAGAGCTATATAGATCTTTCATGGATACCCAGAAGATTGAAAACGATGGGATTAATCCGATTTTGGAGGATTTAGCGAAGGTCGAAAAGATCACCGATGCCAAGAGTTTGATCGCGACTATCAGCCAATTAGAGATAACCGGAGGCCCTAGCATCTTTGGTTCCTACATCTACCCCGATGTCGGAAACTCCACCCAATATGCCATCTATATCTATCAAGGCGGAATCTCACTACCTGATGAGGCTTACTACCGAGAAGATCAATATCAACCAATTCGTGATGCCTTCTTGGATCACATCGAGAAGATGTCAAAGATCAGCGGCGTGGCCATCGATGCCCAAACTCTTCTTGCCCACGAGACCAAGATCGCCTCTATTCATTGGGATCAAGTCAAAGATCGCGATGCCATCGCCACATATAACAAGAGGAGCTTTGTAGAGCTTCAAACGCTCTCGCCAAATATCGATTGGCAGGGTTATCTGGAAGCTGGCCAAATCCCCGCGACCAAGTTCCAAGAGATCGTAGTGCGCGAACCTGATTTCTTTGAAGGGCTTTCCAAGCTCCTCGGAGAATTTGATTTACGCGCTTGGCAGAATTGGCTTCGCTGGCAGATCCTCTCAGGCTGCGCTCCCTACTTAAATGAAGCGCTGGTTAATGAGAATTTTGCCTTTTATGGCACCACCCTCTCTGGCACACCTCAGATCCGCGAGCGCTACAAGCGAGCGATCTCACTGGTGGAGGGCGCTATGGGCGAAGAGATTGGCAAAGAGTATGTAAAGCGCCACTTCCCCGAATCCTCAAAGCAGAAGATGGAGGCTTTGGTAGGTAACCTACTAAAGGCATACGAGGTATCTATCAAAGAACTCGATTGGATGAGCGCGCAAACCAAGGTAAAGGCTCTAGATAAGTTGGCGAAATTTAGGCCAAAAATTGCCTACCCAGATAAGTGGCGTGATTACAGCAGACTTGAGATCGGAAGCGATCTACATACCAACTTAGCAAATATCGCGAAATTCGAACGGGAGTATCAATTAAATAAATTAGGTGGGCCGATAGATCGCGATGAATGGGCGATGACCCCACAGACGGTAAATGCCTACTACAACCCGGGTTATAACGAGATTGTTTTTCCAGCTGCGATTTTGCAACCACCTTTCTTCAATCCCGATGCAGATGATGCTGCCAACTATGGCGGAATCGGCGCTGTCATCGGTCATGAGATTGGACATGGCTTTGATGATCAAGGCTCTAGATACGATGGCGATGGCAATTTAAATAACTGGTGGAGCGATGAAGATCGCGCAGAGTTTGAAAAGCGCACTGGCACTCTAGTTGATCAGTACGACCAGCTCTCCCCAAGTGCAGCTTTGGATGTGAAGGTTAATGGGGAATTTACTTTAGGCGAGAACATCGGCGATTTGGGCGGTATGAATATCGCAATCAAGGCCTATCGAATCTCATTAGCTGGCGAAGCTGCCCCAGAGATTGATGGGCTTAGCGCGATGCAACGTTTCTTCCTATCTTGGGCGCAGTGCTGGCGCCGCCTGATTCGCCCAGAAGAGGCCAGACTTCGAATCGCAACCGACCCCCACTCACCAGATGAGCATCGTTGCAACCAGATCGTTCGAAATCTAGATGAGTTCTACGCTGCCTTTGAGGTTAAGGAATCTGATGCGCTCTATTTGAAAGAGCGAGTACGAATCTGGTGAGTTTCAAATTTGAGATTCAAGAAGTTAAGAAAGAGGTAGGTCGCGCTCGGGTTGGCACGATCCATACCCCGCATGGCGCTATCCAAACCCCCGCATTCATTCCAGTCGGAACGAAAGCCACAGTTAAATCGGTCCTTCCTGAATCTATGAGGGATCTGGGATCGCAAGCGATTCTGGCAAATGCCTATCACCTCTATTTGCAACCTGGTCCAGATATCTTGGATGAGGCCGGTGGTTTAGCGAAATTCATGTCTTGGGATGGACCAACCGTTACCGATAGCGGTGGCTTCCAAGTTCTATCGCTCGGTGTTGGATTTAAGAAGGTACTGGCGATGAATGCAGATACCTTCCGAGCTGATGATGTGATCGCCGATAACAAAGAGCGCTTAGCTCATGTTGACGATGAAGGGGTAACTTTCAAATCACATTTAGATGGTTCGATGCACCGTTTCACGCCAGAGATCTCAATGCAGATTCAACATAAGATCGGGGCTGACATCATCTTCGCTTTCGATGAATGTACGACTTTGCATAACACCCGCGGCTATCAGAAGAAGGCGCTAGCTCGCACCCATGCCTGGGCCATTCGTTGCCTAGATGAACATAAACGACTTACCGAATTACGCCACGATAAGCCTTATCAAGCGCTATACGGCGTGATCCAAGGTGCCCAATATGAGGATCTGCGTCGCCAGGCAGCTCAAGAGTTGGGCCAGATGGAATCTTCCGGGATTAAATTCGATGGCTTCGGAATCGGTGGGGCTTTGGATAAAGATGCACTTGGCACCATCGTCAATTGGGTAAATGAGGAGCTACCCATCGAGAAACCTAAGCATCTACTTGGCATCGGAGCCCCAGAGGATCTATTTGTAGGGGTTGAAAATGGCATCGATACCTTTGATTGCGTGCTGGCATCTCGGATCGCTCGAACTTCAGCGGTTTATACGATGGCCGGGCGCTTTAATGTCTCAAATGTCCCACACCGCCGAGAGTACTTCCCCATCGAAGAGAGTTGCGACTGCTATACCTGCCAGAACTACACCAGGGCTTATCTAAATCATCTCTTCCGCGCCAAAGAGATGGTCGCCGCCACTTTAGCCACAATTCATAACGAACGCTTCATTGTCCGTTTGGTCGATCAGATGCGCGCTGCGTTGATTGATGGCACTTTCCAAGATTTAAAGAGTGAATTTATGGGCCGTTACTCCCATAAGTCTGGTCAAGCTAGCGATTAAGTACGCTGCTTATCAACTCGGGGTTATCAGTGATTAAAGTATCCACTCCCCATTCAGCTAGCTGCAGCGCAACTTTCGGATCATTAACAGTCCAGACATACATCTGCTGACCTTTTCTTCGGCAATCCTCTACCCAGCGCTTATCCACCAGCTCAAAGTAAGGGGCCACTACATCGGCGTGAAATTTTGGGATCAGATTTATACGTTTTTCGACCAACTGCACAATTCGACCTGGGAAGTTTCGCATCCGCCATACCGCACCCGGTGCGAAGGACATGAAGCTCATATCGATCTTCGGGCTAAGCTCAATTAGCTCCTGTTTAAGTCGCTTTTCAAGTAAGCCTTTGAACTTATTTGGATGTTTGGTCTCGATCAGCACATCTTTATTGGTGCCCATGGCAATCGCCATGAACTCCTTGAAGAGAATCGGCTTTGGGGTGGCTTTCGAGATCTCATCCCAAGTCATTTCATTTACTTCACCAGTTAGATCAGTGGTGCGATCCAAAGTGTCATCATGGAAGCAGAAGAGTTTCAAATCTTTGGATAGATGTAGGTCGCATTCAAAGCCATCGCTGACTGGAACTGCATTTAAATAGGCTTCGCGGCTCATCTCGGGATATTTTGCAGAAAATCCGCGATGTGCGATTACTCGGGTCACCCTCGAAGTCTATCTATCCGTCGCCTTGCAAACTTCTGGCTGGGTGATTCATGGCCCAAGATCGCACTCAAGAAGCGCAAAATCGCTTTTGCAAGTCGTAGCCAAATTTTTCCCCGTTTTCTTAACCTTAAGATTACGCGATCTCTAGGGTCCAAGGTAGCGATAGCTGCATTTGCAAAGATCGTAAAAGGGATCAGGCCCAACTTTGAAAATGGTGGCTTTAAAATGAACTTAACTACCTCTCTGGTCATCTGGTTTGCAAGTAGTGCGTGTTCACGAAAGTAATCCAATTTTGCTTCAAGTTCGGTCAATGATCTGGGTGCATCCGGTAAGCCCAATGGCGCAGCGCTCTTAGCCCACTCTCTTACATATTGATCCGGTCCATTAGATGGATCTTTAAATTCATAGCCAAGTGAAAGGAAAGTTTTCAAAAAGGCATCTGTGAATGCACAGTGCACCCAGAGCAAATACTCTTCGGCTTTGGCGGCATACTCATGTACCTGGCCATCTTTACCGATGTAAGAACCGGTAACGCGAGCATGCATCTGATTTACTCGCTTTGCTTCTGACTCTATAAATTCAGTGGCACCAAATGAGGTGATGGTTAACCATTTGGTTGTTCCGGCTAAACGCCCGAGCGGATCTTCTTTGTAGCGAGAATGCTCAGCAACGCCTGCAAGTGCAGCTGGATGGGCCGCTTGTAAAAGCAGAGCCATTACCCCGCCGACGATGGTTGAGACGCAACCATGAACCTCCCAGACTGCAGATTCTGGTCCGAAATATCCTTCATCGTCGCCTTCGAGCATTTGGAAAGCCCATTTGGGAGTGCCATCTTTTGATCCAGATACCACCTCGCGAAAACGATCTGCAAGTGGTCTAGTTAGAGGAAAATTACTTAAATCCATCGTGATTAATACTTAAGCCAATAATCCTTCATGTACTTCTCTCCTTCGTCACAGAAGAAGGTCACCACGGTCTCGAGGTTATGCTCCTCTTTTAATTTTTTAGCAGCCAAGAGATGCGCACCTGAAGAGGGACCGACGAAGATTCCGTGGGTACGTGCAATTCGGCGCATCTCTTCGATGGAATCATTCGAGTGGATATGTACAAAGCCATCAATCTCTGACTCATGGCGTTCGATGATTCCAGGAACGAAGCCGTCAGAGATTCCTTCAATCAAATGTTTCTCGACTTCACCGCATGCGATGGTGCAGGACTCGGATGGTTCAAGAGCATAGATCTCGCAATCTGGATTGACCGCTTTAAATGCCTTACCGACACCGATCACAGTGCCACCAGTTCCGACCCCGCTAACTACTAACTGAGGCTTGCTAGGTAGCTCAGCTAATATCTCTTGCGCTAGCCATTCGGTGTTCTCGTTGACATTCCATTCGTTATCAAATTGCTGTGGTGCAAAGTAACCCGGCTCCTTGCCAAGGCGGCGACACTCTTCTAACGCTTCGTTTACATGGAAATCGCCAATGAGCCTGACTTCAGCTCCAAAAGCCTTGGAAATTGCAACCCGCTCTTGGCTCAAACCACTTGGCATCACCACCAACATCTTGTAGCCCTTAACTGCTGCCACCATGGACATCGCATTGCCAGTATTTCCAGAGGAGGCTTCAACGATGGTATCGCCCGGCTTTAATAAGCCCTCTCTCTCGGCTCTTTCAATCATATATTTAGCGATTCGCGCTTTGATCGAACCAGAGGGATTTAAATACTCCATCTTGACCCAGATACCTTCGATGTTAATTAACGGGGTATCGCCAATTGCATCAAGAATAGTTTTCACTTCGCCTCGCTTATTTCTCGCTTCGCCTTTGCCAACCACTCTGGATTTATAGTAACGCCCCAACCTGGTTCGGCTGGAATCATCACCTTTCCAGCTTCAACTTTAAAAGGATCACCTTCGAACAAACCAATTTGCCAAGGATAGTAATCCTCACCCTCAATGGAGAACTCCAAATATTTCCCGGGATTTGGGATTGCACCTAGTAGGTGCATAGTGCAAATCGTTACCAATGAGAGGTTTGCGCTATGTGGGGTAACGGTAAGCCCAGCAGCTTTGGCCATCTCGACGACCTTTAATGTACGCCAAATACCGCCCATGTACATCACATCTGGCTGCAGTACATCAACAGCGCGCATATCTATCATCCGTCGCCATGTTGCCAAATCCCAATCTTGCTCGCCACCGGTCACATCGATTTCAAGCGCATCGGTAACCTGTTTGGTCTCTTCAAGCTCCCAATATTTACATGGCTCTTCAAAGTGTGAGATGCCTTCGCCTTCAAGCAACGCGCCAACTTCGATGGCGCGCTTGGGTGAGAACCCAGAGTTTCCATCGACTAGCTTTGAAACACCATCACCTAAAGCCTTTGAAACCACCGGCACCACTGCTTCGGTTCGACCGGGCCACTCATCGACATCATTGCCACACTCGGCACCAACGCGCCACTTAAATGCATCAAAACCATATTGATCTCGCAAAGCGAGAAAACGTTTCGCTTCATCTTCTGGCGTGATATCTCGCTTCATCGAAGAGGCGTAGGCACGTAGCGCTTTTGGTTTACCGCCTAAGATTTCAACAACCGGCTTACCAAGTGCCTTGCCGTGTAAATCCCAGAGCGCAGTATCAAGACCGGCATTTGCGCGACATCTATAACTACCTGGAAATTTATGTTCTTTTGCCTCCACCCTATTAATCAAAGCGCCAATATCATCCGCGGATTGGCCAAGGACCCAAGGGGCAACTTGGCGATGCAATACCTGTGCTGTGATATCCGCGTTGTATGTAGAGGTCTGGCCCCAACCCATTAATCCTTGATCGGTAGTGACCTTTACAAAGCAGACAAATTCGTCGGTATAGCTCTCAATAGAAGTGATGCGGCCAAAATTCATTTAGCGCTAATTCACTTGACGAAAACTGCAACTTTATCGGCAGTAACTTCAACGGAGGTGCCTGGAGTAAGACCCGCAGCATCTACAGATTCCATCTGAGCATTAATACGTGTGCCATCTTGTAAGGTCACCATTACGCGGCAGATAGAGCCTAGGAATGAAGTTGCAACTACTCGACCATTGCCATTAGAGCTTGCCTTAACGGTTAGCGCTTCTGGACGAATCAACGCCACACCAGAGCCAGAGGTGACCGATCCTGGCAAGGTGCTTAAGGTCGTTCCAAATGCGCTGATCGCGCCATTTGATACTTCGACTTTTATCTGATTGGTAAGGCCAACGAACTCAGCAACAAATGAAGTTGCTGGGCGATCATAAAGTTCCGCTGGGGCTGCAATCTGCTCTAGCAAGCCATTTCGCATGACTCCGACTCGATCTGCGATACCTAAGGCCTCTTCTTGATCGTGAGTTACGAAAAGGGTGGTGGTCTCAAGCTCCAATTGAATTCTGCGGATCTCATCGCGTAACTGAGTACGTACCTTGGCATCTAGCGCTGAAAGTGGTTCGTCAAGTAATAACACCTGGGGAGAGATCGCAAGCGCACGAGCTAGCGCCACACGTTGCTGCTGTCCACCAGACATCTGATGTGGGTAGTGGTTGGCATGTGTTGAAAGCCCGACTAACTCCAGTAGCTCATCTGAGCGATGTTTGCGCTTATCCGAACTGGTCTTATGCGCCTTCAACTTCAAGCCATATTCAACATTCTCTCGGGCAGTCATATGTGGAAAGAGTGAATAGGCTTGAAAAACCATTCCCATATTGCGCTTATTTGGCGCAACGAATGTAATGTCCTTGCCATCTACGATGATGTTTCCAGCATCTAGCTCTTGTAGACCTGCCAATGCGCGTAGCGCGGTGGTCTTTCCGCATCCTGAAGGGCCAAGTAGCGCGACAAACTCACCTTTGGCGATATCCAATGAGAGACCATCCAGGGCTTTTACAGGGCCAAAGTGTTTGGAGATATCTACCAACTGCACATATGAAGAACTCACTTCATTTCCTTCCTAGTCAGACCTCTACGCAACATCAACATCTAGCACCTCTTTTTGACGTTTCTTCTGTGGGATTGCAAGCAACAAGATCAGCACGAAGAGAATCGAGGCCAGCGATACCGCTACCGCGACATTTCCACTTGATCTTCCGATCTGTGCAATCACCACTTGGAATGTCTTGTAGTTAAGCAGATTGGAGATTGTAAATTCACCTAGCACCAAAGCGATTGCGATAAATGAGCCATTTAAGATTCCAGTGCGCAGAGTTGGCATGATGATGCCGGCCATCATTCTTGAAGTTGATGCGCCTAAAGTACGCGCCGCCTCTGAGAGAGTATAGATATCTGAAGCATCTAGCGCAGCCGAAAGCGAGCGATAGGTATAAGGCAGAATCAACATGGAATAGACCAGCGAGAGCGTAATTGGCGATTCCGTGAAGTTAATTGCGATCCAACGATAAAGCGGAGCGATGCCAACCACGATTACAATCGCTGGGATCGCAAGTGGAATCAAACAGATCAACTCCACGATGCGCTTTAACTTAGGTAACTTCAAATGGACCCAGACCACAGTTGGCACGATCAGCACCAAAATCAGGAACATCACGATAACTGCGCTAACCATTGATCTGACAACGGCAATCGTAAGATCCGGCTGACTCGGAATTACTTTCCAAGCATCAAGGGTGCGACCACTTTGACCAAAGAGAAAAGGTTTGGTTGAAAAATCCAACATCGAATAGAGCGGCAGCAGTAGATAGGTGCCGACTACGAAGATAATTGAGAGCCGCCAAAGTTTCACTTTCCAAGTGCGCTTCATCGTGAAGACTCCCAACGGCTAACGCGTCTACGAATCTGCGCATAAATTGCCATTGCAATGATCACTACAACGACCATGAACATAGATAGCGTCTTTGCAACTTGCGGATTGGCACCACCAACTTCGCTTGAGAGCGCATTGCCAATTTGAAGTGGAGTTAAGAAATCTGACATATTTATCAAAACCGCTGCGGTTGCATAAGCGGAGAATGAATTTACGAATAACAATAAGACCGCGCCGAAATATGAGGGTGTGAGAACTGGAATTCCAACGCGTACCCAATATTCAAGGGTGCGACCACCCAAAGAATCTGAAGCTTCTCGCCATTGGGGCTTCATATTCTCGATGGTTGGCAAGAAGACCAGAACCATTAATGGGATCTGGAAGAAGGTGTAAACAACTGAAAGTCCGTTAATTGTGTAGAGCCAAGCCGATTGAGCAAGAAAGCTATCTGGTGCGAACTTAACTGCTAGCGAAGAGACCACGCCATTAAAACCGAAAGTTGCTAGGAATGCGAAGACCAACATCACGCCACCAAATTGGGCGAGCACTGATGAGAGCGCCACTGAGAAGCGGTAGAAGACTCCGCCAGGTTTTGCAGTGGCTAAGGTCCAAGCAAATAATCCGCCAAGGATGGAGCCTAAAATCGCGGTTTTGGCTGAGATCTCCATTGAGTTTCCGAATGCGCTCCTGACAATCGGATCGTTAAATAACTCCCCAATTTTCCCGGGGTTGTATTTGCCAGCTTCATCATTAAAAGCACCTGTCACCACGCTATATGTGGGATAGAGCAGAAAAATTCCGGTATGTTTTTACCGGAATTTTTCTGCTCTATCCCACATATAGCG
>JBJTHJ010000082.1:0-22956 GCA_046094385.1 Candidatus Nanopelagicaceae bacterium
GATTACCTTCAAGTTTGGCAACTTGGTTCGCACATAGGATGCAAAACCTGGAGATGTAGTTGCAGTTCTAGGTAAAGGCCATGAAGTAGGGCAAGAGAGCATGGGTGTGAAGCACCCATTTGATGATCGAAAAGTTCTAGCTGAAGCGATTGCGAGCCTTAAATGATTCGGATGACGGCAGGTGAAATCGCAAAAATTGTGGATGGTGAATTAAATGTAGATGCGGGCAGAGAAGTTTGGCTGGCTCCTGTATTTGATTCTAGAAAAGCAAACCCCGGTTCATTCTTTCTGGCTTTGGTCGGAGAGCATGATGATGGCCATAATCATGTGAAATCAGCTATTGATAATGGCGCAGCCTTTGCTCTGGTCACAAAGAGCGTAGATCTACCATCGATCAAAGTCACAAATGTCTACAAAGCTCTCGCAGATTTAGCATCCTATGTGCGAAGCAAGTTGCCAAACTTGAAGGTAATCGGCATTACTGGTTCCCAAGGCAAGACCACCACCAAGGATCTGCTTTATCAAATTCTTTCAAATATCGGACCAACAATCGCACCTGAAAATTCATTTAATAATGAGTTGGGAGCCCCTTTAAATCTTCTTCGTTGCGATGAAGAGACCCTTTACTGTATTGCAGAATTGGGGGCGCGACACATGGGAGATATCGGATATTTAGCTTCGGTGGTCAAACCTGATATCGGTGTGGTCTTGAAAGTCGGCAGCGCACATCTGGCCGAATTTGGCAGTGTAGAGAATATTGCTAAGACCAAGAAAGAGTTGATCGATTCGCTATCAGAGGATGGCATTGCCATTCTTGGTCTATATGATGAATTCACGCCAAGAATGGCGACTGGGTTTGCCGGAAGAGTAATTACCTTTGGTGAACGTCCAGATGCCGATGTTCGAGCAGCTGATGTTGAGATTCGTGAAGGATCTCCACATTTTGATTTAGTTAATAGTGAAGGACGCGTTTCGGTCGGGATGAGATTGGTCGGTGCGCATCAAATACCAAACGCCTTGGCAGCAGCTGCTGCAGCAACTGCTTTGGGAATCTCAAATGATCACATCGCTACCTCGCTTTCGATGGCAGAAAATCGAAGCAAATGGCGGATGGAGCTACATGATTTACCAGGTCTTTTAGTAATCAATGATGCATATAATGCCAATCCAGAGTCGATGGAGGCTGCGCTCTTCTCACTTCGCCTCTTCGCTCAAGAACATGGTGGTCAACCCTGGGCCATTCGAGGAAAGATGCATGAATTGGGTCCAATCTCTGAATCAGCGCATCTGAAAATCTCAGAATTGGCGAAAGATTTAGCCATCGACCACTTAATCGCAATCAATGCTCCGGAATATGGGGATTCTTCGCTACATTTCCAAGATTGGCGGAGCGCACTTACAAAGTTGCTTCCTGAGATCACCCCTGGTGATGTGGTTCTAATAAAGGCCTCGCGAGCCGAACATCTTGAAGAATTGGCAGAAGCATTGATAAGTAGTTGGGAGTCGAAGTGAAAGAGATTCTTTTATCTGGTGTGATTGCACTTCTATTTAGTCTCTTTGGTACCCCCTTACTTATCAAAGCCCTTGCTAAGAAAGGTTATGGCCAGATTATTAGGGATGATGGCCCACAGACTCATCATGTAAAGCGTGGAACACCGACTATGGGTGGCATCGCAATCATCATCTCGGCGATTGCTGGCTATCTGTTATCCCATTTGATACTAGGAATTCCATTTAGCACTTCGGCCATCCTGGTAATTGGTTTATTTACGCTCCTTGGCTTGGTGGGCTTTATAGATGACTATTTGAAAGTTGTTAAACAGAGATCGCTTGGATTAAATAGCAAACAGAAGATATTTGGACAGATCTTGGTAGGTGGAATCTTTGGATTCCTAGGAACAAAATTTCCAGATGGCGACGGTTTGACTCCTATCTCCATGAATCTCTCGTTCCTACGAGATACCTCAATAAAACTGGGATTGGCAGCTTTGATTATCTGGGTGATCTTGATGGTTACCGCAACCAGTAATGGAGTAAATCTAAGTGATGGCTTAGATGGTTTAGCAACCGGTGCATCGGTAATGGCCTTCCTAGCTTTTATTCTGATAGGCGTTTGGCAATTCGGACAATCTTGCGCAGAGGTTGCGGTTCCCAACTGTTACAACGTTCGTGACCCACTTGATTTAGCGGTTTTAGCAGCAGCATTGGCTGCCGCTGGCACCGGTTTTCTTTGGTGGAATACCTCTCCCGCCAAGATCTTTTTGGGAGATACCGGCTCACTTGCAATCGGCGGCGCGTTGGCTGGTCTTGCAATTTCGATGCGCACTCAACTTCTACTTCTCTTGATCGGCGGCCTCTTTGTAGTAATCACACTTTCGGTGATTTCACAGGTGCTTTATTTCAAAATAACTGGCGGAAAACGATTGTTCAGAATGGCACCTTTGCATCATCACTTTGAGTTAAAGGGATGGGGAGAGGTAACAGTGGTGGTTCGATTTTGGATTCTGGCAGGGCTATCAGTTGCCGCAGGTCTTGGCCTTTTCTACGCCCAGTGGGTAGCGAAATAACTCTATGAATCTGGCTGGCAAGCGCACTCTAATTCTGGGCGGGGGAGTAACCGGAACTGCGGTGGCGAAACTCCTAGAGGAGCTAGGTGCGCATGTCTTCATCGCTGATGAGAAACCGCTTATTGATTTTGCATCTCATCCAATTTCAGATTTAGAGAATCTAGATTACGACTTGGCCGTGGTTTCACCGGGTTGGAAGCCGGATCACCCTTTGATTTTGGCGCTGAATCGGGCTGAGGTAACGCTAACCAGCGAGATTGATCTAGCTTGGGATTTTAGAAATTTACATAATCCAACTCAAAAGTGGGTGGCGATTACCGGTACTAACGGAAAGACCACCACCACTGAACTTACAGCTGCAATGCTAAATGCATCAGGTATCAAAGCGAAAGCTTGCGGGAATGTAGGCACCACTGTCATCGAGTCGGTTTGGGACGAAGAAAATTACGAGGTCTTGGTCATAGAGATTTCTAGTTTCCAAATTCATTGGATGCAGCATGCAGAGTTTGAAGCTGCTGCGATTTTAAATATTGCAGATGACCACATTGATTGGCATGGATCATTCAAGGCTTATACCGCGGCCAAAGTTAAATTACTGCAATACTCAAAGCTAGCCATCATCAATGGTCAAGATCCTCAACTAGTAGATGCCACCGAAACTTTTGCGAAATTGCGCCATCTCTTCACCTTAGATACCCCAGCTCCAGGAGAGTTGGGTTTGGTGGAGGAGCTATTGGTAGATCGAGCATTTACTCTCGATCCTAAAGAGGCGGGGGCGCTCTGCGAATTACGCGATGTTCAACCGACAGTTCCTCATGCGGTTGCAAATACCTTAGCTGCAGCAGCGGTGGCTCGAAGTTTGGGTGCAGATTATGAAGCTATACAAAGTGCAGTAAAGAGTTTTAAGCCAGGTCGCCATCGAATTGAATTGATTCTCGAAAAAGATGGCATCAGATGGATCAATGATTCCAAAGCCACCAACCCACATGCAGCGCAAGCTGCGCTCTTCGCCAACGAACGTTCGATCTGGATTGCCGGAGGTTTAGCAAAAGGTGCCAAATTCGAAGAGCTGATTGCACGATGTGCGCCTAGGATTAAAAGCGCATTGCTAATCGGCGCAGATCGAGATCTAATCGCACTGGAACTTAGCAAGCTAAATATTGAGTATTTCTTGATCGATGGCGAACCGGTGATGGAGCAAGTGGTTCTAAAAGCCAGAGCGCTTGCTAGCGAAGGAGATACGGTGCTACTTGCCCCTGCATGTGCTTCGATGGATCAATTTAAGAATTACTCAGATCGTGGCGATCAATTCGCTGAAGCAGTCAAGAGGCTAGCCTGATGTTTACCACTCACAAACGAACCTTCTTTACATTCTTAGCGCTCTCAGTTGGGTTACTGATCTTTGGCGACATCATGGTCTTTTCTGCAGCTCAAGTTACTGGACTTACAGATAGTGGCTCTTCTTTTGCCATCAGCTGGAAACAGATCCTGGTGTCGGTAGTGTCGCTACCTTTTGCTTGGATTATTGCGAGATTTCCAATTGCCACTTTACGATTCTTTGCAAAATGGGGGTTATTCGCTGCAGTTGGAATCATGTTCCTTTTGATTCCTTTCGGAAAGAGTGTAAATGGAAACAAGAATTGGATAGATCTCGGCTTTACCGATTTTCAACCTAGCGAAGTTGCTAAAGTTTTCTTGATTTTATGGGCTGCATTCATCATCGAGCGCAATATTCGTAAACCTATCCAGACTTTGAAATCATTGCTATTTGGTTTTGGCATTGTTTTACTTATTGTTTTAGCAGGCGAGGATTTGGGTTCGGCAGTGGTGATCGGTTTGATCCTTGCGACCTTACTATATCTGGCTGGTGCTGAATTAAAATTAATGGTCTTTCTGGTCTGTGCAGGCATAGTCGGAATAGCCGGTTTAATAGCAACTCAGCCCTATCGAATGGAACGTTTCACCGCCTTCCTCCATCCATTTGCAGATGGCGTGTATATGAATGCAGGTTGGCAGCCAGCTCACAGTCTGATGGCGCTTGCAAGTGGCGGTCTATTTGGTTCAGGTTTAGGATCGAGTAAACAGAAGTGGGGAAATCTCGCAGAGGCACATACAGATTTCATCTTCTCAGTAATCGGAGAAGAGTTGGGCCTATTCGGCACCATCTCCTTGATTTTAGCTTTGGCACTTCTGGTTTACTCCATCATAAAAATCTCATTATCAGCACGCGATGAGTTCAGTAAATATATTGGGCTAGGAGTGGCATTTTGGATCGGGATCCAATCTCTGATCAATTTAGCTAGCGCAACTAGTTTGATACCGGTAGTTGGAGTTACCCTTCCCCTTATCTCTTATGGCGGCTCATCTTTGATTGCATTGGTGGGAGCGCTTGGATTTGTGGCAGGAATCGCGCTTCGAAACCCGGAGATTGCAAGTGAGATAAATGTGCGCTGGCCATTGACCAATCCAATTAATCAAGTTAATTCAGTTAATCCAAGTAATTCAGAAAATTTCAGGAAGGTCCAGGAAAAGAACAAGGAGAAGAGCAATCAAAAGAAGGTGGCGCGATGACGCGCATACTCTTTGCAGGTGCAGGAACTGCTGGCCACATCGAGCCAGCTTGGGCGGTAAGCCAAGCCTGGTCAGCAAAACATCCAGAAGATGAGGTGGCATTTCTTGGCACAGCCAATGGCCAAGAAGTTGAGTTGATTCCAAATCGCGGTGGTACCTTATTTCTAATCCCTAAGGTAACTGCGCCCCGTGCTATAAATTTAAGGACCCTGGCATTTCCAATTCAATTACTGAATTCGGCAATAAAGACGATCTCGATAGTAAAAGATTTCGATCTGGTAGTTGGCTTTGGCGGCTATGTCTCAGCCTCCGCATATTTAGCAGCTGCAGCGCTACGAAAGCCGATAGTGATTCACGAGCAAAATGCAAAAGTTGGAATTGCCAATAAATTGGGAAATCGTTTTACCTCAGAGGTATTAGTTGCATACCCTGAAGCCATTAAGGAATTTGGCAAAGGGGTAATAGTAGGTAATCCCTTAAAAGCAGAGATTGTCAGCGCTGCAGTTGCTGCAGCTAGTGACTGGGCTAGCACAAGGGCGAACGCCAAGCGATCTCTTGGCGTCGAGGGACCATTGGTGTTGGTTTTAGGCGGTTCTAGCGGTTCTACTTACATAAACGAAGTGATCGGAGATACGGATTTCCAGGGCTGCACAGTCATACATTCATTAGGTCGGGCAAATTTAGGAGAGAAAAACAAAAGCATAAGTGGCAATTTCATTTATCGACCTGTGAGCTATATCGAGGATATGGCTACCGCGCTATTAGCTAGCGACTTAGTGATCTCACGAAGTGGCGCAGTTGCCACCTCTGAAATTGCCGCACTTGGGAAATATGCTCTTTTTGTGCCGCTTCCAATCGGAAATGGTGAGCAAGCGCTAAATGCCACCGAGTTGGTCAAAGCCGGTAGGGCGGAACTTAGATCCCAAAAAGATTTCAATTCAAAATGGCTTAGCCAAAATCTTGCGCGGATGCTTGGTTTAGGCAAAGACGAAGCTTTTGGTACCAATTTAAATGCTACCCAATTGATTCTCTCTTCGATGGAGCGAGCAATCAGATGAAATTACAGGAGCTAAAAGGCAAGCGGGTTCACTTTGTAGGCATTGGTGGATCAGGCATGAGCGGCCTTGCAAGAATTGCTATCTCACATGGCATGAAAGTGTCAGGATCGGATGCTTCAGATTCCTCAGTCTTGAGCGCTCTCAAAGCGCTAGGTGCAACCATCTTTATTGGCCATCGCGCTTCAAATATAGATGGCGTGGATTTACTGGTCTATTCGAATGCCATTAAAGAGAATAACCCAGAACGAGAAGCGGCTATCAAAGAAGAGATTCCACAGATCACCAGAGCGGTGGCGCTATCTCTATTGATGTCAGATTCAACATCCATTGCAGTTGCTGGGACACATGGCAAAACCACTACATCTTCTATGGCTACGGTGGCGCTTCAAAGTGCAGGTTGCGATCCTTCTTTTGCTATCGGTGGAGTTCTTAAATCTTCAGGCTCAAATGCCCACAGAGGCAGTGGCGAATATTTTGTAGCTGAGGCCGACGAATCTGATGGTTCATTTGTGGCCTACCGACCACATGCCGCCATCATCACAAATGTCGAATGGGATCATGTTGATTATTTTGAAAGCGAGACCGAGGTCTTTAAAGCATTCGAAGATTTTGTAAATACCATTACCGGTTTCTTGGTGTATTGCGAAGATGATGAAGGTGCACGAAAGGTTGCACAAAGCGCTAAGGTAAAACGAATTAGCTACGGAACTTCTCCCAATTCCAATTTGCGAATAGATCAAATCTCCTTGCAAGCAGGTAGCTCGACGGCCCGGGTTCTATGGAATGGCGCCAAAATCGGTGAGCTGGAGGTCCGAGTACCCGGTGAACATAATTTGTTAAATGCAGCAGCAGTGATGGCTGTGGGTATGGAATTTGGATTGAATCCCACTCTTTTGCTTGATGGATTGGCAAAGTTTCATGGCGCTGGCCGCAGATTTGAGTTGAAGGGAAGCGTAGGTGGAATTAGGGTTATCGATGATTATGGTCATCATCCAACTGAGATCAAAGTAACCCTGACCGCAGCAAAACGCTATGCCGGTGGCGGCAAAGTCTTAGTTATCTTTCAGCCGCATAGATACTCGAGAACTCAGGCCTTCATAAAAGATTTTGCTAAGACGCTCTCGCTAGCAGATCAAGTATGGCTACTTGAGATCTATGCAGCTAGCGAACAACCAATCGTGGGTTTAAGCAGTCTTAATTTGGCAAAGTTGATAGACGGTGCAAAATTTGAACCGAATTTTCTATCGGTTATCGAAGCGGTGAGCCATGCAGCTAGCCCCGGAGATGTAATCATTACTTTGGGCGCTGGAGATGTCAGTTCCTTAGGACCGCTAATTCTCGAAGAACTCGGGAAGAGGTTTGATAGTGGTTCGTAAACGCGAACTCACCATTGGTATCGCGATCTTTCTAATTGCCACCTCCGCCTATCTGCTTGGATGGACCAGTCTCTTCTCTGTGAGGGCGCTGCAGATAAACGGTGCGCCAAAT
Source organism: Candidatus Nanopelagicaceae bacterium (assembly GCA_046094385.1). GTDB lineage: Bacteria > Actinomycetota > Actinomycetes > Nanopelagicales > Nanopelagicaceae > ZLKRG08. Next base: position 7,685 of record JBJTHJ010000082.1, read on the forward strand.
GAGCAGATAGTGAAAACTGTGAACAAATATTCACAAGTCACAGTCGGAGAGAAGATGGCGAGAGTAGAGCCACGCAGCATCGAGAGTAGATTGACTTCAGCTGGGATTGATTGGCTTGAGAGCGTTGATATCTCAAGAAACTGGGTATCTGGCAGAGTCATTATTACTTTAAAGGCCCGTGAAGCTATTGCAACTGTTGGAGAGCAATTCGTGGATGCAAGTGGAGTTCTCTTTAAATCTCCAGTGACTATCTCTACGAAAATGCCAGAACTTCAAGGGTTAACAAAAAAGATCAGAGCCAGCGCTATCAATCTCTACCAGAGCCTTCCAGCAGATTTTAAGGTTCGGGTCCTAAAGATCACCGCTAGAAGCGAGGATCAATTTCAGCTTCAAGTCCTGCTTGAAAACCAGCTTAAAGACCAGCTTAAAGATCAGCAATTGAAACCGGAAAAAATCGTGCGAATTAATTGGGGTAGCGCTAGAGATACCGAGGTTAAGTTGAAGATATATGAAGCCTTGGTGGCGCTACCTGAAAATAAAGATTTAAAATCAATGGATTTGAGCGATCCAACCAAACCTTCAGTTAAGTGATTAAAATGCAATTGGTTATAGATTGCTTATAGATTGCTTATAGATTGCTAAAAAATTATTTGTAAATAAGTGAAATTAAGTGAGTGTCGGTATTTGATTACTCACCCCGTTACCCCTAATTTTCCGCCACCAATTGGGAGCGAGTTGTAACCCTAAAGTATAGGTTTACATATCGAGAGGGAGATCATGGCGGCACCGCAGAATTACTTAGCAGTCATCAAAGTTGTTGGAATTGGTGGCGGCGGCGTTAACGCAATCAATCGCATGATTGAAGCTGGTCTCAAAGGTGTCGAGTTCATTGCAGTCAATACCGATTCACAACAATTGTTAATGAGTGATGCAGATGTGAAATTGGATATCGGTAGAAAGATTACTCGTGGACTTGGTGCAGGTGCCGCACCGGATGTCGGACGCGAAGCTGCATTAGATAACGTGGATGAAATTGAAGAAGCATTGCGCGGCGCAGATATGGTTTTCATTACTGCTGGCGAAGGTGGCGGAACTGGTACCGGTGGCGCACCAGTAGTTGCAAAGATTGCTCGTGAATTAGGTGCGCTAACAGTTGGTGTTGTAACAAAGCCTTTCTCATTTGAAGGAAAGTTGCGTACTACTCAAGCAGAAGCTGGCATCGAAGCGTTGCGCTCTGAAGTAGATACTCTAATTGTGATTCCAAATGATCGATTGCTTGCAATTTCAGATCGTAATATCACTGCACTTGATGCATTCAAAAGTGCAGATCAAGTCCTGCTATCTGGCGTGCAGGGCATAACTGAATTAATCACTCAACCAGGTTTGATCAATCTCGACTTCGCAGATGTGAAGGCAGTTATGACCGGTGCCGGTGCCGCTTTGATGGGAATTGGTTCAGCACGCGGTGAGAATCGCGCTATCCGTGCAGCCGAACTTGCGATCTCCTCGCCATTACTTGAAGCATCAATTGATGGCGCAATGGGAATCTTGTTATCAGTTGCAGGCGGAAGTGATCTGGGCCTATTTGAGATCAATGAAGCTTGTCAACTGGTTCAAGATGCTGCACATCCTGATTCCAAATTTATCTTTGGCACGGTAATTGATGATGCACTCGGAGATGAAGTTCGGATCACGGTTATCGCCGCTGGTTTTGACGGTGGCGAACCCAAGAAGGTTGAACGCCCTGTGATCTCTAAGAATGAAATCTCTGGAAATGCAGATCCAGTCGATGATAACGATCCACTTCAAGTGGCCATGGAGATCACCGGAGAGACGCCGCGGCGCCGAATCTCCTTCCAAGAGTTGGTCGCAGAAGATGAGATCGACGTTCCAGATTTCATGAAGTAATGCCATTTATCTTCACCAATCGAATTGGGGGAGTAAGTAAGGCGCCATTTGATTCGGCCAATCTCGGTGATCATGTGGGTGATAACGCAATTGATGTTCTATCCAATCGCTCGCTCCTGGAAGCACAAATTGGCATGCCGATTGTCTTCATGAATCAGGTGCATGGGGACACTGTGGTTCTAGTCGAAGATGCGCAAATCACACCAACCTGTGATGCTTTGATCACCACCGAACGGAATCTAGCTCTGGCTGTGATGGTTGCAGATTGCATTCCACTCTTACTTAAATCCGAAGTTGCGGTAGCGGCAGTACACGTAGGTCGTAAGGGGTTAATGAACTCAATAGCTCGAAATGCAATAGCTGCGATGCGCGATTTGGGTGCTGAAATCATCCACTCTTATATCGGCCCAAGTATCTGTGGAAACTGTTATGAAGTATCTGAAGAGATCTTCAACGAGGTAACCATGCGCTATCCCGCCACAAATTCGCTAAACCAATCTGGTAAGTACACATTAGATTTGGTATCAGGGCTAAAAAGTGATTTGAAGGATACCGTGATCATGGATCATTCAAGCTGCGTTCTAGAAGATCCGAAGACTTTTTCATATCGCCGTGACGGCACTACAGGTAGGCAGGCAGGAGTGATTTGGCGGTGACTAGACGTGAAGAACTTGCCACCAACCTAGCTCGAATCAAGAAATTGATTCCTGAATCTGTTCATCTGATTGTGGTGACCAAAACTTTTCCAGTTACTGATGTTGAAATCTTGCGAGAGTTGGGCTGCCTTGAATTTGGCGAGAACCGAGACCAAGAGGGCAAAGTTAAAGCGCCAGCCGTATCCGCTAAGTGGCATTTCCAGGGGCAATTGCAGAGTAATAAATTGAAATCAATCTGTGGCTGGGCAGATGTCATCCAAACTGTTGATTCGCTTCGATACGTGGAGCTAATTTCAAAGGCACTTTCTGATATTGGCAAAGAGTCCATAGAGGTTTTTATGCAAGTATCACTTGATCCGCCCGAATCAAAGGGAGAGCGACAAGGGGCCGCGCTCTCTGAAATAGATCAAATTGCGAAGGCAATCATGGCCACAGATAACCTCAAATTACAGGGCTTGATGGCGGTGGCACCTCTCGGTGAAGCGCCTGATACTGCCTACTTGCGCCTTGCAAAGCTGCATCAGGACTTTAAAGCGAGCTATCCAGATTCCCCTTATCTTTCAGCGGGAATGTCTGGAGATTTCCAATCTGCGATCTCACATGGCGCGACACATATTCGCATCGGCTCTCAAATCCTAGGTTCACGCAATTGATTTCTCTAAAATACTCTCTATGTCTAGCTTAAAGAAACTAGGAAATTTTCTCGGTCTAACAGATGACCTTGAGAGCGATGAGGGTTTAACAAGAGAGAACGATTCGCCAAGAGTTCGAGTTCGCGAGACTCGTGGACTATCGGCAGTTCAGGATTCGGTAGCGCTACCAGCAGCTCCAGCATCCAATCAGATCTTCACAGTCAATCCACGTTCATACAACGAAGCGCGAATTATCGGAGAACGATTTCGTGAAGGCCATACTGTGTTAATGAACCTCACCGATATGGGCGAAGCGGAGTTAAAGCGTTTGGTCGACTTTGCAAGTGGCTTGGTCTTTGGCCATCATGGCACAATTGAAAAAGTTACTTCAAAAGTTTTCTTGCTCTCGCCAGCCAATGTCAAAGTCTCCAATGAGGTTAAGACCGCGGCTGCAGAGGCAAGTTTCTTTAATCAGAGCTGATTAATGCTCGATATTTGGATTTATAGATTTCTACAAGTTTTCATCTACGCGCTCTTTGCGCGTTTGATCTTGGATTACGTTCGGATGTTCAAACCTGCATGGCAGCCTCGTGGGGCGATGCTCTGGTTTGCAGAGAGCGTTTACACCTTCACCGATCCACCGCTTAACTTCTTCCGGCGGTTTATCCCACCCCTTCGAATTGGCGGAGTAGCTTTAGATCTCTCTTTTATTGTCTGTTTTTTTGCAGTTCAAATCTTGCAAAGTCTGGTGCTGGCTTTTCTCTAGAGCTGTCCGGCAATTACGCTTTTGCCAGATTAAATGTGAATCCCAATTCGGTATCGCATAAGAGGCTTTGATCTTGCCTCATCTCAACTGCCAGAACTTCTCGTTTGATATGTTCCATTGATTCAATTACTGCAGGCAGTACCTCGTGATTTGCATTCCATGTCACCAGGATGCGATCAGTAATCTCAAAGCCGGCGCTCTTTCTACCTTCTTGAAGCGATCTAATAACTTCGCGCACATTTCCCGCGTTTATCAACTCGGCAGTCAGGTTTAGATCAAGCGCTACCGATTCACCATTATTGCTGGCCACCGACCAACCACTCTTTGGTTGCTCGGTGATAACCAAGTCCGTTAGATCAATTTGGTACTCTCCAAGAGTTGCTTCGCCCTTGATTCTTAGCTCTGAGACTAATTTGGCGGCATCGCTTTGGGAGATCAATTTTGCGATCTCCTGTACCGCGCCACCGAACTTGGCACCCAAGGATCGGAAATTCGCCTTTATGCTTACACTCACCAAGTCTCCGGATGCATTTGCGATATCTTCCAACTCCATAACATTTAATTCATCGGCGATTTGGTCTCGCATATCTGATGGCAGATTCGACCATCCACTAGCGGCAATCAACGCTCTGCCAAGCGGTTGGCGAATCTTCACTGAGGACTCTGCGCGGGCAGCCCTTCCGAGTTCGACGATTCTTCGCGTCAATGCCACCTGAGTTCTTAGATTCTCATCGATTAAATCTGTATTTACATCTGGCCAGGAAGTTAAATGAATTGAGCTAGTCGCATTAGATTCAACTGGCTTAATTAACTCTTGCCATACATGTTCGGTAATGAAAGGAACCATCGGCGACATTAACTGAGTCAATACCTTAAGAGATTCATGCAAGGTAGCAAGCGCAGCAGGATCGCCATCCCAGAAGCGGCGTCTACTCCTTCTTACATACCAATTCGAGAGGTCATCAATGAAGGTGGCCAATAATTTTCCAGCGCTTTGAGAATCGAAATCCGCATAAGCTGCATCAACCTCACGAATCAAAATTTGCAGCTCAGAAAGGATCCAGCGATCCATTATCGGACGTGACACTTGGCTAGGTGCTTGGCTTAACTCAAAGTTAGATGCTCGCGCATATAGCGACATGAAGGAGATAGTGTTCCAATAGGTTAATAGGGTCTTGCGAACGACTTCTTGGATCGCATCGTGGCCTACACGTCTGGCTGCCCATGGCGAACCAGCCGCCAACATGAACCAACGCACTGCATCTGCGCCATGTTGTTCCATCAAGGCCATTGGTTCCAGGACATTTCCCAAATGCTTTGACATCTTCCGTCCATCCTTATCAAGGATATGTCCAAGACAGAGAACGGTCTTATATGAAGATTTATCAAAGACCAGGGTGCCGATGGTCATCAAGGTGTAGAACCAACCACGGGTCTGATCGATCGCTTCACAGATGAAATCGGCAGGGTAGGACTCTTTAAATTTCGCTTCAGAACCTGCTTTGTGCGGATATCCCCACTGTGCAAAGGGCATAGCGCCAGAGTCGTACCAACAATCTATAACTTCTGGAACTCGAATCATCTCTTGGTTGCAATCTGCACATGCAAATTTGATGTCATCGACGAAGGGGCGGTGTGGATCTAAGTTCGATAAATCTGCACCAGCTAATTGGCCCAGCTCTTTCAAAGAGCCGATCGCAATCTCATGTTTGTTCTCGCAACGCCAGATTGGTAGCGGCGTACCCCAGTAACGATTGCGAGAGAGCGCCCAATCAATATTGTTATTTAACCAATCACCATAGCGACCGGTTTTGATAGTCTCTGGATGCCAATCGGTCTGCAGATTCTCTCGGATTAAGGCATCCTTAATTGAAGTGGTGCGGATATACCAAGAGGGTTGCGCGTAGTAGATCAATGCAGTGTGGCATCTCCAGCAATGTGGGTATTGATGCTCATATGGTTGATGCTTATATAGAAGCCCACGTGACTTTAGATCCTTGACGATGGGTTTATCAGCATCTTTGAAGAAAAGATCACCGACTAAATCGATTCCTGATTCGAAATGTCCATCTGCGCGTACTGGATTTACAGTTGGTAAGTTGTAAGCGCGACAGGTCTTCAAATCATCTGCGCCGAAAGCTGGGGCTTGATGCACCAAACCAGAGCCATCTTCGGTGGTTACATAATCGGCTAAGACCACAAAATGGGAATCTGGAATATCTACAACTTCGAATGGTCGTTGATAAGAAACCCGTTCAAGTTCGCTACCTCGGTAGCGCTTAAGAATCTGGACCTCTCCATCTAATTTGGAGAGTAGCGCTTCGGCGAGTACCAATACTTCTGAGTTCTCATCTTTGGTTACTTTGACTGCCACATATTCGACATCACTATTCGCCGCTACGGCGGTATTGGAAATCAAAGTCCATGGCGTGGTGGTCCAAACTAGGAATGAAGCAGATAGCTCTTTAAGTTCACCATTGGTAATTGGAAAGCGAACATAAACGGAAGGATCGGTTACGGTCTCATAACCTTGTGAAAGTTCGTGATCGGAAAGTCCAGTTCCACATCTTGGACAATATGGTGCGACTCGATGATCTTGAACCAATAACCCTTTCTTCCAAATCTCTTTTAAGCTCCACCAAACTGATTCCACATATTCAGGTGACATCGTCCAATAGGCTTCATCAAAATCCACCCAGAAGCCCATGCGATTGGTCATGGCGGTAAATGCATCTACATGGCGTTGTACCGACTCACGGCATTTCTCATTGAATTTTGCGATTCCGAATTTTTCGATGTCACCTTTACCTGAGAAACCAAGTTCCTTCTCTACAGCGATCTCAACCGGAAGGCCATGACAATCCCAGCCAGCTTTTCTTACAACTTGGTGGCCCTTCATGGTCTGGTATCTAGGGAAGACATCCTTGAAGACACGCGCCTCGATATGGTGGGTTCCAGGCATTCCATTTGCAGTTGGCGGTCCTTCATAGAAGGTCCAGGAACTCATGCCTTCGTGCATTTTCACACTCTGATGGAAGATGGCATTGCTCTCCCAGAACGAGAGGATCTCGCGCTCCATCTTTGGTAAGTCAATGGAGGCCGGAATAGCACGGTAGCCGGTCATCGGAAAATTCTAATTCAAAGCGCTATCGCGAGCCTAATTGGCTATCCGGGCTACTGATAAATTAAAGTTTCGCCCTCATGGCACTTAAAAAAATTGCGAAGAAATTAGCAGCGAAGAAGGCAGCCAAAAAAGCACCTGCCAAGAAAACGCCAACCAAAAAAGCTCCTGCCAAAAAAGCTCCTGCCAAAAAAGCTCCAGCTAAGAATGCTAAGAAAGCTATTAAAGCGCCAGCTAAGAAAGCTAAGAAGGTTGCTGCCAAGAAAGCTCCTGCTAAGTCGGTTAAGCCCGTTAAGAAGTCAGATTCAAATATAAAAACTTCTGCAATCGCTGGCTCCAAAGCAACTTTGAAGGTTGATACCAAGAATCAGACAGTTCAAGTTGCAATGGCATCTACACAAGTAGCAGAGACGGTGGTTGAAGAGAAACGTCTGATGATGCCACCACCACCGCCACCAAAGAAGAGCGGCAAACAGGTGCACTTAAAACCATTGAAAGTCGCCCCAGCTCCTTTAGTAATCGAAGATAACGAGAGTTGGACTGCAACCGAATTGAAATCGATGCGTACTGCACTTGCTAAGGATCTAGAGCGCTTACGTGAGGATTTAGCGAAAGTCGAATCTGAGATGGATTCACTGATCCAAGATGGTGGCGAAGGCGCAGGCGATGATCAAGCCGATGCCGGTAATAAGACATTCGAACGCGAACATGAGATGTCTCTCTTGATAAATTCACGCGACATGGTGATCCAGACCGAACGCGCCATAGATAGAATTGATAATAAGAGTTACGGTGTATGCGAAGTTTGTAACAATCAAATTGGAAAAGCTCGCTTAGAAGTATTCCCGCGGGCAACGCTTTGCATGTCTTGCAAGCAGAAGGAAGAGCGTCGTTAGCCGTTTTGCAAGAACTAAACACTGGAAAGTCACATTCCTAGTTGCTTGGCTTATCTGGTTGGCTGATTTCTTAACAAAGAAATGGGCGTTGGAATATTTACCAGGTAAAGATATTCAAGTCGTCGGTGAGTGGTTGCAGTTACAACTCTCTTTCAACACCGGTGCGGCTTTTGGATTAGGCGCCAATGGTGGGGGCATCTTGCTCTCGATCTTCGCCATTAGCGCATCCTGTATGGTGGTTTATTACGCTCCATTTTTGACCAGTAAAGCTTGGGCAATCGCCTTTGCCATGGTTTTAGGTGGAGCCATTGGCAATGTCACAGATCGTGCTTTCAATTTCCCTGGTTTCTTTCGTGGCCCGGTAACCGATTGGATCAAACTTCCGAATTGGCCAAACTTCAATTTAGCCGACAGTTTCATCGTGATTGCTGCGGTATTGGCATTTATATTGACCGCTAAGAATATTAATCCAATAGAGCGCAATCAGATTAACAATCAGATTAACGATCAGATTAGTAAGGATGCAGAAGGTCCAGACCGAGAGGGTTTAGCCTAATGGCTCGCGAAGAGGTCAAGCTGTTAATCCCAGAAGAGCTAGATGGGGAGCGGGTAGATAGCGCGCTCTCGACTCTTCTTGGAATTTCAAGAAGTGCGATAGTAAAACTACTTGAATCGGATGAAGTTAATTTAGGTCACCGGTTGCTTACAAAATCAGATCGAGTTGAAAGCGGAAGCACGATCACGGTCTTATTGCCTGATAATGAAGCGGGTGTTGCGATTCCACCGACTCCATTAGATATGGAGATTGTGTATCAAGATACCGATTTGGTGATTGTTAATAAGCCTGTCGGTTGCGCTGCGCATCCAAGCCCTGGTTGGAGTGGTCCAACCGTGGTCGGTGCATTGATTGCATCCGGGATCTCGATTACCTCAAGTGGGCCAGCGGAACGCCAAGGAATCGTCCAGCGTTTAGATGTCGGCACTAGTGGTTTGATGATGGTGGCAAAAACCGAGAGCGCTTATTTAAGGTTGAAAGATATGTTTAGAAATCGCGAGATAAAGAAGATCTATCACGCGCTAGCACAGGGACATGTTGAGCCAGCCATAGGCACCATAGATGCTCCAATCGATCGCCATCCCAAAGAGGATTACAAAATGGCTGTGGTAATAGATGGAAAACCCAGCATCACTCATTACGAAGTCATCGAGTATTACCGTGCGGTCACACTACTTAAGTTAGAACTCGAAACTGGACGCACTCATCAAATTAGAGTGCATATGTCAGCAATCCGACATCCCCTAGTAGGCGATCTGACTTACGGAGCTGATCCAAATTTGGCTGCGCAAATTGGGGTAGCTCGGCCGTGGCTACATGCCCAAGCCCTCGAATTCACCCATCCGCTTTCGGGGCTGCCAATCAACGTAACCGCAAATTACCCGCATGACCTAAGCGACTCCCTGGCCAAACTTAGCGATGCAGTGATTCCTTGAGGGCTTCGATGGCAATTCGCAGAATTACCTGGGATTAAGGACTAATCTCCAGCCTCGTGTCGGCAAATTCTTCTGGAGCAGCAAACAAGATAGCTCAAGATTCTTTTGCCCATCTGCATGTACATACCGAATACTCAATGTTAGATGGCGCGGCCCGCATTGCTGATTTAGTTAAAGAAGTTGCAGGACAGGGTATGCCGGCTATTGCAATGACCGACCATGGAAACCTATTTGGCGCTTTTGATTTTTACAAGCAAGCAAAGAGCGCTGGAGTCAAACCAATTATCGGCTTAGAGGCTTATGTAGCGCCAGAGACCAGATTTGATAAACGTCGTGTGCAGTGGGCAGAAGGCGGCGATGACGATGTATCTGGTGGCGGTGCATACACCCATATGACGCTCCTTGCAGAGAACAATCAGGGGCTTGGCAATCTATATAGGTTAGCTTCGCTATCTTCTCTCGAAGGCTTCTATTACAAACCTAGAGTTGATCGCGAATTGCTTAGCAAATATGGCAAAGGAATTATCGCTACCACTGGATGTGCAGCTGGCGAGATCCAAACAAGATTGCGAATGGGAAATTACAAGGAGGCGATTAAAGCTGCTGGAGAGTTTAGGGATATCTTTGGAAAAGATAATTTCTATGTCGAGATCATGGATCATCAAATCGACATTGAAACCCGAGTCAAAGCCGATCTACTGAAGTTAGCTAAAGAGCTACAAATTCCATTACTTGCAACCAACGATTTGCACTACACCTATAAAGATGATGCTCAAGCGCATGAAGTTTTGCTTTGCGTCCAATCTGCGTCAACTATCGCCGATCCCAAGCGATTTCGATTTCAAGGCGATCAGTACTATCTAAAAAGCGCAGCCGAGATGCGCGAGCTCTTCAAAGATCTCCCCGAAGCTTGCGATAACACTTTGGTGGTAGCAGAGCGCGTTAATGTGACCATGCGTGAAGGTGAGAATCTGCTCCCTAAGTTTCCAGTACCGGTCGGTGAGAGTGAAGATTCTTGGTTAGTTAAAGAGGCCGAAGCGGGACTTTCAAGGATATTTAACGGGGAAGTTCCACTTCAATATCAAGAGCGGTTGCGCTTTGAATTAGATGTCATGCAGAAGATGGGTTTTCCTGGTTACTTCCTAGTGGTTGCCGATTTGGTGGGTTATGCAAAACGAAGCGGAATTCGAGTTGGACCAGGGCGTGGATCGGCCGCAGGTTCTCTAGTTGCATATGCCTTAGGAATTACGGGATTAGATCCGATCGAACATGGTTTACTCTTCGAGCGATTTTTAAATCCGGAACGTATCTCGATGCCAGATATTGATTTAGATTTCGATGAGCGCCGACGTGGTGAAATGATCAAATATGCCACTGAGAAATATGGTGAAGATCGAGTTGCTCAGATTATTACTTACGGAACCATCAAGTCGAAGCAATCAATCAAAGATTCCACACGGGTACTTGGTTACCCATATGCCATCGGCGAGAAATTAACCAAAGCGTTGCCACCTGCAATTATGGGTAAAGATATCTCTCTTGCCGGTGTTTTCGATCCAAGAGATCCTAGATACGGAGAGGCCAGTGAATTTAGATCTCTCTACGAATCCGATCCAGAACTTAAGAAAGTAGTTGATACCGCCAGAGGTTTAGAGGGGTTGAAACGTCAGTGGGGAGTTCATGCTGCAGGTGTGATTCTCTCGCGGGAGCCACTTCTGGATGTGATTCCAATCCATCGCCGAGAGAATGATGGAGCAATCATCACTCAATTCGATATGGGTGCATGTGAAGCCACTGGTCTACTCAAAATGGATTTCCTTGGTCTTCGAAATCTTTCAGTACTAGATGATGCCTTAGCTAATATCAAAGCAAATCAAGGCGTTCAGGTAGTGCTTGAGGAGCTCACACTCGATGATAAGAAAACCTACGAACTGCTCTCACGCGGTGAGACTTTAGGAGTATTTCAATTAGATGGTGGGCCAATGCGCTCCTTACTTAAATCGTTGGCCCCAGATCACTTCGGCGATATCTCTGCAGTGATCGCGCTCTATCGACCTGGGCCAATGGGTGAGAATGCGCATAACAACTATGCGGATCGAAAAAATAAGCGCAAACCTATTGAACCGATCCACCCAGATTTGGAAGAACCACTATCAGAGATTTTGGATGACACCTTTGGTCTGATTGTTTATCAAGAACAAGTTATGGCCATTGCCCAGAAAGTTGCAGGCTTTTCACTTGGCCGTGCAGATCTTCTACGTAAAGCCATGGGCAAGAAGAATAAAGAGATCCTAGATAAGGAATACATACCTTTTTCAGAGGGCATGAAGACCAATGGATTTAGAGAATCCGCCATCGAGCGACTTTGGGAGACTTTGATCCCGTTCTCAGATTATGCATTTAATCGTGCTCATTCCGCTGGATACGGATTGGTCTCTTATTGGACCGCATACTTAAAGGCGAACTATCCAACGGAATACATGGCAGCTCTACTTACCTCAGTTCGTGATGACAAAGACAAATCTGCGCTCTATCTATCTGAATGCCGTCGCATGGATATAAAAGTTTTACCACCGGATGTAAACGAATCTAACGTCGAATATACCCCGCGAGGAGCGGATATTCGTTTTGGATTAGCAGCGATTCGAAATGTTGGCGAAGGGGTAGTCAACTTGATTAAACAGGCTCGAGATAGCAGAGGGCGTTTTACCTCCTTTGGTGATTTCTTGGCAAAGGTGGATGGCTCTGTCTGTAATAAGAAGACCATCGAGTCGTTGATCAAGGCAGGTGCATTCGATTCTCTAAGCGCAACTAGAAAAGGATTGATGGCAGTGCATTTGATGGCAATAGATTCGGTGGCGGAATCCAAACGCGCTGAAGCTATTGGCCAATTCGATCTCTTTGGTAGCCATACCGAATCTGGCATTGCAACCGTGGAATTGGATATCCCAACAGAAGAATGGGATAAAGCCACTTTGCTTAATTATGAAAGAGAGATGTTAGGTCTTTACGTTTCAGATCATCCGCTACTTGGCGTCGAGGGAGTCTTGCGATCCAATTCGGATATCAGTATCTCAGAGTTGGCCGATGAGGAAAATGGCGTTGATCGCATAGTTACAATTGCAGGGTTGATAACTGCAGTGCAACGTAAAGTCTCGCGCCAAGGAGCTTCTTGGGCCATTGTGACAATTGAAGATCTCGAAGGTGCGATTGATGTCATGTTCTTTTCAAATACCTACAATCAATATGCGATGGGTTTGGTCGAAGATAGAGTGGTAAAGGTCAGAGGTAGGGTTGATTGGCGAGAGGAACAATTGCGATTTACCGCCATTGAGATGAGTCCAATTGATCTGACTTCCGGTCCGGTTGGTCCATTCACTTTGACAGTTAGCTCAAATCAATTAACTCCGCCAGTTATTGAGAGAATCAAAGAGACTTTAAGAACTCATCCTGGTAAACGTGAGGTTCAATTGATTGTGAGCGATCAAGGCAAAACCACCACCCATAAATTGGGTTTCCAAGTCACTGCTTCACCCAGTTTGCATGCTGATTTAAAGGCGATTCTTGGACCGGATTGTGTGCGAAATTAATCAGTGACCTAAGCAGTTGCCTCTAAAGTAGAATTAGGTGGTGATTCGCAGGGTAGATATTCGTGGCAAACGATTAACAAAGGCAGAGATCAATCGCCTTATCCCGCGTGCCAAATTAGATATAGCTACAGCGATGCAGGCAGTTATGCCGATACTTGAACAGGTCCAGATTGGTACTGAGAGTGACTTACTTGCTCTGTCCAAGAAATTTGATGGCATTGCTCCCGTCAAGGTTCGAGTGCCGCATGAAAAGTTACAGAGCGCACTGGCGCAACTGGACCCAAAGGTTCGAATCGCACTAGAAACTGCTGCAGAGAGAGTTAGAAAAGTGCATGCAGATCAAATTCGTAGCGAAAAAGTCACCGAAGTCGAAAGTGGCGCAACGGTAACTGAGCGGTGGATTCCGGTAGATCGCGTAGGGCTCTATGTTCCAGGTGGCCGTGCGGTCTATCCCTCGAGTGTGCTTATGAATGTAATTCCAGCACAAATCGCAAAAGTTCCATCAATTGCAGTCGCTTCTCCGCCACAAATTGATAATGAAGGTTGGCCAAATCAAACCATTTTGGCTACCTGCGCCTTGCTTGGAATAGATGAGGTTTATTCAATTGGAGGTGCGCAAGCCATCGCGCTCTTTGCATATGGGATGGCTGGTATCTGCCAGAAGGTCGACCTGGTAACGGGACCTGGAAACATATATGTAGCTGCAGCCAAGCGTGCACTTCGTGGTGAGATCGGGATTGACTCTGAAGCCGGACCTACAGAGATCGCAATTCTTGCCGATGAGAGCGCCGTTGCTGCCGATGTCGCTACCGATCTGATCAGCCAGGCTGAACATGATGTGATTGCTGCTGCAGTTTTAGTGACAGACTCTGAAAGTCTCGCTAATTCAGTGCAATTGGAAGTTGAAAAGAGAGTTACTAAAACCAAGCACTCCGAGCGGATTGCCACTGCGTTATCCAGTCAACAATCTGCGATGGTTTTGGTGGATGACATGGAACAAGGTTTAGAGGTTGTAAATGCTTATGCTGCTGAACACCTTGAGATTCAAACTCGCGATGCCAATGTGGTTGCAGCCAAAATTCGCAATGCTGGAGCGGTTTTTATAGGTAGATACACACCGGTTTCCCTAGGTGACTATGCGGCGGGTTCTAATCACGTTTTACCAACTGGTGGTTGTGCTTGCCACTCATCGGGTTTATCTGTGCAAAGTTTCTTGCGCGGATTGCACTTTGTTCAGTACGACAAATCAAGTTTCGATGCCATCGCACAGACTGTGATCACTCTTGCCAACGCCGAGGACCTTCCAGCACATGGAGAGGCAATTAAGGTGAGGCTGCACGATGAGTAATTGGCCAGATTGGCTGCCGCTTAAAGAACAGCTTAAGCCGCTAACGCCTTATGGCGCTCCCCAAGTCTCTGCAGCAGCGCGTTTGAATACCAACGAGAACCCATATGGTCCATCTGCGGAGCTAGCTTCGGCGATTGCCAAGCGAATCGGAGAGGTAGCGCAAACTTTAAATCGCTATCCAGATAGAAATGCCATCGCGCTTCGAGGAAAGCTAGCCGATTACTTGCATGCACAAACTGGAAGAGAATTGGTCATAGATAATATTTGGGCTGCAAATGGCAGCAATGAGATTCTTCAATCAATTTTCTTGGCCTTTGGAAGTCGAAACGCATTGGGATTCTTGCCTTCATATTCCATGCATCAATTGATTAGTAACGTGGCAAATGTGCAATGGATCTCTGGTTCAAGGGCTTCCGATTTCTCATTAGATATCGAGGAGTCATTAAAGTTAATCGCAGTGCATAGACCAGCGCTCACTTTCATAACCACTCCCAATAACCCAACTGGGCAAGCGGTTTCGATTTCTGACATTGAGAAATTGGCGGCAGCGACGAGGGGTATAAGTGGACTTTTGATAGTTGATGAGGCCTACGCAGAATTTTCAAAGCAGAGTTCGGCAATTACTTTGATTGATGCTTATCCGAATGTTCTCGTAAGTAGAACTATGTCTAAAGCATTTGCATTTGCTGGCGCAAGACTTGGTTACTTGGCTGCCGATAAGACCGTAATTGCAGCCTTGCAATTAGTGAGACTTCCATATCACTTATCGGCAATCACCCAAGCGGCTGCTGAGGTAGCTCTAGATTTTCGAACCCAGCTTCAAGGCGAGATTGAGAATTTGATTGCTGCACGTAAATTCTTAAG
>JBJTHJ010000083.1:0-4363 GCA_046094385.1 Candidatus Nanopelagicaceae bacterium
AAGGTGCCATCTCTACCAATTAGCGCTCTGGCTGCTTCCCCACTGATCAAATTGGAAACACCAACAAAATCTGCAACAAAGATGTTAGTTGGATTTTCGTAAATCACCGAAGGCTTATCTATCTGTTGGATCTTCCCTTTATCAAAGACTGCGATTCGATCGCTCATGGTTAGCGCTTCTTCTTGATCGTGAGTCACGAATATAAAAGTGATGCCTACCTCACGTTGCAATTCTTTCAATTCAATCTGCATCTGCTGTCTTAACTTCAAATCCAATGCGCCTAGTGGTTCATCAAGCAAAAGCACAGAAGGGCGATTCACTAAAGCTCTGGCAAGTGCCACTCTCTGTCGTTGGCCACCAGATAGTTGATTAGGTTTGCGATTTTCATAACCTGTTAATCTAACTTGATCCAAAACCTTCAAGGCTCTTTGGCGACGCTCTGACTTATCAACACCTTTCACACGCAACCCATACTCAATATTGGTAATCACATCCATGTGAGGGAAAAGTGCATAATCTTGAAAGACCGTATTTACATCCCGGTCATATGCCGGCAGATTGGTAATTTCTTTGCCATTTAATTTGATGGTGCCAGCGTCAGGAGTCTCAAAACCTGCGATCATGCGAAGTACGGTGGTCTTTCCTGATCCCGATGGCCCTAAAAAGGTCAGAAATTCTCCATCTTTGATCTCAATGGAGACGTTATCTACCGCATGTACCTCGCCGAACTTCTTTGATAGGCCAGAGATCTCGACCATGGTGCCACGTTGCATTCGCCGAGTATTCCAACTTTGTTAGATTTTTTAAACGCTTTTGAACACCAAATTGGAAGCGATTTCAGATTTTCGCTTCTTTTGGGGAGGTTTTAGGCATCAATGCGGTCGCGGTCGATATCCGCACTGGCAATAAAGTCTTTACGAGGACCTACCTCGTTGCCCATCAGCAATTCAAACATCGCCTCTGCTGCCTGGGCATCTTTGATTGTGACTCTACGCAAAGTTCGACGATCCGGATCCATGGTGGTCTCGCGAAGCTGATCTGCATCCATCTCGCCGAGTCCCTTGTATCTTTGAATTGGCTCTTTCCAACGCTTTCCCTGTTTCTTCAAATCAGCCGTGATCTTCTTCATCTCGTCATCACTGTAGGTATAAAGCACTTCGCCTTTCTTGCCCCCTGCGCCTAATACTTCAATTCGGTGAAGTGGTGGAATCGCTGCAAATACTCTGCCGGCATCGATTAGCGGACGCATATAACGATATAACAAAGTCAAAAGTAGGCAACGGATATGCGATCCATCAACATCGGCATCAGACATCATAATTATGCGGCCGTAGCGAGCTTCATCCAATTCAAAAGACTTTCCAGAACCTGCTCCGATTACCTGAATGATGGATGCACATTCTTTATCATCCAACATCTGGGAAAGTGATGCTTTCTGGACATTTAGAATCTTTCCACGTAACGGAAGGATGGCTTGAAACTCAGAATTACGGGCAGCTTTGGTGGTGCCTAATGCAGAGTCACCCTCTACCAAGAATAATTCGGTACGACTGACATCTTCAGATCTGCAATCAGCCAACTTGGTCGGAAGTGAAGATGATTCCAGTGCATTCTTGCGCCGTTGTAGCTCTTTATGAGTCCTGGTTGCAATGCGAGTTCTAGATGCATTTACGATCTTTTCTAATACCAATTTTCCATTGGCTTTATCGATCCGCTTGGTCGTATTGAAGAAGGCTTTTAGGCCATCTGAGACCACTTGACCGACAATCTTGATCGCCGCGTTGGTGCCAAGTACCTCTTTGGTCTGACCTTCAAATTGTGGCTCTGTCATTCTGACCGTGATCACTGCGGTCAATCCTTCAAGGAGATCGTCTTTGATGACATCTGCTTCGTTCTTCTTCAAGATACCGGCAGCTCTGGCCGCATCATTAATCACCTTGGTTATTGAGCGTTCGAAACCTTGTACATGCGTTCCACCTTTAGGTGTAGCGATGATGTTAACGAACGAGCGCATAGTGGTGTCGTAACCATTACCCCACTTGAGCGCGATATCCACCGTCATCTCTCGTTGCACATCTGTTGAGACCATATGTCCTTGGTCATCTAATACCGGAACAGTTTCCTCATACGCACCGCTACCACCAATTCGGATTACATCTCCGACTGGGTCATCTGGTTGTAAGAAATTGCAATATTCCGAGATTCCGCCTTTATGAAAGAAACTCTCAGACTTTCCACTCTTGTTCCGCTTGTCATTAACTACCAGAGTTAATCCAGGAACCAAATAAGAGGTTTGGCGAGCGCGCGCATAAATATCTTCGATGTCGAGTTCGGCATCCTTCATAAAGATCTGGCGATCAGGCCAATACTTAACACGAGTGCCGGTTACTTTAGAAGAGATCTTTCCTATTACTCGTAATCCTGATTGCGAAGTGAAAGCCGCTTTGGGTCCATCTCCATCAAATACTCCAGCGGTACCACGCTGAAAACTCATCCAATGAATCTTGCCACCGCGATCTACCTCAACATCCAACCTAGATGAGAGGGCGTTTACTACCGATGCGCCAACGCCATGCAAACCACCAGAGGCTGCATATGAACCACTTCCGAACTTTCCGCCTGCATGAAGTTTGGTCATCACCACTTCGACGCCAGTTAAACCTGTCTTGGGTTCTTTATCTACCGGAATGCCGCGACCATCATCATGCACCTCAATCGAACCATCCGATTCCAGATTGATTTCGATTTTCTTACAGTAGCCAGCGAGCGATTCATCGACTGCGTTATCAATTATCTCCCAGAGGCAATGCATCAAACCGCGAGAATCGGTGGAACCGATATACATTCCGGGGCGTTTACGGACCGCTTCTAAGCCCTCTAAGACCGCAAGATCTTTGGCGGTATAGCTAGCCTCTACGGAGCGATCTTCTTCTGCCACGACCGCGAAAAATAGCGAACTATTTGCAGATACCGGCTTAAGCGCGCCGCCCTTAAGCGATGCAATTCTTCTTGAATATTGAGAAATCACCTGCTTTCGAGAGAATTTAGTGGGAAAACCCAGAAAACGGTGATTTAACCCATAAATTTTTCGTAATTTCCCTGCGCGGAAATAAAACTTATGCTTTCATTGTTCCCACGATGTAGGAATAGCCTAACGGAGAGGGCAATGAAGATGTCAGATCAGGTACTTCTTGAGCAGACACCACTACGTGCTGTCGATCGATGCGACCGTTGCGGCGCTCAGGCTTATGTCCGTGCAACTTTGATAAGTGGTGGAGAACTTCTCTTCTGTGGCCACCATGCAAAAGAATATGCTGAGAAGTTAAAGACTGTATCTGCCAAGATTCAGGACGAGACTTCCAAAATCAATTAAAGCTAGCTTCAAACTCCACTTCACCTAATTGGGTAATTGCAACTTTATATTTACCTGGCTTCATAGCGATTCCAGAGGTTGCCGAACCGCTAAAAATAATCGAACCGGCCGGTAGCGAAACCCCAGCGCTAGCAAGGCATTTAGAGACGTTAACGACTGCTTGCCAAGGATTGCCAGCGATTTGGGTGGCTGGTACTGATTGATCTAATTTTCCATCTACAAAAATCTCAATCTTTGAATCAATCAGGTTTACACTCTTAGCGTCAACCCATGCTCCGATTGCAAATGCGCCGGCACAAGCATTATCAGCGACGGCATCATCTATGTAAGGATCGATGGCACCGTATCTACAATCAAAGACTTCGATTCCTGGCGCTACCTCAGATACATAATCTAAGACCTCTTCGATTGTGATTGCTTGATTTAAATCTCTGCCTAATTTGAAAACAACTTCAGCCTCTGCAATCGGCGCAATCAAAGTCGATAGTTCCAGATGGTCCTTTACCTGCATGGCATCGGTTAGAAATCCAAAGATTCCCTCGTAGCTCTTTTGATCTGTTTTGCTCTTAAGTAATGCGCCACCGAATTTCACACCGAGTAATTTCTCTCCAGCCGCCATGCGTTTTTCAAGAGTGCGCTTTCTGATTTCAAAAGCACGTAAAGCCCAAACCCCCATTGGCAACATCGCCTTCCTTTGCGCCCTGGCATCCTCGAGCATCCCGGCGACTATCGCTACATAATTGGCATGGGACTTATCGCAAAAGGGCTTATCTTGAGAGAGCCCGCAACCACAGAGCTTCGGATCGGTGGCCTTGGTTATCTCGTTTCCCTGCTCATCGACGATTGAGTATTCGCCACTTACCTTTATCGAACCGCTTTTTGGGTTTTGGAAGATCTCTGGATTGCTCATGTGCGACATGATATATAAATATGCGATATTTGGTTCATGTTAAACAGCTTCCACCCCACCAAGCGACTACTGGTTGAGAC
>JBJTHJ010000084.1:0-705 GCA_046094385.1 Candidatus Nanopelagicaceae bacterium
CCACCGATCACATCTCGCCAGCTGGAAATATAAAAGCGGATTCACCAGCCGGTAAGTATCTAACCGAGCATGGGGTAGAGAAGAGAGATTTCAATTCCTATGGATCACGCCGTGGCAATCATCACGGAAGGATTGGAGGTATTTGTGCAAGAGGTGATCGATGCGATCACGACATCGCCATTTTTGACTCTGGTATTACCAGCTGGCACTTCATCCTTTGCAGTCTTCTCTGTGAAGTATCCAGGTAGGTGCTTTTCAAATGCGCTCTTGGAATCAGATAGCGCGATGCGATCTTGCGGACGTTTTGGCCCAGCAATAGATGGCACCACCGTTGCCAAATCCAGCTCTAAATATTCGCTAAATCGTGGCGCTGCCGATGGGTCATGCCATAAACCTTGTGCTTTGGCATAACTTTCAACGAGCGCAATCTGCTCTGGGTTTCGCCCAGTAAGGCGCAAGTAGCGAAGCGTCTCTTCATCAATCGGGAAGATTGCACAGGTTGATCCATACTCTGGAGACATATTTCCGATCGTTGCGCGATTTGCCATTGGCACTGCAGCTACGCCCGGGCCATAGAACTCTACGAACTTACCGACTACTCCATGTTTACGTAGCATCTCGGTGATTGTTAAGGCCAAATCAGTTGCAGTGGTGCCAAGTGGCAGCTCACCTTTTAATTTGAATCCGACCACTCGTGGAATCAAC
>JBJTHJ010000085.1:0-19724 GCA_046094385.1 Candidatus Nanopelagicaceae bacterium
CCTACTCGTACTTCTTAACTTTCCTGAATTTTTTTAAGAACCTATAGGTTCTTAAAAAAATTCAGGAAAGTTAAGAAGTACGAGTAGGAGAAGATCTAGTGCTCTCAGCATTTGGTAAGGCGTTTAAAACCCCAGACCTTCGTAAGAAGATCTTCTTCACCCTTGCAATCATGGCGCTATTTCGCTTTGGTTCAGTAGTTCCGACCCCTGGCGTCTCATATTCAAATGTTCAGCAATGCTTGAACCAAGTTGAGTCTGGTGGCCTCTTTGGTCTGATCAATTTGTTCTCTGGCGGTGCGCTATTGCAGCTCTCGGTTTTCGCACTTGGCATCATGCCTTACATCACCAGCTCGATCATCGTGCAGCTCTTAACTGTGGTGATTCCACGTTTTGAAGCGCTAAAGAATGAAGGTCAATCTGGAACTGCAAAACTGACTCAATACACTCGTTACCTAACAATTGGACTTGCAGTTTTGCAATCTACCGGTCTGGTAGCTGTTGCTCGTACGCCTGGCCGTTTGATTAGTGGATGTACTTTGCCGATCATTCCCGATACTTCATGGCAGAGAATCGTCACCATGATCTTCGTAATGACTGCCGGAACCTCGGTAATCATGTGGCTTGGTGAATTGATCACTGATCGCGGTGTTGGTAACGGTATGTCCATCTTGATCTTCACCTCGATCGCAGCTGGTTTCCCTGGAAATCTCTGGAGCATCAGACTTCAAAAGGGACTCTTCGCATTCCTATTCGTAATTGCAGTTGGAATCTTGGTTGTGATGGCGGTCGTATTCGTCGAACAGGCGCAACGACGTATTCCAGTTCAGTATGCAAAGCGCATGGTTGGTCGCCAAACTTACGGCGGAACCAGCACCTACATTCCTATCAAGGTAAACCAAGCAGGTGTGATCCCAGTGATCTTCGCATCTTCATTGCTTTACATTCCATCTCTAATCGTTAACTTCACCAATAGCCAAGCGGCTTGGGCTGTGTGGATCTCTCGTAATTTCGTTCAAGGTGACCACCCGATATATGTGGCTACCTATGCACTATTGATTATCTTCTTCACCTATTTCTATGTATCGATCACCTTCAATCCAGATGAAGTTGCGGAGAATATGAAGAAGTACGGTGGATTCATTCCAGGTATTCGTGCCGGTAAGCCGACCGCTGAATATTTACAGTATGTACTCTCACGAATCACCGCACCCGGTTCGTTGTATCTAGCTCTCGTTGCAATCATTCCGATCGGAGCGCTAATTCTCTTTGGTGCAACCCAGAACTTCCCATTCGGTGGAACTGCGATTTTGATTGTGGTTGGCGTTGGTCTTGATACTGCGAAACAGATCGAATCTCAGTTACAACAGCGCAGCTATGAGGGTTTCCTTAAATAGGGAAAGACCACTTATGCGACTTGTCCTGGTAGGCCCACCAGGTGCCGGAAAGGGAACTCAAGCTCAATTCCTTGCTGCGCACTTTGCAATCCCACATATCTCAACTGGAGACATCTTCCGCGCAAATCTAAAAGGCAATACGCCACTTGGATTAGAGGCGAAGAAGTACATGGATAAGGGCGAATTGGTGCCAGATTCGGTGACAAATGACATGGTGAAGGATCGCCTTAACCAAAGTGATCTGGGCAATGGGTTTTTGTTGGATGGCTATCCAAGAAATGTTGCGCAAGCAGAGGTACTCCGTGCGATTCTTGCAGAAAAAAGCACCCCACTTCATGCTGCGCTAGAACTTAGCGTTGATCACGATGAGATCATCACTCGTCTATCTGGTCGTCGCTCCTGTAGCAATTGCCAGCGACCATTTCATATCGCAAATGAAAAACCTGCTGTTGAAGGTGTTTGCGATGGCTGTGGTGGAGCATTGATACAGCGCGAAGATGATAAGGCTGAAGTGATCAAACGTCGTTTGGAAGTTTATGCAGAACAGACTGAGCCGATAATCTCTTTCTACCGCAACGAAGGTTTGCTCATAACTATCTCGGCAACCGGTCCAGTAAATGAGATTACTGATTCAGCAATTGCAGCACTTACCCGTATCAAGTAATCAACATGGCAATTCAGCTTAAGAACTTAGATGAATTAAAGAGCATGCGTAAAGCCGGTCTCTTGGTTGGACAAACTTTGCAATTAATCCGCGAAACCATCAAGCCGGGTTTAACCACCTCAGCGCTAGATGCGGTTGCAGCTGCGAATATCAAACGAGGTGGCGGTACCTCTAATTTCCTGGGATATCACGGATTTCCAGCAACCATCTGTGTGTCAGTAAATGATGAGATTGTGCATGGTATTCCTGGTGATCGCATCATCAACGAAGGAGATATCGTCTCGGTTGACTGCGGAGCGATAATCGACGGTTGGCATGGCGATGCTGCCTTCTCGGTTGTCGTAGGTTCCGCAGATCCGCAAGATCAGAAGATGTTAGATGTTTGTGAAGAATCCATGTGGCGGGGAATCGCAGCTGGTAAGAATGGTGCGCGACTTTCAGATATCGGACATGCAATTGAGGAGTATGTAAATTCGCAAGGAAGCTATGGAATCTTGCGTGAATATGGTGGCCACGGGATCGGAACTGCGATGCATATGGAGCCACATGTTTTAAATTTCGGAAAACCAGGTAATGGACCAGAGTTGGTTCCAGGGATCTGTTTGGCGATCGAGCCTATGATCACCAGGGGAACCCATAAGACGAAAGTCTTGAGCGATGAATGGACCGTGGTTAGCCAAGATAAATCGCACGGTGCACATTTTGAAGAGAGTTACTGCATCGCACCTGATGGCAAACCCTTCGTATTAACCGCGCTTGATGGGGGCAAAGTGGCGCTTGGCCGCCTGGGAGTCGAGATCTCAAGCCTAATCTGACCCCGATTTGTCCATATTCACCCCTATAAATAGAATTATCCTTCGCGCCTCAAATCGGGGCTCGCAGCGCAGAACATAAAAAGGGCAGGGTTTCTTGGCTAAAGAAGGTAGCGCCATCGAAATGGAAGGCGTTGTTGCTGAAGCTCTACCCAATGCAATGTTCCGCGTTGAGTTATCAAACGGACATAAAGTTCTTGCACACATCAGTGGCAAGATGCGAAAGAACTACATTCGCATTCTTCCGGCTGATCGAGTGATCGTAGAGATGAGTCCGTACGACCTAACCAAAGGTCGGATAATTTATCGTTACAAGTAATTTTGTAAAAGTAAATTAAAGAATCAAAAGAATAAACGAAGGGCATAACAAATGAAGGTGCAACCAAGCGTCAAGAAGATCTGCGACAAGTGCAAGGTCATCCGCCGCAAAGGTCGCGTCATGGTCATTTGCGAAAACCTTCGCCATAAGCAGCGCCAAGGTTAATTCGCAAACTTAAAGCGATTAACAGTTACGCGTGATGCGACTGGTTATTGATTAACTATTAATCAATGCCAGACCTTCGGTCCGATAGGCCGAAGCCAGTATCGATAGGTATCGATTGATACAGGAAGCATCGCGGAGGACCTATCGGGAAACTAGAAGGAAAATAAATGGCACGTCTTGTCGGTGTTGATCTGCCGCGCGAAAAGCGCCTTGAGGTCGCACTCACTTACATTTTTGGAATGGGCTTGACTCGCTCCAAGGAAACATTGAAAGCTACCGGGATCTCAGGAGATACCCGCGTTAAAGATCTTCAAGAGCCAGAATTGGCAAAGCTTCGTGAATTCATCGAAGCTAATTACAAAATCGAAGGTGATCTTCGCCGTGAAATCGCAGGCGATATCCGTCGTAAAGTTGAAATTCAGAGCTACCAAGGCATTCGTCACCGCAAAGGACTTCCAGTTCGCGGTCAGCGCACTCATACAAATGCGCGCACTCGCAAGGGTCCACGTGTTGCAATTGCAGGAAAGAAGAAGGTGACTAAGTAATGGCCGCTCCTAAGAAAGCCGCAGCTGCAGCTCCCGCAAAGAGCGCCGCTAAGGGCAAAGTAAAGATTCGCAAGAAAGAGAAGAAGAATGTTGCTGCCGGACAGGCTCATATCAAGAGTACCTTCAACAACACCATCGTCTCAATTACAGATCCATCCGGAGCGGTAATTTCATGGGCCTCTTCAGGCCAAGTTGGATTTAAGGGTTCACGTAAATCAACACCGTACGCAGCACAGATGGCAGCAGAAGCAGCAGCTCGTCGTGCGCAAGAGCATGGTTTGAAGAAAGTGGATGTATTCGTCAAGGGTCCAGGTTCTGGACGCGAGACCGCTATCCGTTCATTGCAGGCAGCTGGACTTGAAGTTGGATCCATCTCTGATGTGACTCCAGCTCCACATAATGGTTGCCGCCCTACCAAGCCACGTCGCGTATAAAGAAAGGTTTAAGGAGAAAATAAATGGCTCGTTACACCGGTGCAGATTGCAAGCGTTGCCGTCGCGAAAAGGTAAAACTCTTCCTAAAGGGTTCCAAGTGCGATGGACCAAAGTGTCCGATCGAATCTCGTCCATATCCACCAGGACAACATGGTCGCGGTCGCGGCAAGGAATCTGAGTACTTGTTGCAGATGCGCGAGAAGCAGAAGACTGCTCGCATCTATGGAGTTTTAGAGAAGCAGTTCCGTTCATACTACGAAGAAGCTAACCGTCGTGCAGGCAAGACTGGTGAGAATCTTTTGATCCTGCTTGAGACCCGTTTAGATAACGTGGTCTATCGCGCTGGCTTTGCAAAGAGCCGTGATATGGCGCGTCAGCTGGTTCGTCATGGACACTTCCTAGTAAATGGCAAGAAGGTCAACATTCCTTCATATCGTGTCTCTCAATTCGACGTGATTGATGTGCTCACCAAGTCACAAGACTTGACGCCATTTATCGTCGCCAGCGCAGAGTTCGGTGAGAAGAGCGTTCCAGCTTGGATGGAAGTTGTTCCTTCACAGATGCGCATCATCATTCATGGACTACCTAATCGCTCCGTGATTGACACTCAGGTACAAGAGCAACTTATCGTTGAACTTTACTCTAAGTAATTAAAGGTAATTTGTAGTTCAAAACTTAAAATTAAAAACAGGCAGTAACCCAGAATGGGGATCAAATAGCGGATCCCCTCAAAGGAAAGAGGAGAAAACGTGCTTATTGCACAGCGTCCAACACTTACTGAAGAAGTTCTATCAGAGCATCGTTCACGGTTCATCATTGAGCCGCTTGAGCCAGGCTTTGGCTACACCCTAGGCAACTCAATGCGTCGTACGCTGCTTTCATCTATCCCAGGTGCAGCAGTAACCAGCATTCGCGTTGCCGGTGCGCTTCACGAGTTCACCACCCTTGAAGGCGTAAAGGAAGATTTAACTGAAGTGGTCTTGAACATCAAGAATTTGGTGCTCTCATCAGATAACGATGAACCAGCAACTGCCTATATCCGTAAATCCGGTTCTGGCGTAGTAACTGGTGCAGACGTTGCAGTTCCAGCTGGAGTCGAAGTTCATAATCCAGACCTTCATATCGCAACGCTAAATGGCAAGGCCAATCTGGAGATTGAGCTAACCATCGAACGTGGTCGTGGTTATGTGACTGCAGTCCAAAATAAGGCAGTTGGTGCAGAGATCGGCCGTATTCCAGTCGACTCAATCTATTCACCAGTTCTAAAAGTTACTTACAAGGTGGAAGCGACTCGTGTTGAGCAGCGCACCGACTTCGATTCATTAGTGATCGATGTCGAAACCAAGCCATCCATGAAGCCACGCGATGCAGTTGCATCTGCTGGCCATACCTTAGTTGAGCTATTTGGATTAGCTCGCGAACTTAACTTAGATGCTGAAGGTATCGATATGGGTCCATCGGTCATGGATGCAGCGCTCGCTGCAGATCTAGCCCTACCTATCGAGGATCTTGATCTAACAGTTCGTTCATACAACTGCTTGAAGCGCGAAGGTATTCATACAGTTGGTGAGCTAGTAAATCGCTCAGAAGCTGATCTATTGGATATCCGTAATTTTGGTAGCAAGTCAATTGACGAAGTTAAGGCAAAGTTAGTTTCAATGGGTCTTTCATTGAAGGATAGCCCAGCCGGCTTTGATCCAACTAAGCATGCGAATTACAACGCACACGAGAACGAGTTTGCGGAATAAATAGCGAGTAAGAAAGAAGAGAACGAAAATGCCAACACCATCAAAAGGCCCACGCCTCGGAAGCGGTCCTGCTCACGAGCGTTTGCTTCTAGCAACACTCGCTGAACAGCTCTTCCAGCACGGCAAGATCACAACCACTGAGACCAAGGCCAAGCGCCTTCGTCCATATGCGGAAAAGTTGATCACCTTTGCAAAGAAAGGTGACTTAGCTGCACGCCGTGAGGTGTTGGCTAAGATCTCGAATAAGTCAGTAGTACACACCCTATTCACCGAGATCGGCCCACGTATGAAAGATCGTAACGGTGGCTACACCCGAATCACAAAGATCGGTCCGCGCAAGGGTGACAATGCACCTATGGCAGTGATCGAGGTTTTGTAAAAAACGAATTCCGTCATGAATCAACCCACTCTCAATCCCGAGAGTGGGTTTTTTCGTGCCAAAATCACTTTGGCATATGACGGTACAAATTTCTATGGATGGGGCAAGCAACTAGATCGTAGAACCGTTCAAGGCGAGATCGAGGGCGTACTTAGCACTCTCTATCGCCGTGAGATAGAGACGGTGGTGGCAGGTCGCACCGATGCAGGGGTGCATGCAAGTGGGCAAGTGATACATGTTGATCTACCTATTGGAGGTCAATCAGACTTTGGTTTTGAATTCGAGGATCTGGGATATCGCTTGAATCGTATCCTTACGGATGAGATTCGAATCAAAGAGGTGATCCGCGCCCCTTTGAATTTTCATGCGCGATTTGGTGCATTGCGTAGACATTATCTTTATAAGATCCAAGATGGCTCTGGCCTGATCGAACCTGTAAAACGCCTAGATATCACTCCTTGGTACCGGCAATTAGATTTGGAAAAGATGAATTCTGCAGCTTCGCAATTGATCGGCGAACATGATTTCTTCAGTTACGCGAAATATCGCGAACATGCGACTACGATTCGAAAGCTAGAGAGATTTGATTTTTCACGTGAAGCAGATGGGTTAATAATCAGCCATATCAGCGCTGATGCTTTCTGCTACAACATGGTTCGTGCATTAATCGGTACTTTGGTCTACATCGGTGAAGGTAGATTCCCAATAACTTGGGCGAAGGAGATTTTGGAAAAAAGAGAGCGGCCATCTGATTCGGTAGTCTTCCCGGCCCGTGGCCTTACCTTTATTGGCGTTGACTATCCGCAAGATTCGCTTTTGGCAGATCGTGCAAATCAGGCATTGGGCATAAGAGATGCAGCTGGAAATCTAGAAGATGACGGAGAGAATTAATTGGGCCATATTGATGTAAGCGGCGTGGAATTCTCGCTTTCGGATGGCCGGGTACTTTTAAACGAGGTCTCATTTAGGGTTGGTGATGGCCATAAAGTGGCTTTGATTGGTCCAAATGGCTCAGGTAAAACCACCTTGCTAAAGATGATTGCAGGCGATCTGGAACCTGAGGCAGGCAGCGTGGCAATAACTGGTGGTTTAGGTGTGATGCGCCAATTCATCGGAAGTGTTCGAGATGAATCAACGGTGCGAGATCTTTTATTGACTGTTGCCCCTAAAAGAATCCGTGAGGCAGCTGCAAATATAAAAATCACTGAAGAAAGAATGTATGAAACAGGTGAAGAGAAGGATCAAATGGCATATGCCGAAGCCATCGTCGAATGGGGCGATGCAGGCGGATATGACTTTGAAGTCATTTGGGATACCTGCTGCACTGAAACTTTGGGTAAGCCATTTGAAGCGGTGGCTGATCGGAAGGTAAATACATTGTCAGGTGGCGAGCAGAAGAAGTTGGTAGTTCGCGCATTGATGGAAGGCCCCGAAGAGACGCTGCTCTTAGATGAACCTGATAACTATCTAGATGTACCTTCTAAGCGTTGGCTAGAAGAGATCATCAAAGAGACTAAGAAGACGGTGTTATTTGTCAGCCATGATCGTGAATTACTCGAAGAGGTTGCAACCAAGATCGTAGCGCTAGAGCAAGGGCATAGTGGAAACACCGCCTGGGTACATGGTGGCAAGTTCTCAACTTGGCACGAAGCGCGCAGGGCTCGAAATGAGCGATTTGCCGAAGTATTGCTTCGATGGGAGCAGGAGCATGCTCGGCTAAAAGAGTTGGTATTAACCTTACGTAACCAAGCTAAATCCTCACCCGATATGGCAAGTAAATATCGTGCGATGCAGACTCGCTTGCGCAAATTTGAAGAGCTCGGTGCACCGCCAGCGCCACCTATCGAACAGAATGTTCGCGTTGGCTTAAGGGGCGGACGTACCGGTGTTCGCGCATTAACATTTGAAAACTTTGCACTTACCGGACTTACTGAAAGCTTTAACTTTGAGGTCTTTTACGGTGATCGGATTGCGGTGCTTGGAAAGAATGGTTCAGGCAAATCGCACTTCTTGCGATTAATAGGTGGCGACAAGAGCGTAAAACATTCTGGTGAATTCAAATATGGTGCCAGAGTTGAGGTGGGCTACTTTGCCCAGACCCATGCCCATCCAGAATTTGAGGATAAGACTTTGATTGAGATTCTCTGGGAAGAGCATTCGCTTCAACTTGGTGCGGCCAAATCTGTTTTGGGTAAATACGAAATCGACCAAGCCTCGAATCAAAAATTCTCACAATTATCTGGGGGACAACAGGCGCGCTTTCAAGTATTACTTCTGGAATTAGCAGGAGATACTTTGTTATTACTCGATGAGCCAACTGATAACTTAGATTTAGCAAGTGCCGAAAGTTTGGAGAATGCGTTAAACCAGTATGAAGGTACGGTGCTAACTGTTACGCATGATCGCTGGTTCTGTCGTGGCTTCACAAGATTCTTGATTTTTGGGGCAAATGGCCACGTATATGAAGCCAATGAGCCGGTTTTCGACCATTAAAGTCCTCGTTTTGACCTCTTATACGCCTAAAAGGTAACCTACTCCTCTGCCATTCCCACGTGGACAAAGCTCGTGGAGTTGCTAGAAATCAAGAAATTGAAGGAGTAAGAAGCGTGCGCACATATAGCCCGAAGCCTGGCGATGCAGTCCGTAACTGGTACATCATCGATGCACAGGATGTAGTTCTCGGTCGTTTAGCGACCCATGCCGCTGCGCTACTTCGCGGAAAGCATAAGTCAACTTTTGCAGCATATATGGATATGGGAGACTTTGTAATTGTCATCAACGCAGAGAAGGTTTCGCTATCCGGAAGCAAGAAGACCCAGAAGTTAGCTCATCGCCACTCTGGTTTTCCAGGAGGTTTAACTTCAACTGTTTACGGTGATTTGATGGAGAAGCATCCAACCCGTGCAGTTGAGAAGGCGATCAAGGGAATGTTGCCTAAAAATTCAATTGGCCGAGCACAAGCCACCAAGCTAAAAGTTTATGCAGGTTCAGAGCATCCACATGCTTCGCAAGCTCCGACTCCATATGTTTTTGATCAAGTCTCACAGATTGTAAAGAAATAAAGAACCAGAAGAACCAGAAGAACTAGAAGAATAAGAAAATAAAGGGAATATAAATGTCAGATCAGAACTTGTTAGAAGACGAGAACGTTCCAACTTCTTACTCTTCATCGACCCCTGCACCAGCTACCAACCGCCCAGCTGTCAAAGCGCCAGGTGCCGGTACTGGTCGTCGTAAAGAGGCTGTTGCTCGCGTCCGTCTTGTGCCGGGTTCAGGCCGTTGGGTTGTAAATGGCAAAGCGCTTCCTGATTATTTTCCAAATAAAGTTCACCAACAATTAGTCTCTGAGCCATTTCGTACCGTTGGTGCAGAGAATCAATACGATGTCTTTGCACGTATCGATGGTGGTGGAGTCTCTGGCCAAGCAGGTGCACTTCGCCTAGGCGTAGCACGTGCGCTAAATGCAATTGATACTGATGCCAATCGTCCAGCGCTAAAGAAAGCTGGTTTCCTAACACGAGATGCACGTGTTATCGAGCGTAAGAAGTACGGTCTAAAGAAGGCTCGTAAGCGCTCTCAATACAGCAAGCGTTAATTTCAACTTACTGGGGCGGTTAATGACCGAACGGAAGCGCCTATTCGGTACCGATGGTATTCGTGGCCTGGCCAATCGTGAATTAACCGCCGAACTTGCACTCAATGTCGCCGTAGCTGCGGCGCATATTCTCATCGAATCATTGCAGGATCCTTCAAATAATCGCCCAAAAGCGATCGTTGGTAGCGATTCACGCGCATCCGGGGAGTTTCTAGAAGCTGCAGTGGTGGCAGGCCTAACTAGCGCTGGTGTCGATGTCTATCGCGTCGGTGTACTTCCAACTCCAGCAATTGCTTTCTTAGTTGCAGAAAGTGGCGCAGATTTGGGAGTGATGCTCTCGGCATCGCATAATCCGATGCCAGATAACGGAATCAAATTATTTGCTCGTGGTGGTGGAAAGCTAGATGATGCCATCGAAGATTTAATTGAAGCGCGCATTGGCGAACCATGGCAACGACCAACTGGTAGAGCCGTGGGCCGAGTCATTGAAGATCAGGCTGCGTCGGAGCGCTATCTGAATCATTTGCTCAAGACAGTCACGGTCAAACTAGATGGCTTAAAGGTCGTAGTGGATTGTGCAAATGGCGCTGCCAGTTTTGTAGCACCAGAGGCGTTACGTCGTGCTGGAGCAGAGGTGATTGCAGTAGCCAATACCCCTGATGGCTGGAACATTAATGATGGAGTGGGATCAACCCATCTAGATTTTCTAAAACAATCCGTAATCCAAAGTAACGCCAATTTGGGAATTGCGCATGATGGTGATGCTGATCGTTGTTTGGCAGTTGATGGGGATGGAAATTTGGTAGATGGCGATCAAATCATCGCCATCCTTGCTGCTGGTCTTAAATCCCGAAACGAGCTGCCAAAATCCACAGTGGTAGCTACCGTCATGAGTAACTTGGGATTCTTTAAAGCGATGGAGCGTGAGAACATCAATGTAGAAGTCACTGCGGTAGGTGATCGCTATGTTTTAGAGAAGATGTTAAGTGAAGATTTGATTTTAGGTGGAGAACAATCTGGGCATGTGATTTTCCGTAAATATGCCAATACTGGTGATGGAATATTGACGGCTTTGCTCTTACTTCAAGAGATAAAGCGCTCCAATAATTCCTTAGCTGAAGCCGCGCGAATCATGCAGAAATTTCCACAAGTTTTGATCAATGTTAAGGATGTTGCGAAAGAAAAATTAGATAGCAATCAAGCGATTAAAACCGCAGTTGCAAATTCAGAAGCAGAATTGAATGGTTCCGGTAGGGTCTTATTAAGAGCATCAGGGACTGAAGCGCTAGTTAGAGTGATGGTGGAAGCGACCACTGATACGATTGCGTCTAATGTTGCAAAGCAACTGGCCGAAGTAGTTAAGAAGGAACTGGGGTAATAAGAGTGTGCGGAATTGTGGGATATACAGGGCCACAATCTGCAGCCACACCTTTGATCGAAGGTTTACGTCGCCTGGAGTATCGGGGTTATGACTCTGCCGGAATCGCACTTGGCACCTCCAATAAGTTATTTGTAGAAAAGCGCGCTGGAAAACTAGCAAACCTTGAGAGTGAATTAGGTTCAGTTCCAGAAGTCCACTCAGGTATCGGTCACACCAGATGGGCAACGCATGGAGGTCCAACCGATCGCAATGCTCATCCACATCTGGATAATGAGCAGAAACTAGCGGTTATCCATAACGGAATCATTGAAAATTACTCGGATTTAAAGGCGGAATTACAATCTGCTGGCCACACTTTTCATTCAGAGACTGATACCGAGTCAGTTGCACATCTTTTGAGCGATTTACGAAAAGAGCATGGGGGAGATTTAACGGTCGCGATGCGCGAGGCCGTCAAAAGATTACGTGGCTCTTTTACATTATTGGCAGTACATGCCGATAAGCCCGAATTAATCGTAGGAGTCCGCCGTAACTCACCACTAGTTGTAGGTCTTGGCGATGGTGAAAATTTCATGGCATCTGATGTGGCTGCCTTTATTGAATATACCAAGCGCGCCGTGGAGTTAGGTCAAGATGAAGTTGTGACTATCACTCCAAATTCAATCTCAATCACTGACTTAGCTGGTACTCCCGTTACACCCAAGGAGTATCAAATCACGTGGGATGCTGCCGCTGCCGAGAAGGGTGGCTTTGCACATTTCATGCTTAAAGAGATATTTGAACAACCCAAAGCCGTCGCTGACACCTTGATTGGCAGGTTGAATAATGGTCAAATTTCATTAGATGAATTGAAATTAAGTGAATCAGAATTAAATTCACTCCAAAAAATCGTGGTCATTGCCTGCGGCACCGCTTATCACGCTGGCTTAGTTGCTAAATATGCGATTGAGAAGTGGGCCAAGATTCCCGTTGAAGTTGAGCTAGCCAGCGAATTTAGATACCGCGATCCATTGGTGGATCAGAAGACCTTGGTAATCGCAATCTCACAATCCGGCGAGACCATGGACACTTTGATGGCGCTTCGCCATGCCAAAGATAAAGGTGCAAAAGTTCTAGCGGTATGTAATACCAATAGTTCGACTATTCCAAGAGAATCGGATGCCGTCATCTATACCCATGCTGGTCCAGAGATTGCAGTCGCGTCTACCAAAGCTTTGCTAACCCAAATTATCGCTACCTATCTGATTGCACTTTATTTTGGCCAAATCCGAGGGGTAATTAGCAATACGGAAATTATTGATATCTATAACCAGATGCAGGAGCTTCCGGCCAAACTGGAACAGATCCTAGAGACAGTTGAACCGTTACGAGAACTAACTCGCAAATTTGCAGATCAAAACACCGTCTTGTTCTTGGGTAGGCATGTAGGTTATCCAATCGCATTAGAAGGTGCACTGAAGTTAAAGGAATTGGCTTACATCCATGCTGAGGGTTTTGCAGGTGGCGAGCTTAAACATGGCCCGATTGCCTTGATTGAACCAGGAACACCAGTGATCGCAATTGTTCCCAATACTCAAGAACATGGTTTAGACGAGAAGATGCTCTCAAATATCCAAGAGGTTAAAGCGCGTGGCGCTAATGTCATCGCGATTGCATCTGAAGGTATCGAAATTCCAGGTGCCACTCATCTAATTCGAATTCCAAGCACCATGCAAATATTGCAACCAGTCTTAGCGGCGGTCCCGCTACAAGTTTTTGCCTACGAGATGGCGGTGGCTCGCGGTACGGATGTAGATCAACCCCGAAATCTGGCTAAATCCGTCACGGTTGAGTAATGGATCCACGACGCCAAGAATTTAAGCGCGCCATCAGGTGGGCGAGCTTGTTATTACTAGGATTCTTTGCGGTAACTCATCAAGTGATAACCAACGGGCCATTGATCTCTTTAGATGCCAAAGTTTTCAATACAGATAGGCCTTTTTTAACTCCGCTTGAGAAAGTCATCTTGCTGCGAATCGATAATCTGGGTTTGCGTGGCGTGACTGCAACAATTCTATTTATTGCAGCTTTCATAATCGCTAGAAGGTTTAAATCTTGGAGACCTTTGAATTTGTCGATTTTGGCGGTACTAGCACTTAACTTGGTTGTTGGTCTTGCCAAACTTGGCATCGGAAGAACCAAACCAAAATTAAACGTAGATTTGGTCTATGCCGGTGGTCTCTCTTATCCAAGCGGACATGCCTCAAATGCGATTTTAACTTGGGGGGTATTGGCATACATTCTCTATCGCTATTCACATCCTGATGCATGGCATCCTGTGGCAATGGGGGTGTTAGCTGCAATCTTCAGTTTGAGCGTCTGTATCGTCTCAGCATTTCGAAATACCCATTGGATCAGCGATCTGCTAGGTGGCTTATTTATCGGAGGAGCATTGCTTGTTATGGTGATTGCGGTCGATAGATTTGTACCCTCTGAGAAACAGATCAGGTAGCGCGATGATTGAAGGAATCGGAATTGATGTTGTTGATATCGCACGCTTCCAAGAGTCTATAGAACGCACTCCAGGTCTAAAAGATCGTCTCTTCACCGAAAATGAGCAGCGCAAAGGCATGGCTTCTCTGGCAGCTCGCTTTGCCGCAAAAGAGGCGCTGGCAAAGGCGCTACAAGTTCCTTCAGGATTAAATTGGCATGATTGTGAAGTAGTCAACTTAGATAATGGTCGACCAGTATTTATATTCCGCAATCAAATCGTAGATTTAGTTGATGGTGCCAAAGTGCATCTTTCAATCTCGCATGATGCAGGTATCGCCTCGGCCATGGTGGTGATTGAAAGTTGAGAGAGGTGATAATTGATTTAGCTGCTTTGAAAGCAAATTTGCGTTATCTGAAGGCCAAGAGCCAAAGTCCGATTATGGCAGTAGTGAAAGCAGATGCTTATGGACATGGGTTGATTCCATGCGCAAAAGCTGCAATTGAAGCTGGTGCAGATTGGCTGGGGGTAGCGCTATTAGATGAAGCGATAACGCTACGTGATGCTGGACTAACAGCGCCGATTTTGGCCTGGTTGCTCCCACCAGGTGAGAACTATGAACTGGCTGTCAAAAAGCAGATCGATCTTGGCGTCTCATCACTTGCCGCCTTTGATCAAATCAGTGCCATACCGAAAGCACGAATTCATTTAGAGGTGGAGACCGGAATGGGTCGTGGGGGATTTGCTTCAGAGTGGCCTGATTTATTAAGGCGTGATCTCTCAAAAGTAGTCGGAATTTTCACACATTTGGCAAGGGCCGATGAACCCAATGAAGTTCAAAATCAAATTCAATTAGCGAAATTCAACGAGTTCACCCAGGATTTGAAAGCGTTAGGGATTGATCCAATTAAGCATGTTGCTAACTCTGCTGCCACTATCAGCAATCCTGCTGCAAAGTTTGATCTGGTTCGTGTGGGGATCGCAATGTATGGATTATCGCCATTGGGTAGGGATGAGAATCTAAAGCCAGCCATGAAGGTAAGAGCAAAGTTGGTGTTGGTAAAGAATTTGCCGGCTGGCCATCCGATCGGTTATGGCGCTACAGCGCTAACTACTTCGGATACCAATATCGGGATTGTTTCAATGGGTTATGCAGATGGAATTCCAAGAAATGCTCGTGAAGTTGGCATCACCTACGAAGGCAAAGCGGCGCCGATCATTGGTCGCGTCTCAATGGATCAATTTGCAGTAGATCTAGGGGCAGATACCAACGCAAAGTCTGGCGACTGGGTAACGGTGATAGGTGGCGCTTTCGATGCTTACTCTTGGGCCAAAGGGTGTCAGACCATTCACTATGAGATCACCACTCGAATGGCGCCACGAGTAGCGAGAATCTATGAGGATTGAAAGCGCGAAGCAGATGCGCAAATTGGGCGAGCGGTTAGGCGCACAATTGAAAGTTGGCGATGTGGTCGCTTTGGTGGGGCCACTTGGCGCTGGCAAAACAGAGCTGGCTAAGGGAATTGCAAAGGTCTTTGCAATCGATGAAGTAACTTCACCTACCTTTGTGATCGCTAGAAGTTACAAGAGCAATCCACCGTTAATACATATGGATGCTTACCGGTTATTGGCAGGAGCTAATCCGCTAATCGAACTAGAGGATCTGGATCTAGATGCAGAGTCAGCCATCACGATCATCGAGTGGGGTGGCGAATTGGTGAGCCATATATCAAGTGATTTTCTAGAGGTAGATATCAATAGAGACCAGGAAGTGCGTGAAGTTAATTTCAAAGGCCACGGCCCAAGATGGCATGGATTTTCGATATGAAAGTGACTTTAGCTATTGATACTGCGACCGCGCGTACCCAATTCGCATTATTCAAAGGTGATGATTTGATTTGGCAAGAGATCGAAGATGGCGCGACTACTCACGGAGATGTACTTGGCAAATTTGGTCAACGTGCTGCAAGTGAGAATATCGATCAAGTAATTGTAGGTATGGGTCCAGGGCCATTTACCGGATTACGAACCGGAATTATCTTTGCCAGGGCATTTGCATTTGCCAGAGGTCTTCCAGTCCACGGAGTCTGTTCTTTGGATGCCATTGCTTATTCGATCACTGAGTCCGAATTTATTGTGGCCACTGATGCTAGACGAAAAGAACTCTATTGGGCTCGCTACAAAGATGGAGAGCGTGTTGACGGTCCAAATGTGAGCGCACCTTCAGCACTTCCAAAATTACCCACCTTTGGCGAAGGCGCTTTGAAGTACCAAATCAGCCAATCTCAAAATCATCTTTACCCAGAGCTAAGTGCTTTCACAAAGTTAATCGAAATAGCGCAGATTACCGAGCCTTTGTATTTGCGCCATCCGGATGCGGTCCCAACTTCGGAGCGCAAATGATTAGCTATCGCGCTGCCACCGTGCTTGATCTACCAGTTTTAGTCTCGCTGGATCGTGAGTACTTTGCAGAGACTGCTTGGCCCATCGAACAATTTAGAGAAGAAATCAGTGGACCAACGCGCAGATTCATAATTGGCGAGGATGACAAAGAGATAATTGCATACGCGGGTGCATTTCTGCCAAGTGTCGGCGCAGAAGCGGATCTGATGACCATCGCGGTAAACCCCAAATATCGAAGGCAAGGAATCGCCTCCTTCTTAATCGCTGAACTCGAGAAATGGGCGAAATCAAAGGGCGGCGAAGCCATGATGCTCGAGGTTGATATCGCCAACTTGGATGCAATCGCACTGTATTTGAAAATTGGTTACCAGAAGTTAAATGTCCGTAAGAATTATTATGGTTACGGTAAAGATGCTCAAATAATGAGGCGAGAATTATGAGCATCGTGCTAGGTATCGAAACTTCGTGCGACGAGACTGCAATTGGAATCGTCCGTGATCGCACCTTACTTGCCAACGTGATCTCATCCAGCATGGACGAACATGCTCGCTTTGGTGGTGTGGTTCCAGAAATCGCAAGTCGTGCGCATCTAGAATCCTTTTTAAATGTCTTAAAGCAAGCGCTATCAGATGCTAATTTAAAGATGGCAGATGTAGATGCAATCGCAGTTACAGAGGGGCCGGGTCTAATTGGTGCGCTCTTGGTGGGTGTAGCAGGCGCGACTGGACTTGCAACTGCACTTGATAAACCACTCTACGGAGTAAACCATTTGACTTCACATATCGCAGTTGACTACCTAACTCATGAACAGGAGATAGAGCCGACGATTGCACTTTTGGTAAGCGGAGGACACTCATCTTTACTTCAAGTAAATGAGATCACCAAAGATGTTAAGAAACTTGGTGCAACTATGGATGATGCCGCCG
This sequence comes from Candidatus Nanopelagicaceae bacterium, assembly GCA_046094385.1. Classification (GTDB taxonomy): domain Bacteria; phylum Actinomycetota; class Actinomycetes; order Nanopelagicales; family Nanopelagicaceae; genus ZLKRG08. The sequence continues at coordinate 17,236 of JBJTHJ010000085.1, forward strand.
GCGAAGCATTCGATAAGATCGCTCGAATTTTGAATTTAGGTTTTCCAGGTGGACCAGCAATAGATCGTGAGGCCACATTCGGTCAGGTCAATATTGAATTTCCACGTGGACTGACCACTGCTGAAGATTGGCGAACTCGTCCCTACCATTTCTCATTCTCAGGGCTAAAGACCGCGGTAGCCAGATATATTGAGCAGACTCCAAATAATGTTCGAGCCGATGTTGCCGCCTCCTTCCAAGAGGCGATTGTGGATGTCCTGCTTTTGAAAGCACTTCGAGCCTGTAAAGATTCTGGTATCGATCGCTTGGTCATCGCAGGTGGGGTGGCAGCTAATTCCAGACTTCGCCAGGTCGCCAAAGAGAGATCTGAGAGATCCGGGATTCGCCTACATATTCCAAGCCCTGCGCTCTGTACCGATAATGGGGCGATGGTGGCGGCCCTAGGTAGCCTGTTAGTCGCAGGTGGCCAGGCTGCCAAAGGGGCGCTTGCAGACTCTGCCCTTGCTATATAGCGGGCTATATAGCGGGCCGAAGCTGCCGATTTTGAATATTTACGCCTGATTATTAACCTTTAGCCCTTAGCACTTGGCAGTAGAGAGTGCTAATTACAAGATCTATCCCACTTTTAAGGAGTAATCAATGGGCGTAAATATCAAGCCACTTGAAGATCGCATTGTCGTAAAGCCGTCGACTGCGGAGCAGACAACTGCATCAGGTTTAGTAATTCCAGATACTGCTAAAGAGAAGCCGCAAGAGGGGACCGTGGTTGCTGTTGGACCAGGTCGCTTCGATGATGGGGTTCGCGTGCCAATGGATGTGAAAGTTGGCGATGTTGTGCTTTATAGCAAATATGGTGGAACCGAAGTTAAGTACAACAACGACGAATACCTAGTGCTATCTGCTCGCGACATTCTCGCAGTTATTGAAAAATAAAGATTAATTAGAAGATTAAGAGGAAGCGATAATGGCTGGAAAGCAATTACATTTCGATGAGGTAGCCCGTCGAGCGATGGAGCGCGGGGTAAATATCCTGGCAGATACCGTCAAAGTAACTCTTGGCCCTAAGGGGCGCAATGTCGTGATCGCAAAATCTTTTGGCGCACCACTTATTACTAATGATGGTGTAACTATCGCCAAGGAGATCGAGCTATCTGATCCGGCAGAGAATATGGGCGCACAATTAGTTAAAGAGGTCGCTACCAAGACCAACGATGTCGCAGGAGATGGTACCACCACCGCCACTGTGCTTGCACAAGCGATGGTCAAAGAGGGACTTCGTAACTTGGCAGCTGGCGCACAGCCAATGGATCTGAAGATTGGCATCGAAGCTGCGGTCGCTAAAGTCTCTGAGACTTTGAGTTCTCATGCCACGCCAATCAGTGGCAAAGATCAGATTGCCAACGTGGCAACTATCTCTGCTCAAGATCGCGCAATCGGAGAGCTAATTGCAGAGGCGATGGATAAGGTTGGAAAAGATGGCGTCATCACCGTCGAAGAATCTTCTACTACCGCACTGGAATTAGATTTCACTGAAGGAATGCAGTTCGATAAGGGCTTTATTTCGCCATATTTCGTAACTGATACCGATCGGATGGAGGCAGTTCTAGACGATCCATATATTTTGATCTCAGGCGGAAAGATTTCAGCGCTCGCTGAATTACTGCCAATTCTTGAGAAAGTCGCACAGACTTCAAAACCACTTCTGATCATCGCCGAAGATGTTGAAGGCGAGGCTCTATCTACTCTTGTGGTCAACAAGATGCGCGGAGTCTTCGCATCGGCCGCAGTCAAAGCCCCAGGCTTTGGCGATCGTCGTAAGGCGATGCTGCAAGATATGGCGATCTTAACTGGCGCAACTGTGGTGACCACCGAAATTGGTATGAAGCTCGATCAAGTTGGACTTGAAGTTTTGGGTCGTGCGCGTCGCGTGGTGCTTGATAAGGACAACACCACCATCGTTGATGGTGCGGGCGAGAAGCAACGAGTACAAGATCGCATCTCAGAAATTCGCAAAGAGATTGAGATTACCGATTCCGATTGGGATCGCACCAAGTTGCAAGAGCGCTTAGCAAAATTAGCTGGTGGCGTTTGCGTAATCAAAGTTGGTGCGCACACTGAAGTTGAGTTGAAAGAGAAGAAACTTCGCCTTGAAGATGCTATCTCTGCAACTCGTGCTGCCGTAGAAGAAGGAATCGTGGTCGGTGGAGGTGCGGCGTTAGTTCACGCAGCAGATTCACTAGAAGGTGATCTCGGATTTACGGGCGATAAGGCGGTTGGTGTCCGATTAGTTCGCAAAGCATGTGATGAACCGCTTCGTTGGATCGCTGAGAATGCTGGCCTTGAAGGCTATGTCGTAGTTTCAAAGGTACGTACCATGAAACCAAATGAAGGTTTCAACGCTGCGACTGATGTATATGGCGATTTAAATAAAGATGGTGTTATCGATCCACTGGATCGATAACACCATCTTTATTTAAATCGCCATATAC
>JBJTHJ010000086.1:0-1054 GCA_046094385.1 Candidatus Nanopelagicaceae bacterium
GTAAAAAGGAGTGTAAACCCGATAGTTGGTATCGTCTGGCTTTCTGACTCTCCCTGGAGCAACTGCATAATGATTGCCGGTTCTTATCAACTTTACTCCAGCTGCTGCCACTTTCTTATCTCTGGCAGCGCCGTAAGGTTCGAACTCTTCTGAAATATGAACCTCTGCGGCTTGATAGCTCTTCAGCACCTCAACTTGATCGCCGGCCACGATATGTAATCTTCCATCAAGGGATTGATCTAAGGCACGAAGTGAATTTGCAAGGTATGCCAAACGCTTTGAACCAGCTTGCTTGATCAAATTCGGGTCCAAAATAAAGAGCGGAACAATCTCATCGCTATTTGCGATAGCTGCAAGTAGCGCTGGGTTATCGCCTAGTCGTAGATCTCTTCTAAACCACATGATGTTCCGCTTCATGGTGCTAGTGTTTCATCATGCAGGTGATTTCGCATTACCAAGTTCGTCGAGTGCCTGGCGTTGTAAAACGTGCAGAAATCGCAGGTCGCACCGTGGATTTTTGGTCACCGGCTCGCCCCAGCCATCTGCTGATTGCACATGACGGCCAGAACGTCTTTGATCCCCGAACTGCAACACGTCGAAATACTTGGCGGATGGCACAAAATGCCATAAAGGTCTTTGAAGAGCATGGACTTACTCCACCTGCCATCATCGCAATTTTTCATTCTGGTTCTAAAAGCGATATCCACGGTCGAGCCAAGGATCTATCGCCACAAGGTGCATTTGAAAAAGGTATCCAGCCTTTAATGAAAACTGAGTTACAAGTTGGTGACCTGCGTGGCGATGATTACCAGCAATTAATCGCTGAACAGATTGTGCCTACCGTCACAAGCTTCCTGAATTTCACGCCAAACTTTTCAGAGACTGCCATGATTGGTTCGAGCATGGGTGGCTTAGCAACTCTAAATGCGCTCACACTACGCCCCGAATTCTTTAAGACTGCATTGGCATTCTCACCACATTGGGTACTTGGTGGCAAACCTCTAGTCGAACATATTCTAAAAGAGTTACCAAAACCTGGTTCCCATAAAATCTG